>NZ_JBEZXS010000016.1:0-176609 GCF_040638185.1 Streptomyces sp. NPDC026672
CGTGCGGTGAAGATTCGACACCTCCACCACACACGGAGGCCTTCGCCATGATCAAGCCCGGCGGCGTTAACAACGCTCGTGATCAATACACCTAGCCCCCGACGACAACTCGACGGCCCCCGGCGGCACTTCCCCCGCACGGGGCCGAACGTCCCTGGGACACACGGACGTCGTTCGCGTCACGGCGTGCGCCGGACCCGACGGCAACCGCGCGGTGCTTCCCCGCGCGGGGGCGGACTTCCGCCCCCGCACAGGGTCCGGTAGCGCGGCGAGCGTGTCGGATCAGTGCTCGATCGCCCGGCGGGCCATCGTGAGGAGCGTGTCGTCGTCCACGAGGGTGCCGTCCCAGACGGCGGTCAACCGGGTGATCCGGCCGTGGACATCGAGTTCGAGGGCGTTGAGGCCGCGCGGAACCGGTCCCGCGGCGGCCCACTCGTAGCCGCCGCCGAGGGCGCCGCCCACCACGTGCCGTACCCGGGTGCCCCGGCCGGCGTAGGGCAGGACGTCGGCGGCGGCGGTGAGGAAGGCGCCGATGCTGCGCGGGCCCAGGATCTGGAGGTGCGCGGTCATGTCCTCGAACACGGCGTCCGAGGCGAACAGCGCCGCCGCCCCCTCGCCGTCGCCGGCCTGGAGCGCCGCCGCGAGCCGCGCGGAGACCTGCCGGATCACCGGGGCGGCACCTTCACCGACCGTGGACTCCATCCAGTCCTGCGGGAACTCGTCGGCCGGCAGACGCGACGCGTCGAGGTTGGCGGTCCCGAAGTGACGGCCGTCCCAGTAGTCGACCCAGCGCGCGATCTTGCCCCGCTGGAAGTCGACCACACCGGCGGCGCGCATCTCCGACGGGCCGAACAGGTCCGCCGTGTTGGTGAAGAACACCACAGCGCTGGTCGCGTCCCCCAGGATGCGGACGGGGGAGGACGTGCCGTCCTTCGGCCAGCGGGGCATGTACCGGGCGAACAGGTCGTGGATGGCCTGCCAGCCGTAGAAGGGCCAACCGAGTATCGCGTCGAGGTAGTTGGCGTTCCGCTTCGAGAAGAACGTGCTGATGCCCTCGTAGTCCTTGGCGCTCTTGGTGCGGAAGTACGCGCTGAAGATCCGTGCGACCTCGTCGGTGGCGTGCGAGGTGTCGATGACGGTGTCCACCCCGGGCACCTGCGGTACGAGTCCGCCGCCGGCCGGGTGCCGGTCCTGGGCGGAAGCGACGCCCGTGGGCAGGAGGACGGCGGCCGTGACCGCGCCGCCGCCGAGGGCGGCGCCCCGTAGGACTCCGCGCCGCGAGACGGTGCCCGCAGACTTGCTGTTGCTGTTCATCTTCGGCTCTTTCTGTTGTGTATGCGGAGCCGCTGCGGCTCCATGGGCCCGGACCAGTTCCGGGCCGGGTCGGATGTCCCTGAGCAGAGGGGCGGAGGTGGCCGCCGGGGTGAGGTGCCCCGCTCACCCCTCGTTCTCCACCAGGTACTGGAGGGGATCCAGGTCGTCGGGCTCGTCGGAGGTCGGCAGCAGGATCATCTCGTCGAACCCCGCCGCCACCAGCTCGTCCCGCGCCTTCATGAGACCCGCGTGGTCCGTCAGGACGTGCCCGGCGAGTTCGTCCGCCTCGGCGGTGCCTAGGAAGCTGTAGTAGTGCCGGATGCACTCCCTGGCCCGGGAGCGCGGGTCCGGGCCGCCCGCGGCATAGACGGTGGCGACCATGCGCGGGTGCCCGGGGCGTCCCGCCTTCTCCCAGGTCTCCCGCACCCGCTCGGCGAAGGCGAGTGCGCCGGTCCAGCCGCCCAGCCCCGCGGCCGCGATCCAGCCCTCGCCGTGTTTCTCCAGCCTGCGCAGCGTGGCCTCGGACTGGCCGCCGATCAGCACGCGCGGCCCCCGCGCGCGGTCGTACGGCGCCGGGCCGACGGCGCCCGGAGTGCCGGCGCCGGACTCCCGCCACACCTGCCCGAGGGTGTCCAACTGCGCGTCGAGGACCGCGCCCCGTCGGCGGAAGTCGGCCCCGGACAGCTCGTAGTCGTCCGGCCGGCGGCCGACGCCAAGGCCGAGCGTCAGCCGGCCCTCGCTCAGGACGTCCACGGTGGCCGCCTGCTTCGCCAGCAGCGGCGTATTGGTGCGCAGTGGCGCCACGAGGACACCGGCGAGAAGACCGACCCGTTCGGTCACGGCGGCCGCCGCGGCGAGCGTCGTCATCGTCTCCCAGCTCGGGTAGACCAGCCGGTCGACGCAGGCCACGGTGCTCGCGCCCAACTCCTCGGCCCGGACGGCCCGTTCCAGTAACCGGCCCCGTGTCACTCCCGCGACGGCGTTCGGCAGTCCGACACCAAAACGCATCCCTGCCACCCTCTCTGAAATTGGTAAAGCCACCTTGCCAATGATGGTAACTCAGGCGAGATGTGACGGCGGTTCATCCGGCAGAGCTGCCCGGGTCGCCCGCGCCCTCCTCGCTCGTTGACGACCTCGCGACACCATCTATAGGGTTTACTGGTGTCGATCTCGGAAGGGACTCACTGATGGACATTCATCCTTTTGTCGAGCGGGCCGAGCCCGCGGTGCTTGACGATCTGCGGACGCGGCTGCGGGCGACGCGCTGGCCTGACGTGCCGGAGGAGGCCGGCTGGTCGGCCGGGACCGACGTGGACTGGCTGCGTGAGCTGGTGTCCTACTGGGCGGACGAGTTCGACTGGCCGGCCCAGGAGGCGGCGCTTGCCCGACTGCCGCGGTTCCGGACGCGGTTGGGCGGCCTGGGCATCCATTTCGTGCACGCCCGGGCGGTCCGTCCGACAGGTCCCGTGCTGCCGCTCGTGCTCGGTCACGGCTGGCCCGATTCGTTCTGGCGCTACACGAAGGTCATTCCGCTGCTGACCGATCCGGGCGGACACGGGGCCGACCCGGCGGACGCGTTCGACGTGGTCGTGCCCGACATGCCGGGGTACGGACACTCCGACCGGCCGACCGGTCCGTCACCCGACGTCATGGCGGTGGCCGGCATGTGGGCGGAGCTGATGACGCGTCTGGGGTATGACCAATTCGGTGCCGCGGGCGGGGACATCGGCACTCAGGTGAGCCGCTTTCTCGCGCTCGACCACCCCGACCGGGTCGTGGCCGTGCACCGGATGGACGGGGGCCTGCCGCCGGTCTTCACCGGTGACCCGGCCGCGCTCACACCGGAGGAGCGCTCCTACTTCGCGGACGTCGCCGCCTGGGGCGCGAGCGAGGGCGCCTTTGCCGCGATGCACCGATCGAGGCCACAGACCGCCGCCGTCGGACTCATGGACTCACCGGCCGGGCTCGCCGCGTGGATCGTCGAAAAGCTCAGGGCGTGGAGTGATTGTGGCGGCGATGTCGAACGCAGTTTCTCCCGGGACGAGATCCTCACCAATGTCACGCTGTACTGGCTCACCGGGACGATCGGCTCGTCGATGCGGATGTACCAGGCGAATTCCGCCCTTCCGCGTGCCGAACTGACCCGGCGCGTCGAGGTGCCGTCCGGCTTCTCCCTCTTCCCCGGCGACATCCTGCGCCCGCCGCGCGCCTGGCTGGAGCGCACCGCGAACACCGTGTACGTGAACGAGCCTGTCCGCGGCGGACACTTCGCACCCTTCGAGGAGCCCGAGCTCTACGCGCAGGAACTACGCGACTTCTTCCGCCCCTACCGCAAAGCGGTGGCCGCGGACAGCCGGCCGGTGCGGGCAACCTGACCCCCGGCCGACCGCCGCCGGTGCCGCGCCGCGCTGTGCGGAACCGGCGGTATTCAGTGCGGACACATTTCAGACGAACAGTGGAGATCGATATGAGCGGAATGAATTCGACCTATGTCATGGTGCCGGGTGCGTGGCACGGTGGGTGGGCATGGCGTCCGGTCGCCGAGCGGCTGCGTGCCGCGGGTCACCGGGCGGTCTGTCTCACCCTGCCCGGCCTGGGCGACGGGGACGATCCCACGGGGCTCGGGCTCGACGACGCGGTGCAGTACGTGGTGTCCCAGGTCGAGGCACCGGATCTGACCGCCGTGACCCTGGTGTGTCACAGCTGGGGTGGTTATCCGGTGGCCGGCGCGGTGCACCGGCTGGGGGACAGGGTCTCCAAGGTCGTGCATTACGCCGCGCAGGTCCCCGTGCGGGGGAGGTCGATGCTGGACGACAATCCGCCCGAGGCCGCGGCGATGCTGCGGGGGCTGATCGACGCGTCCCCGGCGCGGGCGATTCCCCCGACGCTGCAGTTCGTTCAGGGCATCTTCATGCAGGGCGCGGAGGAGGGGCTTCAGCGGCTGACGGCGGAGTTGCTGACACCGCAGCCCGGCGGCTACTTCCTGGACGCGCTCGACGTGCCCGGTGTGGCCGAGCTCGGGATCCCCGCGGCCTACATACTCGGTGAGGACGACCGTGCGCTTCCCCGCCCCGGCGCCGAGTTCGCCGCGCGCCTGGGCCTGGAACCCGTCATGGTCCCCGGTACGCACGAGGGCATGCTGACCCACCCGGACGACATCGCCGAGGCGATCCTGAACAGCTGATACCGCGGGACCGTCAACCGGCTTGGCGGCGTCGGTAGGCGCGCGTCTTGTTCCGGTTGCCGCACGCTTCCATCCGGCACCAGCGCCCTGACCCGTTGCGTGAAGTGTCGTAGAAGGCCCGACGGCAGTCCTCCGACGCGCACAGCTTCATACGGTCCCAGGCACCGCCGGCGACGCTGACCGCCACCGTCTCGACGATGGCGTCCAGGCCGGCCACGCCATCGGCGGACGCGATGCGCAGCCTGCCGGACCCATCGGGTTCCAGCCGCAGGGGGAAACGCACGAGTGCCCGCGCGGCACCGGCACTGTCGGCGCCCGGGGTGAGCGCTTCGCGCAGGGCGCCCCGCAGTGCGATGGCGGCGGCCAGGTCGGACGGTCCCAGCTGTTGCCCGGCAGGGACGAGACCGTGCGTCTCCATCCAGGCGGTCAGCGCCTCGACCGAAACCAGCTCATCTCCCGGAACGAAGTGGTTCCCGTGCCAGCTGAAGGTTCTCTCGTCGAGCGTGTTGAGGAACTCCTCGACCACCGTGAGATGTTCGATCGCACCAGTCATGACACCACTGTAATCCAGAGCCGGTGTTGACAGCCGTCGGCACCGCGTGGACTCGGACGCCCGTGCGGGTGCCCGAGTGCGTCACCCGGCTCGGGGCGGCACGTCCCGGCGCTCCCGGACCGTTCAGGCCAGCAGCAGTGACCTCGGCTGAGCGGACAGCGTCTGGTCCAGGACCAGGGCGGCCGCGCCGATCGCCGCCACGTTCTCGCCCAGGGTGGTCGAGGTGACCGTCGTCGGGTGGGTCGGTCTGACGAACGGGCTGCGCGCCACCATCAACTCGATCGTGGGCAGGAGGCGATCGGACAGCAACTGCCACACCGGGCCGCCGAACACGAGCGTGTCCACGTCCAGGAGCGTCGCCGCCGCGCAGACACCGCGGCCGATGCGGATGGCCAGGCGCTCGATGACGCCGTCCGCCAGTACGTCCCCCGCGGCGGCCAGCACCGCCAGGCGTTCCAGCCCGCGCTGGGCGTCCGCCGGGTCGAGGCAGGTGAACTCGGCACCGAGCGCGCCCAGGGCGATGGCCTCCTCGACGAACGTACGGGCCGAGAAGGACGCGCCGAGGCCACCGACCTCACCGGCGTTGCCCGACACGCCGCGCAGCACCGTGTCCTCCACCGCGAGGCCCATGCCGGAGCCGGTGCCGAGATAGAAGAAGAGCAGGTTACGGCTGTCCGTGGCCGCGCCTGCCCAGCGCTCGGCCACCACCGCCGCGGTCACGTCCTTGTCGAGCAGCGCCGGGAAACCCGTGGCCTCGCTCAGGCGATCGCGCAGCGGGTAGCGGCCCCAGGCCGGCAGCTCCGGCGGATCCACCACCCAGCCCGCTTCCGCGTCGATGGGGCCGGGAGCGGCGATGCCCAGGCCCAGCACCCGGGCGTCGTCGATGCCGGACTCGGCCACCAGCGCCGACACCGACGCCGCCATGTCGGCGCTGGTCCGGTCGGTGTCGCCACCACTGGGCGTCTGCCGACTGCGCTGGGCCACGACGGTGCCCGCCAGGTCCACCAGGACCGTCGTGATCACTGCGGGGTCGAGGTGCACACCCACGGCGTAGCGCGAACTCGGCACCACCTCCACCAGGGTGCGGGGCTTGCCGCTGCCGGTGTGCTGCTTGCCCGACTCGCGCGCCACGCCCTTGTCGAGCAGACGGCGCGTGATGTTCGAAACGGTCTGCGCCGACAGACCGGTGGCCTGGGCGAGTTCGACCCGGCTGAGTCCGTCGGCGTGGCGGCGGATGGCGTCCAGGATCACGGACTCGTTGAAGTCCCCCAGGCGCGGCATGTTGGTGCCCCGCCGGATGGCCGGCTTCTCGGGCTTCGCGCTCGTCAACGTGCCTCCCCCTGGTCCGGGGGCATCGTAGGCCGCAGCCGCAGCGTTCGGATCTGGAACGGGCGGAAATCCAGGACCACCGCCCCGTCACCGGATTCGGGCAGCCGCGCGACCGGCTGCTCCAGCAGGTCGCAGTCGAACGCGGCGGCGAGCTCGAAGCCCGCAGTGATCCGCGCCGCCCGGACCGCCCCGCCGCACGCCTCGTACAGCCGCACCACGACATCGCCACCGCGGTCGTCGGCGAGCTTCACCGACTCCACCACGACGTCGGTGGTGTCCACGGACACCAGGGCCGTGGCCGACGCGGGGGACGGGCGCAGCGGCAGGTTCAGGGCGTACCCGCCGGCGATGGCCTCCTCGATGCCGGCTCCGGCCACCAGCGCGTAACCGAAGCCGTGCCGCCCGCGATCGGCCTGCGGGTCGGGGCTGTGCGGGGAGCGGAGCAACGAGAGCCGCACCGTGGTCGTGGTGCCGCCGTCCGCGCGGGTGTCACGGCGGACGTCGTGCCCGTACGTGGAGTCGGTCAGCAGTGCCGTGCCCCAGCGCCGTTCCCCGACGTGCACCCAGCGGTGTGCCCACAGCTCGAAGCGGGCCGCGTCCCAACTGGTGTTCTCGTGCGTGGGCCGCTGCACGTACCCGAACTGGATCTCGGCGCTCTCGCGCTCCGCGTGCACATCAAGGGGCCAGGCCGCCTTCAGAACGGTGTCGCGCTCCTGCCAGTCGATGTCGGTGCGGATCGTCACCTGGCGGGACTCGGCGGTGAGTTCGACGTGCTGGACGATCCGGGAGGCGCCGAAGGCGCGCTCCACCCGCACCGACGCGAGCAGCGGGCCCTCGTCGACGAGCGTCACCGACTCGGCGCCGTCGAGGTCGCGGACGGTGTCGCGGTAGTAGGAGTCGATGTTCCAGGCCGACCACAGATTGGGGTTGTCGGGGTGCAGTTGGAGGAGGTTGCCGACGCCGTTGGGGGCGATCGACTCCCGGTCGGCGGCGTGGTCGTGGACCGAGGTGATCAGGCCACGCCCGTCGACCACGACCCTCACCACGCCGTTGTCGAGGACGAAGCCCCTGCTCTCGGAAGCGGCCGTGACCTCCTGCCGGGGCGCCGTCACCGTGCCGCCGGAGGCAAGCGCGTCCACCTCGGCGAGGACGGCGCAGCGGCCGTCCGACAGCCGTTGCGCACCCGGGAACCGGGCGCCGCCGGACACGACGGTAACCTCACGACGCGCGTACGGCCCGGCGTTGAGCAGCGCCCCGGCAGCACCCGGCAGTCGGCCCGCGGCATCGGCGATCAGCGTCTCCAACTCGTCCCGGATCTCCCCGTACTCCCGTTCCGCCTGCTCGTGGACCCATGCGATGGAGGTGCCCGGCAGTATGTCGTGGAACTGGTGCAGCAGCACCCGCTTCCACAGCGCTTCGAGACGCGCGTACGGGTACGGGGCGCCCGCCCGTACCGCCGCTGTCGCCGCCCACAACTCGGCCTCGCGTAGCAGTGCTTCGCTGCGCCGGTTGCCGCGCTTGGTGCGGGCCTGGCTGGTGTAGGTGCCGCGGTGGTTCTCCAGGTACAGCTCGCCGCGCCACACCGGAAGCTCGGCGCGCTCGGCGCGCGCGGCCGCGAAGAAGGCGTCCGGTGCCTCGACGGTGACCCTGGGGGAGCCTTCCAGATCGCGCAGCCGGCGGGCCTTCTCCAGCATGGAGCGGGACGGACCGCCACCGCCGTCGCCGTAGCCGAACGGGACGAGGGAGCGGGTGGAGACGCCCTTGTCCTCGAAGTTGCCCTCGGCGTGGGCGAGTTCGGCCGCCGTGAGGGACGCGCTGTAGCTGTCGACGGGCGGCAGGTGGGTGAAGACGCGGGAGCCGTCGATGCCCTCCCAGTGGAAGGTGTGGTGCGGCAGCTTGTTCGTCTCGTTCCAGGAGAGCTTCTGGGTCAGGAACCACTCCGCACCGGCGAGCTTGGCCAGTTGGGGGTAGGCCGCGGTGTAGCCGAAGGAATCCGGCAGCCACACACCTTTCTGCTCCACACCGAACTCCTCGGCGAAGAAACGCCGTCCGTGCACCAGTTGACGGGCCAGGGCTTCGCCGCCGGGGAGGTTGCCGTCGGCCTCGACCCACATACCGCCCACCGGTACCCAGTTGCCCTCCTCGGCCGCCTTCTTCACCCGGGCGAAGATCTCGGGGCGCTGCTCGCGCATCCACGCGTACTGCTGCGCCGACGAGCAGGCGAAGACCAGCTCAGGGTACTCCTGGGCGAGGGTCGTCATGTTGGTGAAGGTGCGCGCGCACTTGCGTACGGTCTCCCGCACCGGCCACAGCCAGGCCGAGTCGATGTGGGCGTGCCCGACGGCGCTGAGGGTGTGGGCGGAGGCGTGTGCCGGCCGGGCGAGCACATCGGCGAGGCGGTCGCGTGCCGCGGCGGCGGTGCCCGCCACGTCGGCCGGGTCGACGGTGTCGGCCGTGCGGCGCAGGGCGTACAGGATCTCGTGCCGCCGCGTGGAGCCCGGCGGGAGCACACGCATCAGCTCGTCGAGGACCTCGATGTCGTGGACGAGGTGCCAGACGTCGTCCTCGCGTACGGCGATCTCGGCCTGCTTGAGGCGGTAGAGGTGATCGGGGCCGGCCGTCTCCCGCGAACCGTAATGGGTGTTGATCCCCGCGCTGCCGATGATGGGCGGATTGGCGGCGAGTTCGACGAGGAGGTCGACGCGGTCGCCGCCCTTGGCGGAGTCGGCGAGGAGCACGCTGCGGTGGTACGGGTGCAGGCCCTGGATCGGAGTGCCGTGGACGTCGTGGACGAAGCCCTCGGCCTGGCCGCCCGGCCCCTTGGTGAGGTCGAAGTCCAGGTCGAAGACGGCCTCGACGCGGCGTCCTGCCCAGTCGCCGGGGATCTCGGCGCTCGCGCGCATCCAGGTGGTGCACCAGGGCGCGCCCCATGTGGAGCCGAGCCGGAAGGGCTCGTACGCGGCGGTCAGCGCGTCGGCCACGGGTACGGGCTCTCCGTCCACGAACCAGGCGCTGAGCGAGAGCGGCCGCGCGGCGCCGTACAGGGCGGGGCGGACGACGTGGTCGAGCAGTTTGCGGATCCGGTCCTCGATGATCCGGCGGTCGTCATGCACGGTACTGGTCCTTCCAGGGGTCGTGGGCGTCCGGATCGGGGGCGGGGAGCCGGATCGTGTCCCGGGTGCCGTCCGCCCAGGTCACGTCGGCGAGCAGGGTGGTGCCGTCGGCACGGGTGGTGACCTGGGGCAGGACGGTGGGGTCCGTGCCGCCGAGGTGTATCAGGGCGATGTGGAGGCTGCCGTGGGCCACGGGGCCCTCGGTCTCCACGACGGGCGTGGCGGAGGCGGGGCCGAGGGCGTTGCTGTCGAAGCCCGGGACCACCGCGCTGCCGGGCAGCCCTTGCACGCCCACGACGAGGGAAATGAGGCCGTTGGCGCCTTCGACCCGGGCGGAGGCGACGGCCGGGGACGGGAGGGCGTCGGCGACTTGGACGGTGTCGGTGGCCGCGTGCGTGTCGCCCACGGCCAGGGCCCAGCCGCCGACCCGCAGCACATGACCGGGACCGGGGGCGCCGTCGACGCGTACGGCGCGGACCTCGACGGAGCCGCGCAGCGCGGAGCCGACGGTGATCCAGGGGCCGAGGGTGTAGTCGGTGACGGGACCGCCGAACACGTCCCATGTCGTGTCGTCGAGCCAGTGCGCGCGCGAGCGCGAGACGGCGGTGGCGCCGTCGACGGAGACACGGGTGGCGGGGCGCCGGTGCGAGGCGCGCCCGGCCGCGTCGAGCAGCACGACCGCGTTGTCGAGCGGATCGGCGTCCGCGCTGCCCCCGGGCACGGTCGGGTCGCCGGGGGTCTCCGGCGCGGTGTGCGTGGAGTAGGCGAAGCGCGCGTAGGAAGGGTCGTCGGCGTGCGGGCGGCCCGGGTCGGTGTGGTCGCCGCCGTGGTTGACGACGCGTACGACACCATCCGCGGCGGTGCCGGAGACGAGCCAGCCCGGCGTGGCCAACGTCCGCGTGAAGTCGCCTACTTCGACTGCCAGGGGCGCCTCTTCTTCCGTCCACACGGGGTGGTCCGGTGGCAGGGCGAGACCGATGAAGCCCTTGCTCGCCCAGTAGGGGGAGGCAGGGCCGGAGTAGCTCTGGAGGATGCCGCGGAAGGGCCGGTGCCAGCCGAGCGTGAGCAGCCCCCGTGCGTCCAGCGCCCCGTGCCCGTCGAAGTGGTCGAGCACGCGGGTCGCGAGCGACCGGGTCTCTCCCGGCGCCAGTGGTGTGGCGTCGAAGAGGGCGCCGGTCCACACGGAGGCCAGCGCCGCGTGCCGGTACGTGAGCGAGCGGCCCTGGATCAGCGGTGAGCCGTTGGCCCCGACCAGCAGCCGCTGATCCGTCAGGAACCGACGCAGCCGCTCCCGGTAGCGGTCCAGCAGCCCGGCGGGTGCCTCGTCGCCGAGGACGCGGCAGAACCACAGAGGGTACAAGTGCATTGCCCACCCGTTGTAGTGGTCGAAGTTGCGGTGTCCCGCGCCGGTGAGGCCGTCCGAGTACCAGCCGTCGCCCGCGTACCAGCCGTCGGTCAGCGCGATGGTCCGGTCGAGGTCCTGCTGGAGCCATGCGCCGCCGGCCGTGCGGGCGAAGGCCTCGGTGACGCCCTGGAACCAGATCCAGTTGTTGCCGGGCATCGGGTCGCCGACCATCGGCGCGAGCCAGTCGAGGACCCGCTGCCGGACGACGTGGTCGAGCCGGTCCCAGATCCACGGCCGGGTCTCGTGCAGCGCCAGTGCGATGGACGCCGCCTCGACCTTCGCCTGGTTGCACTCGGTGAAGGCCGGCCAGCGGTCGGGGTTCCCCGGATCGGTGCCGGCGGCGAGACCGGCCGCGTACCATCCGGCGAGGTCGTGCGGGTCCGCGCCCGCCGCCCCCGCCAGCCGGAAAGCGGCCAGCAGGAACGTGCGGGCGAACCCTTCGAGGCCGTCGCTGTGCGCGCCGTTGTGGCTCGCCGTACCGGGCAGGTGGATCAGGTCGTGCCCTGTGGTGGCGTACGGACGGACGGCGAGCAGCATGGCGTCCGCGGTCCGCTCCCAGTGGCCCCGCTCCTCGGTGGGGGTGCGGTGGTGCATCAGTGGCGGCTCTCCCATGCTTTCTCGAACTCGTCCCGGATCCGGTCGCCCGCCTCCTCGCGCCAGTGCTTCATGACGCCGTCCCACTCCTTGAGGGGGACGCGGCCCTGCATGACTCCCTTGCGCGTGTCGTCCAGGGTCTTCTGGAGCAGTGCGGATTTCCTGGCGTTGGTGGGGGAGTAGAGGGCCTCGGTGGGGTTGCGGACCAATCGACCCACGGCGTCCTTCTGGAACGCGTACTGCGTTTCGACGATCTCCGGCCTCGACGGGTAGTAGAGCGTGAAGGGCGCGTCCGTGGCGAACATCGTCGGCAGGGTGACCTCGGCCGTGCCCTTCGGCGTGAGGATCGGGTCGGTGCCCCTGAGCGTGTGGTCGGGGCCCCGGACACCGTACTTGCGCAGCAGATAGCCGTCCGTGCCGAACGGCGCGGCGAGGGCGTTCATCGCCCGCAGGATCTGCCGGATCCGCGCCCTGGGCGCCTTCTTGACGATGAGGATGCCGTAGTAGGACTGGCCCGCCCAGTAGATGCCCCGGCCGCCGTCCCAGCCGGGCGGCATCAGGTAGCCGAGCTCGAAGCCCTCCACGGTCGGGCCGTACGTGGTGTAGTAGTCGTTCCACGCGGCGGCCCCGTCCGGGTTGATGACGGTCCGGCCGGTGCCGAACCACTCCTTGACGCTGCCGGTGACGGTGTAGGCGTCCGGGTGCATGACACCTGCCTTCGTCATCCGGCGAACCGCGTCCATGGCCTGCCTGGCCTCCTCGGTCTCCAGCCAGAACGTGAACTTCCCCCCTTCCTCACGCCACTTGTTGGGTCCCCCCAGCATCTGCATGGTCGTGTCGAACGCGGTGATGGGGTCGCCCATGGCGTACTGGTTGTGCTTGCGATCGGTGACGTCCTTGCACAGCTGGAAGTACTCCTGCCAATTGCCCGGGTTCGGGTCGACGTCCAGCTTCTTGATCAGGTCGAGGCGGGTGAAGACCGGACCGCCGGAGACCGGCCGGGGCATCGGGATCCCGTAGATGCCCCCGTTGAGCACACAGGGACCCCAGGACGCCGAAGGGATGTTCGCGAGGTACGGGTAGTCCCGGATACCGTCACCGGACAGATGCGGGGTGAGGTCCTCGAAGAGGGCGTCCAGCATGCCCGGTGTCGCCGCGGCGTTGTCCTTCGGTGGCAGCATCAGCATCGCGTCCGGCAGATCACCGCCCGCGAGCGTCACGGCGAACTTGCTCGGGTAGTCGGCGACCGGCGTGATCTCGAAGTCGAGGTCGCAGCCGATGTGCTCGTTGAGCGCCTGCCACATGACGTTGCGGTTCACCGGGGGCGGCACCGGGTTGAAGATCAGTGTCATGATGGTGATGGCCGGGCCCTTCGCGGGCGGGCCGTCGGGCAGCGCCTCGACCGGGTCGACGGGGTAGTGCTCGTGGCCGACCGATACGCCGTCCGCCGTCGCGGGCATCGACGTCCGCACACCCTGGTAGGGAAGGTACGCGGGCAGCGCCGCCTTCGCGTTGGCCGCCCCCGCCGAGACCGGCTCGTAGTCACCGCATCCGGCCAGGGCGAGCCCGGTCGTGACACCCGCGGCCGAGGCGAGGAAGCCGCGGCGGTTCATGGATGGCTTCGACACGGTCATCCCTTCACCGCTCCGACCATCACGCCCTTGTTCATGTGCCGTTGCAGGAAGGGGTAGACGATCACGATGGGCACGATCGAGAGGACGAGGATGGCCGCCTGCAGCGACTGCGCCGGCGGCAGCGGGGCGCCGGCCGCGACGTCGACCTGGCCGCCGCTGAGCGCCGCGTTGTTGACGACGTACGTGCGCAGCACCATCTGTATCGGCCACTTGGCGGCGTCGTTGATGTAGAGCAGCGCGTTGAAGAAGGCGTTCCAGTACGTCACCGCGTAGAACAGGCCGATGACCGCGACCGACGCCCTGGACAGCGGGAGCACGATCCTGGTCAGGATCGACAGCTCGGAGGCGCCGTCGATGCGCGCCGAGTCGATGAGCTCCTTGGGGATGCCCATGAAGAAGGAGCGCAGCACGATCACGTTAAACGCGTTGATCATGGTCGGCAGGATCAGCGACCAGTAGCTGTTGATCAGTCCGAGCTGCTTGACCATCAGATAGCTGGGGATGACGCCCGGCGCGAACAGCATCGACATCAGCAGCAGCATCAGGACGGGCTTGTGCCCGAAGGAACCCGGCCGGCTGAGCCCGTAGGCCAGCGAGACGGAACCGAGCAGCGACAGGGCCGTACCGACGACGGTGACGCCGACGCTCACGAGCATGGCCTTGGAGACCAGCCCGCCGGACAGCAGCGCCGCATAGGCGGAGAGGCTCGGGTCGTCGGGCCACAGGACGTATCCGCCTGCCCTGGTGACCTGCGCGGTGCCAGCGAGCGAGGTCGAGACGATCGCCAGGAACGGCAGCAGCACCAGGACCACGCAGATCAGCAGGATCAACGACTTCAGGACGCGCCAGGGCGGAGTGCCGGGGGTCTCGCCGGGGATGGCGCTGTAGGTCCGGCGCGGCCCGCGGCGCACCGAGTGGGTCGATGACAGTGTCGTCATGACTTGTAGACACCTTCCTCGCCGAAGAGATGGGCGATCTTGTTGGCGCCCAGGACGAGTACGACACCGACAAGCCCTTTGACGAGGCCGACGGCGGCGCTGATGCCCCAGTCACCGCCGATGAGGCCGTGGTTGTAGACGTAGGTGTCCATGACTTCGCTGTTCTCCAGGCCGACGCCGCCCTGCTGGAGCAGGATCTGCTCGAAGCCGACCGACAGGGCGTCACCGAGGCGGAGGATGAGCAGCAGGATCACCAGACCGCGCAGCGCGGGCAGGGTGACGTGCCAGGTCTGTCGCAGGCGGCCGGCGCCGTCCATCGCGGCGGCCTCGTAGAGGTCGTTGCCGACGCGGGAGAGCGCGGCCAGGAAGAGGATGGTGCCCCAGCCGGTGTCCTTCCAGATGACCTGGGAGGTGAGCAGGGCCTTGAACAGCTCCGGGCTGCCGATGATGTTCCAGGTGCCCAAGTCGTGTGCTCGCAGGAACAGGTTGAGCATGCCGGTGTTGCCCAGCATCTGCTGGAAGAGGGCGACGACGACCACCCAGGACAGGAAGTGCGGCAGGTACAGGACGTTCTGCACCCACTTCTTGACGCGTTCGCTGACCAGGCTGTTGAGCGCGAGGGCGAGCAGGATGGGCGCGGGGAAGACGAAGACGACCTGGATCAGCGTCAGTTGGAGCGTGTTGACCAGTGCCCGCAGGAACTGCTCGTCGCCGTTGAAGAGGACGTCGAAGTTGTCCAGCCCGCTCCAGGGGCTGTGCAGGATACCGATGTACGGCTGGTAGTCCTGGAACGCGATGACGTTGCCGAGCAGCGGAACGTAGTGGAACAGCAGCAGCACCGTCAGTCCTGGAACCGCGAACCAGAACAGGGCCATGTTGCGGCGGCCGGCCCGGCGCGGACGCCGGGGTCGGCGAACGTCCGTCCCTCTGCCCTCCTCGGCCGCCGCGGCGACCGGTCGGTGAACCGTTGTCATGAGGTGGGGCCCTTTCGTCATCGAAAGAAGGCGTTCCGCGCCACTGCCCGGTCCGCGCGCGGAATCCGCAGGGTCACCATCTGGAACGGCCGGAGGGCGAGCGCCACACGTCCGTCGGCCACCGCCGGCCGCGCGGCGTCGTGGAGTGGGCGTTCCAGCAGGTCCGTGAGGACCGCCCGCTCCGCGGCGAAGCCGTCGACGCGGACGGTGGCGCGGGCGCGGCCGCCGTGCGCCTCGTACAGCCGGACGACCAGGTCACCGCCCCGGTCGTCGGCCAGCTTGACCGCGCTCACCACGACGGCGTTGTTGCTCGGAGGGGAGGGTGAAGTCGTCGAGCCCGGCGACGACGGGGTGGCCGGCGCGCTCGGGCACGATCTCGTAGCCGTGGTCGAGGTGACCGGGCGGGTGCATCACGAACTTGCCGCCGGTCAGCAGGTGGTAGCCGTGGTCGTGGAAACAGTCGACGATGCCGCCGTGCCAGCCCGCGAGTCCGGTGCCGGCGCGTACCGCCGCGGCGAGGTTGTCGCGCTGCCGGGGGGTGATGGTCCCCATGGTCCAGCACTGCACGACGAGATCGGTGGCGGCCAGTCGCTCCGCGTCCTCGTACACCGTGAGGTCCTCGGAGGTCTCGACGACGAAGCCCTGTTCCTTGAGGAACCGGACGAATCCGTCGCTGATCGCCACGGGTTGGTGCCCGTCCCAGCCGCCGCGGACGACGAGCGCCCGCCGGGTGTTGATGGTCAAGGTGGATGCACGCTCCCATCGGTTCCGCATGTGCGAGGTGCGGTGGTAGCGGTGGCTCGGGTCGCGCTCGGCAGGTCTGGCCGAAGTGGGGGAGGCGCCGCCGGTCGGCGGCACCGGGCGCGAGATGGCGAACGTATGAACCGCCTCGACTCTTTGTCAATACGTTGTACTAACTTGCTCGTCCGCGAGGGGCGCGCGACTCCTGCCGGTGGGTCAACTCTCCCGCACACGACGCAAATTGGGCCTGTTCACCGCATTGACATAAGTCAAGCAGATGGACTTTCATGTCCGCCCAGTGACGCCTTGAGAGCCTGCCATCCCCCCACCGCCGCCCAGGCGAACGGAGGTCTCACATGCATCACCGCAGAACCCTGCGAATCTCCCTCTGGGTCACCGCTGCCGCATTGCTCGGCGCCGGCACGCTCACCGCCGTCTCCGAGGCCGAAGCACACGCGGAGACCGCGACCGCAACCGACATCGAAGCCGAAGGCACCGCCGCGGTCGGTGCCCGTACCCCCTTCGTGACCATCGAGGCGGAGTCCGGGACGCTCGGCGGTGGCGCCACGGTCCATGCCATCAAGCCCGGCGATCCCGCACCCACCAGGGCCACTCCGGAGACCGAGGCATCCGGCTACGCCTACGCCAAGCTGGAGCGGACCGGCCAGTCGGTGGCCGTGGTGAACAGGACCGGCAAGCAGGCCAACACGCTCGTCGTGCGCGCCTCCGTACCCGACGCACCACAAGGCGGCGGCATCAGAGCGCCGCTCAACCTCTACGTCGACGGCACGTTCCGCCAGGCGATCACGATCAGCTCCGAGCAGGCGTGGAACTACCGTCACGCCGTAACGAATCCGGACGACCCGAACGCCGGTGGGGCGGCCTACCGCTTCTACAACGAGTTCCCCGTCTGGGTCGGGGGCGCCCCGATCCCCGCCGGCGCCACCGTCACGCTCAAGAAGGACGCCGACAGCACCGCCGCCCACTACGACGTGGACTCCATCGACTTGGAGAACGTCGGAGCCGCGCGCACCCGCCCCCAGGGTTCGCTCTCCGTCGTCGACTTCGGCGCCGACCCGACGTTCAGGAAGGACTCGACGGTCGCCGTCCAGGAGACCGTCGACACCGCCCGCGAACAGGGCAGGACGGTCTGGATCCCGCAGGGCAAGTACCTCACCAACAGCCTTGACGGTGCCGCGCCGTTGGACTTCACCGGCGTGACCGTGCGGGGTGCCGGCATGTGGTACACGACGATCTACCGCAAGCCGCCGCTGCCGGCCAAGCAGCGCTCCCAGATCCTCGTCGGTTCCGGCACCCGGCTGAGCGACATCCAGATCGACGCCAACGCCGTCTACCGGGACGTCCGCGGCCCCGGCGGCTCCGACTACGGCATCAACGCCAGCGGTGCGGAGGGCTGGCTGGTGGAGCGGATCTGGACCCGGCACACGGACGCCAACTGGCTGTCCGGCACCGGCGGTACCATCCGCGACAGCCGCACCGCGGACTCGTACGGTGACGGCTTCAACATCAACAACAGCAACATGCCGAACCCGGACAAGCGCGGCGACCACATCACCGTCCAGAACAACTTCGCCCGCAACACCGGCGACGACTCCTTCGCCGTCTACTCGGACTCCGGAATCAACGGCGACAGCCCCCAGCTGACCGGTGCCCGGGTGCTGGACAACACCGCGATCGCGCCCTGGTGGGCCAACGGCCTCCGGATCGCCGGCGGCAGGGACGTCCAGTTCAGGAACAACCTGGTGGTCAGCGTCTCCTCGAACAGCACGCTGGAGGTGGGTGTCTTCGGGGACTCGGGCCACCCCTTGGAGTCAGCCACGATCAGCGGGAACGTGCTGCTCGGTGGCGGCGGCTGGAACGGTGTCCGGCACGGTGTGCAGATCGGCTCGCCGTCACCGACGTCGAACTTCCCCGACGCCTTCACGCACGTCACCATGACGGACAACGTCATGCGTGGCGCACTGCGCGCGGGTCTGCTCATCACCAGGAAGAACGTCGAGGTGACCCTGCGGAACAACACGATCGACGGCCCGGCGAACCAGGGCGTCTGGGTCACGTCGGGAGTCACCGGGAGCGGGACGTTCTCCGGCAACACGGTACGGAACCTGCTGCCCGGCCAGGTCGAGCTCCAGAACGACTCGACGGACACGTTCAGGATCACGGACTGACGTGCTGTCCGGATCGTGGCCGAGAGGGCCGCGCCGTATCCCCACACCCCTACGCAGGAGTTCCCATGAAAACCACCCACACCACGCACACCGCCATGTCCAGACGAGCAGCCCTTCTCGGCGGCGCCTTCGTGGCCGCGGACGTCGTGCTGGGATCGTCCCCCGCGTCGGCGGACACCACGAAAGCGCCCCAGGCCGGTGTGCGCATCATGCCCCTGGGAGATTCCATCACGGACGGGTTCACCCCGTACCCCGGCGGGTACCGGGTCGGCCTCTGGCAGCGTCTGGTCGCCGACGGCCACACCGTGGACTTCGTCGGCTCCCTGTCCAACGGCCCCGCCGAGCTGGGCGATCACGACCACGAGGGCCACTCCGGCTGGCGCATAGACCAACTGGACGCGAACATCAACTCCTGGCTACAGCAGAGCGATCCCCGCACCGTCCTGCTGCTCATCGGCACCAACGACCTCAACCAGAACCACGACATCACCCGCGCGCCCGCACGCCTGTCCCAACTGCTCGACCACATCAGGGCGGTCGAGCCCCGGTGCGAACTGTTCGTCGCGACGATCCCGCCGCAGTCCAACGCCACCCTGGAGAGCAGGGTCAGGGCGTACAACGCGGCGCTTCCAGAGATCGTGGCCTCCAAGGGATCGCGCACACATCTGGTGAGGATCTACGACGCGCTGACCCCCGCGGACCTCGCCGACGGCATCCACCCGACCCAGGCCGGCCACGCGAAGATGGCCGCTGTCTGGCACGAGGCACTGCGCGCGGTCCCCAGCTCCCTCGTGCCACTGGCGCGCCGACCGTGAACTCGACCGCCCGGGGGTCGAGTCCGGCAGCCCAGTTGCGTGGCATTTCGGGCAGGGTAGCCTGAATTTGACCGGTATCGCATGGCCTGGAGGTGGGCGATGTTTCTCCGACTGCTGCGGCGTCGTTTGCCGCGTGGGCTTGTCCTTCTCGGCAACGGGAGTCTGATCCGAGGTTTCAGTGGCAGCCACTACGACGGTCACGGATACCAGGGCTGATGCCGTCTCCAAGCTGAAGGGGCCCCGCCGCGGTGTCGCTGCGGCGGGCCGATCTCGGAGGATGTGCGATGGCGGAGGACACGGACGCGCTGTTGGCCATGAGGCGGCTCCTGTCACCGCATTGCAGCGTCACCCGGATGTCCGGCGGAGCACTGATCGTGGACTGGAGGCGGACGCGCTTCCTCGGAATGGCGACAGCGGACGTCCAGAAGCTGGCGGACGGAAACGGTGAGGAACGCGCCGAACTCGTCACCGGTCTCATTCGTGCCGGTTGTGCGACGGGCCGCCGAAAGGAGCACTCGGACGTCGAAGTCGGCCTCTGGCTGCGTGGAGTGCGCCTGCTGATCCTGACCATGGGGTTCGGACGCGTCCTCCGGCTCCTGTCCTTGGCGGCCCCGGCCTACGTCCGTGCAGACCCCGTCTCCGCGGAAAGCGCCGCACAGTTGAAGCAGGCAGTGCAATCACATGGCCGCAGAAGCTGGTTCGTCAACGACGACTGCAAGGCCGAGGCCGTGACGGCCTTCGTCCTACTGCGGCGGCGCGGTGCGAATGCCGTGCTCCACGTCGGTGCGCGCGAGCACCCGTTCGCTTTGCACGCCTGGACGGCTTCAGCCGGCCTGTGCATCCCGGATGCCGACCCGCGCGGACACGCGTTCACTACGGTCCTCACGATCAACGGCGGAGAGCAGTGAAGTGGAAGCACTTCGCCTTGAATGGGCCGGCGGCGCTCCGAAGCTCTCGGCAGCCGGACCCATGGCGCGGCAAGGGCTCGTGACGACGGTCTCCTCACGGGCCGGAACCGCGGTGGTCGTCGGCTGGGTCGGTTCGGTCCGCGACCGCGTGGCGGGCGCGCGGGGACTCCTCGACGACTTCGGTCGGCCGGGAGCCGCACCGCGTCTGCCCACCGGCGACTACGCCGCTGTCCTGCTGTGCCGCGACCGCATCCTGCTGATGCGGGACGAGCACGCACGCATCCCCCTGTTCTTCAGGGAGTCCGGTGGCCGGGTGACCGCGGTGAGCACCTCGGCGCGCCACCTGGCCGACGGAGCGGAGCTGGAACGTCGCTACTTCTGCCGATACCTGACCGGGAACATGGCGCAACCTCACTCGGAACTCACCCCCTTTGCCGGGGTGCACCGCGTACTGGGGGGTGAGGTGGTGGAACTCTCGATCACCGGGCAGATGCGCGGTCGTGTGCTGCGATACGCGCGTCAGGCCCACGCCCCGTCGACGCCGTCAGCCGACTGCCCACGTCCCAGCGATGCCGCGAAGGACCTGCGTTTCGCGCTGAAGAACGCCATCGGACGACGCATGGGCAGGATGACGGCGTGTCACGTCTCCGGCGGCACTGACTCCACCAGCATCGCCCTGCTCGCGGCACGACTGCTGGCCGCGCGAGAAGGCCACTCGGGCGGCCTCGTCCTGCTCGCCGGACGCTTCGGCAGGGGAGAACTGGCCGGGGAGCAGCCCTACCTCGACGAGGCGGTGGAGGAGATCCGCCGTCACGCGCCCGCGGCCCACTCGCTGATCGTCGATGTTGATGACGTGGCCGACTTCGACGACTTCCTGCACCACGCGGGAGACGCGGACGAGCCTCACGCGCACGCCTTCCGCGCCCCGTTCTGGAGCAGACTCCACAGTGCGGCGGCAGAGCTGGGTTGCGACACCCTCATGACCGGCTGCGGGGCCGATCCGATCGCGGACGCCAACCCGCTCCACCTGCACAGACTGGCCCGCACAGGGCAGCTCCGGCAGATGACGAAGCAGGCACGCGCCTGGGCCATGGGCAGCGAGAGGGGCTTGCGGGACGTCGTCTCCGCCTACGTGGTGCGGCCGACTCTCCCGCTGGCGGCCGAGCGGATGACGGCGCTCGTCCGCCGCCGCGGAACGGTGCTCGGCGGCCTCGGCAACTTCGCCCGCCCCCGATGGCTGCGATCCGGATTCGCGCGGGCCCACGGCTATCGTGAGGCCGGCATCGAGGAGAGCCGCTTCGTCTTCGGGCGTAAGCCGGAACAGTCCCTCTACGACGCGGCCAACTACATCGCCGCTCCCGACCCGCTGTCCTGGCGCCGCGCACCGCAGGACGGATTCTTCCTTTCGCACCCCTTCCTCGACCCCGAGGTCATCGCCACGATGCGCCGCCTTCCTGCCGAAGCCGTGTTCCGTCCGGGCCGTCCGAAGGCCGTTCTGCGCGAGGCCATGGCAGATCTCCTCCCACCCCTGATCCACGGCCGAACGGTCAAGATCCCCTTCGACGAGCTCTACGCCTGCGGCCTGCGCACACACGGCGACGCCCTCATCGACCTCTGCCGCTCCGCGAAGCATCCGTTGATCGCGGAGATGTTCGACGTCGAGACGCTGTGCCGGGCGGTGCGAGAGGCACAACTCGGCATGGGGGACTCATACTCCTGGGATCGCATGAACAGCTCTCTCGCCCTGGTGGCGTGGCTGGAGCGACTGGACCGGCACTCCCACGCGCCCGGCGCGACCGCGCCGGTCAGCGCCGGCTCTTGACGTCCCACAGCGTCAGTTCGACCGGACCTGTATCGGCGTTGATAATGCCGTACCGACTCACCGACTCCGTTTTGGTGCCTTCCTCGCCGTCCCGCGCGATGACTGCCGACACGTCTGCGCCATGCTGGCCGAATCTCCAATAGACGGTCACATAACGTGCGTCCCTTGTACGCTTGTCGATCGCGTTGTTCTCTTCCACCCTGCCGCGATAGACGATGGCGTCGGACTCCTCGCTCTTCACCCACTGGGGCACCTTGCCGCCACCCCAGGTGTACCCCTTGAACGCGATCGACTCCAGGCCGAGCCGGTCCTTCCGAGCGAAGCTGGCCGAGGCGTAGAACGCCACCTGGTCGTACGGCGTATCCATGGGCATTTGCACGACGACTCGGGTGGCAAAGGCGTCGTGAGCCTCGAGCCATCCTCCGTAGGGCATCATCGGTTGCGCGCCCACCAGCTCGCCCGGCTCGTAGATCTCCCTGCGGGAGAGCGGGTTGTCCTCCTCGAAGTTCTTCCACTGCTCGGCATCAGTTCGCCATTGCTGGCGGAGCCGGTCCTTCGCACTCAGCGACACTCGTTCCCCCATGGCATGGATTTCGGTGCCGAGCACGTAGAAACCCATACCGCTCTGGTTCTCCAGCCTGATGTCGACCGGCACGGCGAATGCCCGGCGGTCCTCACTCAGCACAGGTTCTCCCACGGTCAGTTTGATGAGGGGCTTGGCCCCCATCTGGGACGGCTGGTAGAGGTTCTGGTAGCCGAAATTGGCTATCGCGATGGCCGAGGAGACGATCACTGCTGTGGCCACCCGCTTCGGGGCGGGGATCAGGACGGATGTCCGCCATACGACGACGGCAGCCCAAGCCGAGCCTGCCGTGAGCAGGCCGAATACCGCTAGGTAGGCCGAGTAGTCGCCGTTGCTCCATGTCTTGGCCAAGAGGAGGGCGTTGGCCACGAATGCTGCGATCGCGCTGATCAGAGCGGCCAGTCCGGAGTAGGCGAAGCTGCTCCGGAACCAGTGGTCCATGACTGCGAGAGCACCCAACAACGTGGTGGCCGCGACCGCGATGAGGATGGCACCGGTGATGCGACCCGGGAAGGTCAGGGCACTCTGGAAGTCGGTGAGGCCGAACTGACCCAGCACCAGCGTCGTCAGGAGGAAGACCAGCACGATCGCTACCGCGGCCACCTGTGACCATCTGGTTCTCGTCGGTATCCGTCGCGTACGCGGGTGCGAGCCGGCGCCCCGCCTGGGCGGAGGCTTCACGTGATCACCTCCTGACGTCGGAAGCCGTACGCGAGGTGCTGGGGGTGTCTGTCCGCTTCCTCAGTCCGTGGGTACGCCGACCGCATTCCATCCCTGGAGCACCGCGTCCTGTTCCTGCGACCCGTAGGCGCCGGAGGCGTCCGCTGTCAGCCGTGCGAAGGACGGGAAGTCGGCGTTGTCGGCGAGCATGCCGCTGGTGAGCACGTCGTACCAGATACGGCCGACGTGATCCCAGGCGTGGCCGCCGAGCTGAGTCGCGGCGAGGTAGAAAGCGTGGTTGGGGATGCCCGAGTTGATGTGTACTCCGCCGTTGTCGGCGAAGGTCCGCACGTAGTCGTCCATGTGGGCGGGCTGTGGATCCTTGCCGAGCTCATCGTCGTCGTACGCGGTGCCGGGCGCTTGCATGGAGCGCAGAGCGACACCCTGCACACCGGGGCGCAGCAGTTCCTCCCCGATCAGCCAGTTCGCTTCCTCGGTCGTCTCGTCCCTGGCGTACTGCTCGACCAGGGACCCGAATACGTCGGACAGGTGCTCGTTCAGGGCTCCGGACTGGCCTACGTATGTCAGGTTGGCGGTGTACTGGGTGACGCCGTGGGTGAGCTCGTGGCCGATGACGTCGGGGGACTGGGTGAAGTCGCCGAAGATGCGCCCGTCCCCGTCGCCGAACACCATCTGCTCGCCGTCCCAGAAGGCGTTGTCGTAGTCCCGGCGGAAGTGAACGCTGGCATCCAGCGGCAGCCCGGCCCCGTCGATGGACAAGCGGGACAGCGCCTGGAGATAGAAGTCGAAGGTGGTTCCGAGACCGTCGTAGGCGTGATTGACCGAGGTGTCCGGAACATCGGCTTCGCCCTCTCCGCGGATGCGTCTGCCGGGCAACTCCTGTCGGTGCTCGACGTCGCAGACGGTGCGGTCGGGGTGGTCGGGGGCGTGCGTCGGAGGAACGGCGGTCGCGCCGAACTCGGCCGTCAGCCTCCGCTGGACGCGTTGTGACGCGTCGAGCGCAAGGGTGCGGCGGGCGGGGTTGTGCACGGCCGGGTCCTCGGCTCGGGCCAGCCGGTTGAGCAGATGCGGTGGCACGATCGCACACGGCGTCGTGACCGCGGACCTGAGCGAGGCGCCTCGGATGTCATGGGTCATGAGATGTGCTCCGATCGGTGCGAGTGGCGGCAGCGGACCTCATTTCCTGGCGCTCGCACTATGCGCGGACGGTGATATGCGTGCCGCGATCACGGACGTGACGTGAAGGGGTTGCTGAACAGCGTCACCGTTGTCTGGTCGGGCATCCGTCAGATGCTGCTTCAAGCCGAGCGGACCCCCGAGGCACTGCAAAGTTCAACGAGCGACCCGTGCCTATACGTGCTATACCACCAGTTTCCGACCGCCGTCTGGGGCCTGCAACTCCGTCCCCCGGACGCCGGCGCTCTCCTGCCTCCCCTTGCGCGCGATCGTCAGGCGCTTTTGGCGTCCCGGTCCGCGGCGGTCGGGGAAGGGGTGTTCGGTCGGACCAGGCCCTGCAGGCCGGGTCCGTACCGGGCCCGCAACTCGTCGCCGAAGTCGCCGTAGATCTGCTGGACGTACAGGTCGTGGCGGATGTAACCCTTGACCAACGCGGTCAACAGGGGGTTTGCCGCTGCCGCGGCGCTCCAGTCGTCGCCGTCGGCGGCCAGGGCCCACAGGGTGTCGCGATTGTCGACGACAAGCGCCAGGTGCCGGGCCTGGTGGTGGCGGTACAGGCTGCCCTCGGTGCTGGTGTGCTGCACGGCGCGGCCGTGCCGGATCGCCACCGGAACCGCACCGAAGCACACGATGTCGAAGCGCACCCCGCGGTCCTGTGCCGCGGTGATCTCCGTCTCGAACCGGGCGAGTTGAGCGGCATGGGCGGACAGGTAGACATGCTCACGCGCTTCTGTCAGGGCCTCCGCCGCCCGGGAGGCGATGGACGCCCAGTCGGAAAGCGCGGGCAGGACATGCGCGCTGAGGCTCTCCCGCGGCTGAACGATGTCGGCGAGGCTCTTGCGTGTTTCCATGACGCGTGCGCGGAACCCCGCGTCGACCTCGGACAACAGCTGGTCCGCGGGGACGGCCACGAAGCGCGCCGGACTGTCGCCGACACGGGCCACGGCCTTCTTCTCCTCCAGCCGGCGCAGCGTCTCGTACACCTTCGGCTGGGGGATGCCGGTGTGGTTGGCCAGGGCGTAGCCCGTCATCGGCTCGGACTCGAGCAGGCCGACGTAGGCCCGTGCCTCGTACTGGGAGAAGCCGAGTTCGGCCAGTTGCTCGGCAGCCCTGCTCCGGGTGTCCACAAGGCCTCCATGGCTCATCACTACTGGGGTAGTACTGAGCCTAGCGGGTCGGAGCGACGGGGTCACAGGCCCAGCACCCGTTCCGCATTGCGGTGGAAGACATCGGCGAGGACCTCCTCGGAGTGGCCGAGTTCGTCCCACTCCCGGAAGATCCGCTCGTACGGGATGCTGGGGTGGTCACTGCCGAACATGATCTTGTCGCGCAGGCGGCCGCGGATGTCCTTCTTAAGCTGCTCGGGAAAGTACTTGGGTGCCCAACCGGACAGTTCCCAGTACACGTTGCCCTTGTGGAGGGCCACCGCGGTCATCTCGTCGGCCCAGGGCCAGCCGGGGTGCGCGGCGATGATGGTCATGTCGGGGAAGTCGGCCGCGAGATGGTCCACGGCCATCGGGTGGGCATGGTCGATGCGCGCACCGAGGCCCCCGGGCGTCCCGGCCCCCATGCCGGTGGTGCCGACGTCGATCATCACGGGGACGCCGAGCGCGGAGATCGTCTCGAACAGGGGGCGGAGCTTCTCGTCGTCCACGCGGTAGCGCCCCATGATCGGATGGAAGTGGAAGCCGAGGACGCCGAGTTCGGTGACGGCACGCTCGGCCTCGTTGATGGCCGCCTCGCCCTTGAACGGGTCGACCGCGCCCCATGTGTGCAGGATGCGGTCGGGGTACTCGGCACGCAGCGCGGTCACGTAGTCGTTGCTGCACGGTGGTGCGCCGGTGACGGTCTCGATGTCGAAGGCGACCAGGACCACTTCGGCGCCGGCCGCGGTGAACTTGTGGATGACCTCTTCCTCGGACTCGGGTGTCCACTCGCGCCCCCAGTAGGTGCCGAGGGCTTCGGCGAAGGGACCCTGAGAGGCTATCCAGGGCTGGGTGCCGGGGTAGGCGTGCAGGTCGATGCGGCGCACGGGTTCTCCTTCAGTGATTTCAGCGGTGGGGTTCCGGGCGCCGGCGCTCACGGGCTCGCTCCAGCGCCGTCCGGAATGACGGCTGGTGCAGGGAGTGGACCTGGCGGTCGAACTCGGTGTCGACCATCGCCGAGAAGTCGGTCTCCGCGCCGCTCTCGGACAGGCTCTGCTTGATGGTGCGCAGCAGGGTGGGGTCGACGTCCGTGGCCCGTCTCCCGAGGGCCACGGCCTCGTCCACGAGTTCCGGTCCGGGTACGCAGCGCAACGCCAGCCCGGCATCGGCGGCCTGAGAACCGGTCAGGGGCTGTGACAGCAGGAGCATGGCGGCGGCCCGTTGGTGGCCGACCGCCCGGGTCAGCATCCAGGTGTGACCGCCGCCCGGGTGCAGGCCGAGTCGGGCGAACCGGCAGTCGAACAGGGCCGTGGGCGCGGCGAGCCGGATGTCGCAGGCCAGGGCGAGGTTGAAACCGGCGCCGATCGCGGGACCGTTGACCGCCGCGATGGTCGGAAGGCGGCATGCGGCGACGCGCAGGAATCCTTCGTACACCTCGCGCAGCCGATGTTCCTCTCCGTGCGCCGCGGCCAGCAGGTTGCCGAGTTCCGCACCGGCGCAGAAAGCGGTCCCCTCACCGGTGAGGACGAGCGCGCCGATCGTTTCGTCGCGCTCGCACGTCTCGACGGCCTCGACGAGGCAGCGCACCAAACGCGGTGAGAGGACGTTGCGGCGTCCGGCGTCGGCAAGGCGGAGCACGGCCACGCCGTCCCGGACCTCCCGGGTGACCAGGGCGTGGGGTGATGGTGCGTCGCTCATGCGGCAGTCCTTCCTTGCTGGGCGCGGACGACGGAGCCCGGGAGAGCCGTGTGCGTGATCGCCCGCCCGGCCGGGCGGCCTTTGTCGGTCAGGTCGTCGCCGTGTAGCCGCCGTCGATCACGACGGTCTCGCCATTGACGAACGGGTTGCCCGTGGCGAGGCTCAGGATGGTGGCGGCCACCTCGTCGGAGGTGACGCACCGGCGCAGCGGGGTGTGTCGTGCCCGCCGTGCCATCAGGCCCTCGTAGTTGTCCCCGAGTGCCTGTTCCATCCACTCGCCCTCCATCCAGCCGGGTGCGACGGCGTTGACCCGGATCTCCGGGCCGAGGGCTCCGGCGAGCGTCCGGGTCAGGTTCACCACGGCCGCCTTGCTCGCGGCGTACGGGAACGGCTGCGGTCCCGGACGCAGGCCCACGACACTGGCGAGGTTCACCACGGCGGCCGGGGCGGAGCGTCGTAGCAGAGGCACGCAGGCCCTGGTGGTCTGGAAGGTGCCGCGTACGTTGACCGCGAAGACACGGTCCCAGTCCGCCATGGAGAGGCCGTCGAGATCGGACGGCGGGGTGTCGGTCGTCGTGCCGGCGTTGTTGATCAGTGTGTCGAGGCGTCCGAAGTGCGCCTCCACCGCGTCGGCCATCTCCCGCACGGCGGATTCGTCGGCCACGTCCGCCTTGTGCAGCAGTGTCTTGGCTCCGGCCTTCTCGGCTTCGTCCGCGGCCGTCCGGGCGGCGTCCTCGCTGCGGCTGTAGTTCACGACGACGTCGAAACCGGCCCGGGCGAAAGCGAGCACGGAACTACGGCCGATACCGCGCCCGCCTCCCGTGATCAGTGCGACTCGGCGCACCGGGGTGTCCTCGACTGTCATACACACCTCCTCGGGTGCTACCTACCGTAGTAGGTAGTAATCTCTTCGGGCAAGGGACCACAGCCAGCGGATCCGAGGAGACCGGTATGTGGGAAACGACACGGCAGGCGTTCGTGGTCGACGGAGTACGCACTCCCATCGGCCGGTTCGGGGGCGCTCTGGCCGGGGTTCGCACGGACGATCTCGCCGCGGAGGCCATCGCCGCGCTGATGAAACGCGTACCGGCCGTCGCGGCCGAAGCCCTCGACGACGTGGTGCTCGGGTGCGTGAACCAAGCAGGTGAGGACAACCGGAACGTGGCCCGCATGGCCGCCCTGCTCGCCGGTCTGCCCGACACGGTGCCGGGAACGACGGTCAACCGGTTGTGCGCGTCCGGCCTCGACGCCGTGGCAGTCGCCGCCCGGACGATCCGCAACGGCGAGGCGGACCTGGTGATCGCCGGGGGAGTGGAGAGCATGAGCCGGGCGCCGTACGTCATGGCCAAGCCGGACGTCGCGTTCTCCCGGAGCCCCGAGGTGCACGACTCCACGATCGGCTGGCGGTTCGTCAATCCGCGTATGGCCGAGCTGCACGGCATCGACCCGATGCCGCAGACCGCCGAGAACGTGGCCCGGCAGTACGGCATTTCCCGCGAAGACCAGGACGCCTTCGCGCTGCGCTCCCAGCAGCGGGCGGCCCGGGCGGCAGGCGCAGGCCGGTTCCGGACCGAGATCGTGGCCGTCGGCGTGCGACGTGAGCGCGCACGGTCCGTGGAGGTCGATCGCGACGAGCATCCTCGGGCCACCTCCGCCGAGGCCCTCGCCGCGCTGCGGCCGATCGTGGCCGCGGACGGGACCGTCACGGCCGGCAACTCCTCCGGTATCAACGACGGCTCCGCAGCGCTCCTGCTCGCGTCCGAGAAGGCCGTCGAGCGGTTCGGCCTCACTCCGCTGGCGCGGGTGAGCGGCGCGGCCGTGGCCGGTGTGGCCCCGCGGGTGATGGGACTCGGCCCGGTCCCCGCCACCCGCACCTTGCTCGACCGGTGCGGTCTGGCGGTCACGGACCTGGACCTGGTGGAGCTCAACGAGGCATTCGCCGCCCAGGCCCTGGCCTGCCTGCGGCAACTCGGACTGCCGGACGACGCCGAGCACGTCAACCCCCATGGCGGGGCCATCGCCCTCGGCCATCCGCTGGGCATGACCGGGGCCCGACTGGTCCTGACCGCGGCACGGGAACTGGCCATCCGCCGGGCGCGCCGGGCGTTGTGCACCATGTGCGTCGGCGTGGGCCAGGGCATGAGCCTGCTCCTTGAGGCGTGATCCGACCACGAAAGGGGGACTGTCCCGACCGCGGTCGGGACAGTCCCCCTTTCGCAGACACCGGGCACCGGCGCATGTCACACCCGCGGCGCCCCCCGAGCGCCGATGAGATCGTGGACGCGTCGGCGCAGTGCCGAGAACTCCGGCAGCGCCTTGACCGTCAGTTCCTCGCGTGGCCGGGCGAAGCCGACCGGCACCTCCGCGATCACCCGGCTCGGGCGGGCGGACAGCACCACCACCCGGTCCGCCATGAATATCGCCTCGTCGATGTCATGAGTGATCAGCAGTGTGGTCAGGCCCAGTTCGGCGCTGATGGCCACGGTCATCTCCTCCAGGGCCGAGCGCGTCTGGGCGTCCACCGAGGCGAAGGGCTCGTCCATCAACAGCAGCCGGGGACGCCGGGCGATGGCGCGTGCGATGGCGACCCGCTGCTGCATACCGCCGGACAGCTGCCACGGATGATGCTTGCCGAAGGCTTGCAGACCGACCAGGTCCAGGGCCTGGTCCGCCCGCTCGCGGCGGGCCGCGCGCGGCAGGTCCGTCAGCCCGAACTCCACGTTGCGCTGCACCGTCAGCCAGGGGAAGAGGCTGCGGTTGTACTCCTGGAAGACGACCGCCAGATCCGGGGGAACGCGATCCACCGGCCGTCCCTCGTAGCGCACTTCACCCGTGTCGGGCCGCAACAGCCCCGACAGGCACCGCAGCAGGGTCGTCTTGCCGCAGCCGGAGGGCCCCACCACGGTGAGGAACTCCCCGTCCCGCACGGTGATCGACACGTCCTCGATCGCCTGCGTCACCGCTCCCGTGCGCAGGACGAACCGCTTGCCCACACCGCGAACGTCGAGCAGCACCCGATCCGTACGGCTCGGCATGTCCACCGCCTGTTCCGTCATCGCTCATGTCCCTTCATGCCGTAGAACCAGGCCAGGGCCCGGTGCTCGATCGCCGAGAACAACAGGGTGAGCAACCAGCCCAGCACTCCGAGCAGGAGGACACCGGCGTACATCTGGTCCAGCGCGTACAGGCGCTGGGCCCGCAGGATCAGGTTCCCCAGCCCCGAGGAGGAGGCGACCATCTCGCTGATCACCATCATGACCAGGGAGATCGCCAGCCCCACCCGCAGTCCGGCCATGATCTGAGGTGTGGCGGCGGGCAGGACGACCCGCCTCAGCAACGCGGTACGGCCCGCCGGAACGTAGACACGGGCACTGTCGAGGAAGCCCTCCTCCACCCGGCGGACCCCGTCCACGGTGTTGAGGAGGACCGGCCAGAACGCGCCGAGCGCGATCACCCCGACACGCGTGGCGTCCGTCGCGCCGAACGACAGGATCGCCAGGGGCAGCAGGGCCGGTGCCGGTACGGCGCGCAGGAACTCCAGGGCCGCGCGACACCACGGTTCGAGCCGCCGGTACCAGCCCAGCAGCACTCCCAGCAGCACGCCGCCCGCCGTCCCCAGCAGGAACCCCGTGAGTGTCCGCGCCAGTGAGGGCAGGACGTCGTCCGTCAGCGAGTCGCCGGTCAGCATGTCCCCCAGAGTCACCACGACGGTGCTGAACGGCGGGAGGAGCGCCGTGGTGTCCGCCCGCCCGGCCAGTTCCCACAGCCCGAGCAGGAGGGCGACAAAACCCCAGCCGAGAGCCAGGCGTACGAGCCCGGGGCCCAGCGTGCGTGATGTGCGTGCCTTGGTCGTCCTCGTGGTCGTCATCGCCTGTCCTCCGTGATGTGCCGCTGCCAGCCGGCCAAGCGGTTCTCCGCCGTCCGTGCGACGACGTCGACCGCCAGACCGAGGAGTCCGGCCAGCAGGACGGCCGCGAAAGCCTCCGGCACCTGGCCCGCCTGCTCCGCGGCATTCAGGTAGAAGCCGAGCCCCGGACTCCCCGAGACGATCTCCACGGCGACCGCGACGACGACACCGATGCCCGCCGCGGTCCGCAGCCCGGTCATGAGCGCCGGCAGAGCGGCGGGCAGGACCACCCGGTACAGGACACGAGTACGTGACTGGCCCAAGGCCCGCGCGGAGTCCAGGAACAACGGGTCGACGGCCTGGACGCCGTGCCGGCTGCCGGTGAGCAGCGGCCACACGGTGGCGAAGGCCACGAGGAACACCTGAAGACCGGTCTCAAGGCCGAACATCAGGATGCCCACGGGTACGAGCGCCACCGCCGGTACGGGCCGCAGGAATTCGACGGCCGGTCCGGTCACCGCGTTCGCCCAGCGGGACATGCCCGTCGCGGCGCCCAGCGGGACACCGATCGCCACGGCCGACAGCAGGCCGAGCGCCCATGCCACGACCGTGTCTTCCAACGGGCCTGTCAGCGAACCGTCGGACAGGCCCGAGACCAGCGTCGACACCATGGACCACGTCGCGGGGGTGCTGTCCCGCGGCAGTACCCCCACCTGCCGCAGGAACTCGTATCCACCGGCGAGAACCACGAGCCCGATCGCGCCCCGGCCCGTGCGCAGGGTCCGGGTGACCGCTGAGGATGCTCGCGCCCGGACCTGCGACTTCGGGCCGTCGGACTTCACCTGTGGTACGGGGACACTGGTCATGGGGCGTAGAACCCTTCAGCCGCGTTGATCTTCCCCTTGCCGAGTTTTTCGGCGGCGAGCTCGTCCGCCCACTCCTGCCAGCCCTCGGCGTCGAACTTCGAGGTGAACACCGGCAGCAGCATCTGCCGCGCGGCCTGCGCGGGGACCTGGGTGAACTCGGGCACCAGGGCGCGAACCCGGTCGGGGTTGCTCTGCGCATAGGCGTCGGCCTTGGCCATGGCGCGGGCGAAGCGGTCCACGACGTCCCGGTTGCCTCCCAGGAACCGCTCCGAGGTGAGCAGGACCGTGTGCGGCCAGTTCTGGTCCTGCCCGGACAGAGAGGACAGCAGGGTGCGGGAACCGGCGGCCAGGGCCGGCGTCACGAACGGCTCGGAGGCGTTGACCGCGTCGACCCTCCCCTCCTTGAGAGCAGCCGCCATCTGCGGAAACGGGATCTCCACGAACTTGACCTTCGCCACGTCGACACCCGCCTGGCGCAGGGCGTGCCGCATCGACAGGTCGGGCAGCTGGTACAGGGTGTCCACGGCGACCGTGCGGCCCTCCAGGTCGGCCGGGGCACGCAGCGCGCTGTTCCCGCGGACCAGGAGCTGGATGTACGACTTCTTCGGATCCGGGTCGGCGGCACTGACCCCCGCGACGGCCTTGACCGGGACCCCGTTGCCGCGTGCCGCCAGGACGGCCGGCGCGTTGAGCATCGCGAACTGTGACGTTCCGCTCACCACGGCGGGGACCATGGCGGCAGGCGCCGCCCAGGTGACCTTCGCGTCGATTCCCTCGTCGGCGAAGTAGCCCTCCCGTACGGCTATTTCGATCGGTGCGGCGGCGGCCACGGCGATCGCGGAGACCGACACGTGGACCGTGCCCGACGCGTCCGCCGTCGCCGTGGCGCTGCTTTTCGCGCCCGCTCCGCAGGCACTGAGAGTGAGAACAGCCGCAGTCAGGACGGCTGCCAAGGGTCGCTTCATCGGGACCTCCTGGAAGTGACTCACCGGGAGACCCATCGGCCCCCGGAAGAGGAAGGGAGAGGGAACGCGTGCGCTGCGTCAGCGCTGTCCCGCGGCCCCACCCTTTACGGGCGGACCACGCCCTTGCGCAGCATGGCCCGCGACTGAATCGGGTGCCGTCGGTCCTGCCCTTCCACCAGGGAGGCTGCGGCACGGTCAGCTGGTCAGGAGGAGTTCCTCCACCGGTTCCTCGTCCGAGCGGTGGACGTCGACGGAGAGCAGCTCGCCGGAGAGCGGGCAGTAGTGCGCTGTCATGGCGAGGTCGTCGTGCAGATGGATGTGGTGGGCGGCCGGGTCGACGCGACGGCTGACCGCGCCCGCACGCCAGCGTGTCGACCCGCGGGACAGCACCGCCCCGGCGGTGGTGCGCACTTCCGGCTCACCGTTCACGCCGCGTACCAGTCTGAGGGCCGGTCCGAGGGGCAGGCCCTCGGCGCCGGGGTCGGGCTCGCCCGAGGGTGGCCGGCCGAGCCGCTCGGTGCGCACCGTGAGCCTGCGTTCGCGAGTGCGTTCCGTGTCGACGCCGTCGGCGGCCGAGCCGGACACGACGACGCCGTACACCTGCTCGGCATGCGTGGCAGTGACCACTCCGCAGGCCACGTCGGCGGCCACGTCCCGGGGGTCGCGGGACAGCGGATCGCCCCAGCCGCCACCGCCCTGCCAGGACACGGCGAAGAAATCACCGGGTCGCATGGGAATCTCCCCCGGCTTGGGCCCCAACTCCCGCCATGGGTGTTCGGCACCGGCCATGTGGTTCCGGAGCAGGTCCTCCTCGGAGCGGCCCTCGCCCGGGGCGAACAGCTGACGCACCGTGGATCCGGGCCAACCCCCGAAGAGGCCCACCGAGTTGGGTACTTCGGCACCGTGGGTCATGACCAGCGCGGTCGCCCCGGTCACACCGCGCAGGGTGAGCCCCATCTCCGCGGAGTGTCCACCGCGCCGGGTGCCGGCCCCACCGGTGTCCGGGCGCAGCCGCCGGTAGAGGTACAGCAGGGGAGAGACCTGTTCGTTGGTCTCCACATCGGCGATGGCGGGTACCGGGACGGCGACCGGCCCGCCCGCGTTCATGCCGTCCCCGCTCGCGAACGCGCCCGATCCGCCGGCCAGCGGGTCCAGGGAGTGGAGACCGAAGCGTTCGCCGAACTGGTTGACCCCGCCCAGGTTGAACGTGGCCATGGTCCCCGAACTGACCGCCTGTCCGCGCTCCGCGTATGCGGGCGAGCAGGCCATCAGGAGATTGAGTGCCCGCTGGACGACGTTGGTGACGGTCCAGATCGTCTCCACCGTGGCGCTGCCCACCGGGGCAGGATGACGGGCCGTGCACACCAGCCCGTCCGGGGCGACGATGTCCAGCGGCTTCAGCAGACCCTCGTTCCAGGCCAGACCGAAACCGAGGGTGGGGATGAGCGCCCCGGTGACGCCGCCCCGCAGCCCTGCCCGCGTGGCATTGATGAAGCCCGGCGCCTGAGCGCTGGACCCGCTGAAGTCCAGGGTCAGCGTGTCCCCGGCCTTCGTGGCGACCAGGTCGACGGCGTACAGACGGTTGGTGTGGCCGTCGTGTTCCAGGAAGTCGCGCACATGCACCTGGCCGTCGGGCAGTTCGGCGAGCCGGGCCCGGGTCCCGCGCTCCGTGCCGGCGATCATCCGGCGCATCGCGTCCACGACCGTCGACGGCCCGTACTGCTCGAACAGGCGGTGCAGACGTTCAGCGGCCACGTTCAGGGTGGCGATGAACGCGCGGATGTCGAGGCCCAGCGCGGCCGGCAGCCTGCTCGCCGAGACGATCATCTCCAGGACGTCCTCACGGATCTCGCCGCCGTCCACGAGCTTCACGGCCGGGATGCGCAGGCCCTCCTGGTAGACCTCGGTGGCCGTCGGACACCAGGAGGCGAAGTTCATGCCGCCCACGTCCGTCTCGTGCGCCATCACCCCGGCCCAGGCGACCAGCCGGTCCCCGGCGAAGATCGGTCCGGCCATCTGGACGTCGTTCTGGTGCAGCGCCCCGACGTACGGGTCGTTGCCGATGTACATGTCTCCGGGACGTGGCGCCCTGCGGTGCTCGTTGATGTGCCGGATCAGCGCACCCACCGGCGGAGCCTCGTGAGCGACCTGGAAGCCCATCGTCGCGAACTCCCCGTCGGGCAGGTACAGCCCGGTGAAGAAGTCGGATGCCTCGGTGACCGTCGGTGAGCCGGACACGCTCTGCAGTGCGATGCGCATTTCCTCGGTCACCGCGAGCAGCCGGTTGCGGATGATCTCGTACTGGATGGGGTCCGGTGCGGACCCCCGCGGCTGACCGGACGCGCTCATCGGATCGCTCCTTCCTCGTCGAAGGTCACCACGAAGTTTCCCGAGCGGTCGGTCACGGCCGAGGCCCCGGGCGGCACGACGAGCGTCTGACCGGGAAACGTCACCAGACAGGGGCCGGTGACGTGCTGGCCGGGTGCGGGGATCACGGTCCGGTACACCGGGCACTCCACGGGGGCGGACGGATCGTCGAAGACGACGCGGCGGCTGCCCGCCGCCACCAGTTCGTCGCCGGCTCCGGGAACGATGCCGTCGCCGAGGCGTCGCGAGGCAATGACCCGCAGCCCGGTCAGTTCGAAACCCGCCTCGCGGAAGCCGGCCCCGGCGCCGTAGAGGGCTTCGTACTGCTCTTCGAAGCGTCGCAGCACCTTGCCGAGGGCCGAGGGCGAGGACAGCTCCTCGGTGAGGGGAACATCGAGGTGGTGGGCCTGTCCCCGGTAGCGGACGGCGGCGGTCCGGCGGATGTGCAGGTCCCCGCCCGCGGGGCCGAGCGAGGACGCCGTTTCGGCTTCGGCGGTCATGCCGGCGAGTGCGTCGGCGAGCGCGCGGACATCGTCCTCGCGAGGGCTCCCGTCACCGGCCAGACGCAGGTAGTGAGGTCGGCTCACGGTGCGTTTGAGTTCGCAGGTACCGGTGCCGAACGCGGATTGCCCGGTTGCCATCGGGGAGACGACGAATGTGCGCAGCCCCAGTTCGCGACAGAGCGCCCAGGCGTGTGACGGGCCCTGGCCGCCGCCCGCGAACATCACGAACTCCCGTGGGTCGTGGCCCTTCTCGACGGTGACGCTGCGCAGCAGATCGGCCATCCTGCTGTCGAGGATCCTGCGGACTCCCCACGCGGCCTCGGTGACGCCCAGTCCCAGTGGTTCGGCCACGTGCTCCCTGACCGCCCTCTCGGCCGCGGTCGGGTCCAACTGCACGGTGCCGCCCGCGAATCCGTCCGGATCGAGGACCCCGAGCAGCAAGTCGGCATCGGTGGCGGTCGGTTGGGTGCCGCCCCTTCCGTAGCAGGCGGGCCCCGGCCGGGCACCCGCGCTGAAGGGCCCCACCGTCAGGGCGCCGTCCTGCACGCGAGCGATACTGCCCCCGCCCGCGCCGATGGTCGCCACGTCGATCGCCGGGCGCTGGATGTCGGCACCACCGATGGTGAGCCGATCACGCAACAGGGGCTCGCCCCGGACAACGGTACCCACGTCGAAGCTGGTTCCGCCGATGTCGACGCTGAGGATGCTCTGGTGGCCCAGTCGGGCGCCGATGTCCCGGCAGGCGATGACGCCCGCGGCCGGTCCCGACATGAGCACCGACACCGGTTGGCCGCTGACGACGTCGCCGGAGACGATCCCGCCCTCGCTCGTCATCACCACTACCGGCACGGTGAGTCCGCGCCCGCGCAGGGCCTCGTCCAGGCGGTTCAGATACGCGCTCATCACGGGGCCGAGCGCCGCGTTGACCGCGGTCGTCGACATGCGTGCGTACTCGCCGACCGCGGGGGCCGTCTCATGGGACAGACTCACGAAAAGGTCGGGGAAGCGTGACCGCACGGCGGCGCCGATCCTGCGTTCGTGGTCGGGGTTCGCCACCGACCACAATGTGGCCACGGCGACGGCCTCCACGCCGGCGTCCGCGATCCGTCCCGCGATTCGGTCGAGTTCGGACTCGTCCAGGGGGACGACGATCTCGCCTGCCGAGTCGATGCGTTCGCGGACTTCGAACACCAGCTGCCGGGGCACTACGGCAGGCCACCGGCCGCGGTTGCGGTAGTCACCGATCTCCAGCTCGGACAGGCCCGCGAGTTGACGCTTGAGCCGGCCGATCTCCAAGGTGTCACGGAAACCGGCGGTGGTGATCAGAGCGGTGCGGGCGGCCGAGAAGGTGAGCAGGGCATTGAGCCCGGCGGTCGTCCCGTGGCCGAAACGAGTGATCGACGCGCAGAACCGCTCGACGGGCAACCGGAAGTGTGCGGCGGCCAGTTCGACCGCCCGGAGGATGCCCCCGATGATGTCTGCGGTACTGGGTGTCTTGAGGACGGTCTGGCGGCCGTCGTCCGCGTACACCCACAGGTCGGTGAAGGTCCCTCCGACATCGGTCCCGACATGGAATCTCATGTGTGCTCCCCCTCCATGCCGCCGAGCCAGCTCAACGCGTCCTCGGCCCAGTGGATCTCGGTCCGCACGCGTGCGATGTTTCCCTGCATGGCGATCACCTTGAGCCCGGTGATCATCTCCGGCGAGCCGGCCGGCTGCGAGGCCAGACGTTTGACCAGCCGGGGGAAGGTACCCCTGTGGAGCTCGTCGAGCTGCTGGGTGTAGGCGGCGAGCAGGTCCTCGTAGTGTTTCTTGTGGCCTTCCAGGTGACGGCGGATCACCTCGACGGGGGCCTTGTCCAGGAAGAGGAGCTTGACTCGTTCGACATCGCGGATGGGTGCGTAGTCGGTGGGCTGTTCCAGCCATTCCCGCAGCTGTTCCTCGCCCTGATCGGTGAGGTGGTAGATCCGTTTCTCGCGTCCGGGCCTTCCCGGCTCGGGCGTGCTGGTCACCAGTCCCTGCGCTTCCAGCCTCCGTAGTTCCGGATAGATCTGGCTGTGCGAGGCGTACCAGAACCACCCCATCGACTCGCCGAACTCGCGCGCGAGGTCGAAGCCGGAGGCCGGTTCGGTGCTGAGGAACCCCAGGAGGGCGTACTTCAGTGACATCTGTTCATCCCAGGGGAGCGGCCAGGCCGGTGACGGCCGGCTGGGACAGGCCGAGCATCTCGCGTGCCTCGGCCGGGGTGGCAGGTTCCAGGTTCAGCTCGTGCAGGATGCGCACCATCCGCTCCACCAGTTCGACGTTGGTCGCCAGACGGCCGCGGGAGTAGTAGATGTTGTCCTCCAGGCCGACCCGTGCCTGGCCGCCGAGGATCAGGCTGTGCACGGACGAGGGCAGTTGGGCCGGGCCGATACCGCTCACACAGAAGAGGGAGTCCGCCGGCAGGTCCTCGACGAAGCGCTGTAGGTCCCTGGGGGTGTACGGGGTGGCGCCCGACATCAGTTTGTGCGTGCCGAGGACGATGTTGACGTAGTGCGGCGGCTCGTCGTACCCGAGGGCGATGAGGTCTTTCACCCAGACCAGGTCCGAGAGGGACATCACTTCCCACTCGGGCTTGATGCCTCGGTCCTTCATGGCCTGCGCGAGTTCGAGGCACCGGCTCCAGGACGTGTCCATCAGCAGTTCGAGGTCGCCCCGGTGCATGCACTGCATCTGCGGGTCGAACGTGCACATCTCGGCGCCGGCGAGCGTGCCCTTGATGCGCTGCTCGAAGGAGATCTCCCGGCGGCCGTCGGGGAGCGTGGAGATCATGTCGCCGCTGATCCCACCGCCCGTGCTGTTGTTGATGACGATGTCGCACCGCGACCGAACCAGGTCGTTGATCCGCCGGTAGATCTCCGGGTCGCAGGTGGCGCCGTCGTCGGGGCGACGAGCGTGCAGTGCCACGATGCTCGCCCCGGCCTCCCAGCACCGTGCCACGTCGTCGGCGATTTCTTCCGGCTGGGTCGGCAGATGCGGACTGATCGACTTGTCCGCCATCCCTCCGGTCGGAGCGATCGTGAGAATCACTTTTCGGTCAGCCATTGGCACACCCTCCCCTGAAGGGGGTTCATGTCCGTTTTGACGCAGCGCACGCTACGATCGCCTCGCCATAAATGTCAATACTTTCATTTCAAGTGATAGCGGCTAGCCCTGTATGGACAAGGGCCATGGGTCGGCATGGGTCGGCACGCTGCGTGACGGGTATGTCAGGTCATGCATTTGGGTGTTGATCAGGAACCCGCGCTGAAGCACTCCCGCCCAGGTCGGCTCGCTGAGGGGTAGTAGCAGCACCGCAACCCCGTGGCGTGCGCGGCGGCGATCATGGTGGTCGTGACCATTTCTCCGGCCGTCGGCAGGGCAGTTGGAGCGGTGGCGGCCCGCGCCTGCCCGTCAGGGCTGGTGACGTCGATACGGAAACCGCGGTGTGTGGGCCAGCCGCGTACCCACCCGGCCTGGCAGCTCGGGCTGAGGCGGATTTCCAGCCGGGTGCCATCGGCCGCCGTGCGCGAACCCACCGTGACGGGATCTTCGCATGCCGTGGTCAGCGGATCACGGCCCTGGCACGAGCGCAGCCGGCAGATGGGCGGGCGCGCGGCTGCCGTCGGGCCGGTTCCATAGGAGGCGTGGATGATCGCGGCGGGTGCGAGCATCGCCGTACACAGGAGAAGGACCCCCGCCGTGGTGACCCGAGGCCGTGCGGTGATCAGAGCGGATGCGGCGAGCAGCGCTCGATGAACGGCGCTGCGGGGGGTTCTGGACTCCCTGCCGTCGACGGCACCGTCGCTGAGAGTGGTGGTCCGGTCCGGCTCGTTCCCGGCCGGGGACGAGGTGTGCTCGCGCCGGTTCCACGCCGCGTCCGCACGTTCCCACCGGGACAGTACGGTTTCCTCGTTCACCTGAGCCGCCCGGCACAGGGCCTGTACGGCATGCCGCGGAGGGAACTGTTTGGCGTTGAGATAGCGCTCCCAGGACGACTTGCTGATGGCGGTCGTTCGCCCCAGCTCCGCCAGGCTCAGACGGCTGCGGTCCTTGAGCTGACGCAGGTCGCCGACGAGATCCCGGTACGCGGCGGGCAAGGTCTGTGGCAAGGTCCTCCAACGGAGTCTCGCGGGCAGGTTCCTCATCGCTCGGCCTTCCCTTCTCGCCTCTGTGGACGCTCACTTCACGTGGCGCAGCAAGGACCACGTTCGCTCGCCGACGATTCCGTCGGGGGACACCCGGTCCTGTTGTTGCAGCGTCTTCACCTGTGCTTCCGTCCTCTTGCCGAAGTAGCCGTCCACGTCGCCCGGTGACAGGTGATGGCGGCGCAGGAGGCATTGGACTTCCGCCACGTCGGGACCCGTGCTGTTCAGCGCGACGAGGGCGGAGTCGGTGGTGCTGTTGCCGGCGAGCAACAGATCTCCGTGCCGGACGTAGGCGCAGCCGTACCTGCCAACTCCAGTGGCACCGCCCGGAGGACGGCCGGCGTTCGGGCGGTCGGCGATCAGCCATCCGGAGGCGACGGCGGAGAGCAGCAGGGCGCATCCGATGAGGGACAGGGCCACCCGGTGCACCCTCTCCTGCTCCTGGTCGTGCTCTCGGCCTTTACCCGGACCCACGGAAGAGGCAGGGGGAGAACCGGAGGGGGCGAGAATCTGTCGGGGGTCCGTCTCCGGGACACGATCACGATGAGGGCGTTCCGTCGCGGCGCCAGATCTCCGTACTGCTTCCCGAAGGGCCAGCAACGGTGAGGAGTCGGCGTCGCTCAGGTCGGCCAGGGCCTCGACCGCCGCCGCAGGCGGCAGCGCTTTGCCGTTGAGGTACCGTTCCCACGACGAACCGCTGAAAGGCGTCTTGGCCTGGAGCATCTGCAGCGTGAGACCGCTGTGGTCCTTCAAACGCCGCAGCTCCTGCACGAGTTGCCGACCATTGGGATCCAAGGTCCCGGGCAGTTCCCGCCATCTCATGACATCCCCCTGAGTATGAGCCTCCTGGACACCGGGTCCGCTCCGCGACCCGCCTGGACGACGCAGCGGGATTTCCCGAGAAGCCGTCTCCGTACGTACATCGCCGCACGTCACGGGCTGGGGTGTCCCGGGACATCACGAGACGCCCGTTACGTATGGCGATCGGCACAGTTGCTCCGAGAAGCTGGCTGGGGCCGTACCACGTCGAGGCCCCCGGTTCCCGGCGCACCACGCCCAGCCGGCCACGCTGCCTCAACACAACCGGGCGACCTCAACACATGGGGAGCAATTGACCAGATGCTTACGCGGCACCCTGGTCGAAGAGAGGGGAATCATGCGTCTCAGGAGGAAGCTCGCCACCCTTGCGGTGGTGACCGCGGCGTTCAGCGGTCTCGCGATCTCGACAACGCCCGCGTCGGCGGACACGAGCAGCGGGTACGTCTCGGGAAGCGGAGACTGGACGAACGATTGGGCTGACGAGGGCCCGATCTCCACGTCCTCGCACGCCCACAGCAACGCCGCCGCGACCACCGGGTATCCAGCGATGGCGCGGTCGGCCCACAGACCTTCACCGCGGCGGCGCGCTACCTCACCGGTCCAAGCCCCAGCACCACCGGCTACCTCACACTCACCTACATCGGCCACGCCCTGGGAGGGAGCAGCAGCAGCGACAGGACGGGCAGGTACGTGACGTTCACTCGGAACACGAGTGGGCAGTGGGGCATGTACGTCGGCAACGACCACCATCTGCTGTCGTACACGTACGCGAACTTCAATCAGTGCTGAGCCATTTGCCGAGCCATTGGCGCCCCGCTGACTGCCGGGCAGCGGAGGCAGCCGGGTGCCAATGGCGATCCGGAGATCCGATCGAGCCGCGTCGGCGTGTGCGTCCGGTTCAGGAGCCGCCGCGCTCCCGGGGGATCTTCTGACCGGCCGTGATCGCCACCGGCAGCCGGTTCTCGGCCGGAGGCAGGGGGCAGGTGGCCAGGTCCGTGTAGGCGCACGGCAGGTTCGTGGCGCGGTTGAAGTCGAGGGCGATCGTGCCGTCGGCGGCGGGCGGCTCCAGGGCCAGGGACCGGTTGGCGGCGTAGGTGGTGACCCCCGAGGTCGCGTCGGTGAACAGCACCATCAGCCGGCCCTCACCGTGGCCGGGGAACGCGGTCAGCGACAGCGGGCGCCCGTCCAGCTCGAACTCGACCCGGCCCGGAGCCTCGTAGACATGTTCGAGGCCCTCGACCGCGGCGCCCACGGTGGTCGGCCGTGGAGTGTCGAAGGGGACGTAGCGGCCCGTCACCGCCCAGCGCGGATCGGGGGCGTAGGCGGGTGTTCCGGTGAAGGCCGTGCGGAGCGGCGCGTCCGGGTGCCGCGGGCGCACGATGTCCTGGCCGCCGCGCTTGGCGACCTCGATGACGGCGTCCTTCCAGACGGCGTCGACGCCGCCGCGCTCGGGAAGCACGCCGAAGCGGTGCTCGCCGCGCACAGGCGTCCCGTCGACGACCAGTTCCTCGCCCTCGTCCAGGTCTACGACGACGCCTTCGGGGCCGGTGCGCCACGCACCGGGGGCGTCCGGGAAGCGCTGCGGCCGGTCGTCGAGCCAGTGCAGGCCGGTGATCGCCAGGAATCCGTGCGGGGCGGCGAGCCGGGCCTCCTGGGCGCGGTACCAGTCCAGCCAGGTCTCGGTGAAGGCATGGAGGTCCGTTGCGGTGGCCTCGGTGGTCATGGGGAGTCTCCTTCGTGCCGGGGGAGGGGGCTGTCGGGCCGACGACGGGTGTGCTCAGTCGGCCAGTTCTCCGAGGAGTCGCCAGGTGCGTCGGCGGTCGGCTTCTCCCGCGATCTCGGTGCCGGTGAACACGACCTCGGTGGTGCCGGCGTCGCGGTAGCGCCTGACCTCGGCCTCGATGGTTCCCTCGTCGCCGATCAGGGCCAGGTCGGCGGCCCGCCGGCCGCCGGAGAGGTTGATGACCCGTGCGTAGGACGGGATCTGTTCGTAGAACGCGAGGTTCTCGGTGGCCCTGGCCCGCACCGCGTCGACGTCGTCCGTGACCACGCCGGCACCAGGGCCACGATCCTGGGCGCGGGGCGGCCGGCGGCCTCGGCCGCGGCGGTGAGGGCGGGCACGATGTGGTCCGCCAGGGCGCGCGGTCCCGCCAGATAGGGCAGGATCCCGTCGGCCAGTTCACCGCTGACCCGCAGCGACTGCGGCCCCATCGCGGCGACCAGCAGGGGGACTCCGCCCTCCGCCCCCGGAACCCGCGCCGGGACCGGGGTGGTGGCCGTGAGCAGTTCGCCGTGGAAGTCGGCCGTTCCGGTCTCGGTCAACTGCCGCAGCGCGGTGAGGAATTCGCGCAGCCGGGCGATGGGGCGTTCGAAGGGCAGGCCGAAGCCGGTCTCCGTCAGCAATTTCGTGCCCAGAGCCAGACCGAGGTGATAGCGACCGTGGGTGGCGGTCTGGGCGGTCTGGGCCTGGCTGGAGACCAGCAGCGGGTGGCGGCCGAAGACGGGGATCGCCGAGGTGCCGACCTGAAGTCCGGGCACCGCGCGCCCGACGATCGCCGCGAGCTGGGGCGAATCCGCGCCGAAGGTCTGCCCGAACCAGGCCGACCTGATGCCGTACTCCGCGGCTTCCTGGGCCAGTTGCACGGTGGTGTCGACCTGGTTCGGAGCCTCGGACGCGTTGAGTGCTACTCCCATAGTCATGTCGGTTCAGAACGGGCGTCGGTCGCACCCGCATTCCGGTCCGCGTGTGACAGCTTCTTGTCAGTCATGTGTACGAGGGCCATGTGTACGAGGGCCGGCCCGGGGGCTCAGCCCGCCTGCCGTCGGGGCGGTGCGGACCGGTGGGTGAGGGGTGCGCGCAGGCCGAGGTGGTCGCGGAGCGTCGTACCGGTGTAGTCGGTGCGGTAGATCCCGCGTTCCTGCAGTTCCGGGACGAGCAGGTCGACGATGTCGTCGAGACCGTCGGGGACGAGGTACGGCGTGACGTTGAAGCCGTCGACCGCGCCGTGCCGTACGAAGTGGGCGAACCTGTCGGCCAGGCCGGACGGGGTGCCGACGTGCCCGCGTTGCGGACCGAGTGCGATGACGGTCTCGCGCAGCGACCACCCGTGCGCCTCCGCCTTCGCCCGCCATTCGGCCACGACGGCGCGTGGATCGGCGGTGCGCCGGGCGCCGAAGGAGCCGTCGTTCTCGCTGACGACCGGATCCTCCTTCGGCAGCGGCCCGTCGGCGTCGCGGTCGGACAGATCGAGGCCCCACAGCAGTCCGGCGATCCCCAGGGCCGTGGCCGGGGTGACCTGTTGGAGCCGGACCCAGCGCTTCTTCTCCTGGGCCTCCTCCTCGGTGGCGCCGAGGATGATCTCGGTGCCGGGCAGGATCCGCAGATCGTCGTCGGGCCGCCCGACCGCGCGCAGTCGGCGCCGGATGTCGTCGGCGAAGGCCAGCGCGTCGTCGAAGTCGTTGCCGTGCGCGGAGAAGATGACGTCGGCGTTGCGGGCGGCGAAGTCGCGTCCCTCTCCGGAGTCACCGGCCTGGAAGATCACGGGGTGGCCTTGGGCGCTGCGCGGCAGCGTCGGAGCGAGGTCGACGTCGAACTGCGGTCCCTTGTGGCGCACTTGGCGCACGGCCCCGGGCGACGACCAGGCGGGCGCGCCGGCGGAGTCGGAGACGGCTCCGTCCTCCCAGCCGTCCCAGAGGGCGCGGGCCACGGTGAGGAACTCCTCGGCACGCCGGTAGCGGTCGGTGTGGTCGAGGTAGCCGCCGCGACGGAAGTTGGCCCCGGTCCAGGCGTTGTCCGTGGTCACCACGTTCCAGCCGGCGCGGCCCTCGGAGAGCAGGTCCAGGCCGGAGAGACGGCGGGCCCGGTCGGCCGGCTCGTTGAAGGTGGAGTTGGAGGTGGAGACCAGGCCGATGCGGCGGGTGACCGCGGCGAGCGCCGCGAGCTGGGTGATGGCGTCCGGCCGTCCGGCCACGTCGAGATCGTGGATCCTGCCGTCGACCTCGCGCAGCCGCAGTCCCTCGCCGAGGAAGAACGCGTCGAACAGGCCGCGTTCGGCAGTCCGGGCGACCCGGCGGAAGGAGGCGGGGTCGATCTGGGAGCCGCTCTCCGGGGCGGACCAGACGGTCCAGTGGTTGACGCCCTGGAAGAACACCCCGAAGTGGAGTCGGGCGTGCGGCCGGGGGACGTCGAGGGGATCGGTACGGGTCATCGGACGTCCTCCTGGCCGGCCGGGGCGGCGGTGGCGAAGCGATTGGCGGGGCGCTCCAGACCCAGGGTCGAGCGCAGGGACGTACCGGGCAGCGGACGGGCGACGAGGCGCCGTTCGGACAGTGCCGGCAGGATGAGACCGGAGAGGACGGGCAGGTCCTCGTCCAGCACCAGCGGATGCAGCCGTACGCCGTCGACGTGACGGCTCAACTCGGCGAGGAGGACGATCAGTTGGTCCGCGGAACCGATGTGCCGGAGCCTTCCCTGGTCCCTCCACGGCGCGTGGCGTTCCAGGTCGGCGACGCGTTCGGCGGCCCTGGCCCGCGGGGTGTCGAGCGCCACCTCGACCTCGGCGAAGACACGTGGGGTACCGGCGCCGATGGCGGCCGTGGCGACCGATGCGAGGTCGTGGCCCTCGACGAGGGCGACGTCGAGCTGTGCGGCGGGAACCCGGTCGGGCCGGCCCAGGACGACGAGCTGCCCCTGCGGCGGGCGCGGCACGATCGCCGGTCCCTTGACGGCGTACGTGTCGCCGGTGAAGTCGATGTAGTGCAGCCGTTCGCGGTCGAGGTAGCGGCTGGTGGCCACGGACCGGATGACCGCGTCGTCCTCCCACGAGTCCCACAGGGCGCGGGCCACCTCCACCCCGTCCCGGGACTCCCGGGCCCGCGCGTCGGCGTCGGGGACCAGGGGCCGCCCCCAGGCACGGGCCGCCTCGGGCCGCTCCTCCTCCGTCACCACCCACCCGGCGCGACCGGCGGAGATGTGGTCAAGGGACGCCAACTGGCTGGAGACGTGGAAGGGTTCGGCGTACGTCACCGGAACGACGGGAGCGATCCCGATGGTGCTCGTGGAGGCCGCGACGAAGGCGGCCCGCTCGACCGCGCCGATACGGCCCACGTGATCCGGTGCGGCGCCGGGCGGCAGCACACCGTCGTCCAGGGTGATCAGGGTGAACCCGGCGTGCTCGGCGATGGCGGCGACCCGGGCCACACGGCGAGGGGTGAGCAGTTGACCGGGGGAGTGGGCGGCGCGGCGCCAGGCCGCGGGATGGGCGCCGTCGCCGTCGATCTCGACGGCGACGTGCAGGGCGGGGCCGGACATGGGGTTCCTTCCGGGAAACACGGTGACTCGCGGCCACGGGGCCACGACGGGACGGCCGGTGGACGGCCGGCGTGGGTCAGGCGTGTACGGAAGGACAGACGGCGGAGGAGGTGCGGCAGTAGTCGACGTGCCGCCGGGTGATCAGCCGCGCACCAGTGCACGCACCCCGCGGCGACGTGCCCAGTACGTGCATCAAAGCCTCCACCCGTCAGTGACTTTCGCGTTCAACGTACGTCGACCGCCCCTGCGAATGTCAAGGTCGGCAATGCGCGCGGGCGCGTCCCACCCACTGGCGCGGGCACACCACGCGGTGCCGCAGCGCACCGGGCGACCGTGCCGAGCGGCGCGCCGTCCATCGGAGTGTCCGCGATCCGGGACGGCCCCCTTGACGCCGGTGCCGGTCGGATCGACACTCGCTGAAGGAATCCTAGTGAATAGGTAGGGAAACATGAGGCGCCTGGAGCCGGTCACTGTCCGCGTGCTCCGTTCGCCTCTTCTGACCTCCCGCCGTCACATCGATCTGCTGCGTGTCTGCAGCGCGATCAGGTCCCAGGGCTGAGCCTCGCCCGTCCCGTGCCGGCAGGACCCTTCGCCGGGGGCCCGTGTGTCCGGCGCGCGGACGGGCCCCGATCCCTCGCCCGACGTCGCTTCCGCCGCGCGTACGTCCGCGCCCGCTCCCGGGGAGAGTCATGACCGTCACACCGCTGGCCACCCACGCCTCCGACCGGCCCGCACCCGCCTTCCGGGGCAGGATCGGCAGGGACGCGCGCAGCGGCCACTACGCCGTTCCGGGCCGTTACCGCCTCCACCTCACGACCGCCTGTCCCGACGGCCTGCGCATCGCCGTCACCCACGGCCTGCTCGGCCTGGACGCCATCTGTCCGGCCACCTTCCTGCCGGCCGTCCCCGACTGTCCCGAGGGCGGCCACTCGGCCCTGCGGCCGCTGTACGAGGCCAGTGCCCACCGCTACTCCGGTCCCGCCGTCGCTCCGGTGCTCAGCGACGACTGGTCCGGACGGATCGTCAGCACCCACGCCCCGGACATCATGCGTGACCTCGACCGCCGGTTCGGCGGTGACCGTCTCTCGCTCTACCCGTGCGGCGCCGAGTCGGAGATCGAGGCGGTCGAGCGCATGTGCGCACAGGGCATCGAACAGGCCGCGCAGCGCGCCGGATCGGCCGGTGGCGACCCGGCGGAACGCGACACGGCACTGACCACGCTGTTGGAGACGCTCGGCGCCCTGGAACGCTGGCTCGAAGGACGCACGTATGTGATCCGCGACGAAATCACCGCCGCCGACGTCGAGTTGTGGGTCGCCCTGGTCCAGCTGGACACCGTGCACCGCAACCACCTCGACGCCTCCGCCGTCCAGCGCATCGCCGACCACCCGACCCTGTGGGCCTACGCCCGTCGCCTCGCCGCCCACCCCTGCTTCGGCACCCACCTCGACCTCGACGGCATCGAACGCCGTCACCACGCCCGCTGCCACGGCCTGGAGGCCGCCGGAGCAGCCGTCCAGATCCTCGACTGGGCGGCACACTCGACCCATTAGCCGTTCCACCAAGTGGACCGGCGTTGACATCCGTTCTGCCGATTGTCTTGACTACCGCCAGAACGGTCATGAGCGTCAGCGACAAGCCCTGGCTGGCTGACCGGCAACCCTCGCACCGCGGTGGGGTGCCCCAGGTGACGACCGGACCGGATGACGTTTCGGTAAGCGCGAGGCCCCCAGGGCCGGAACAGTGACGGTGACGCCATGTACGCAGCTCCCAGGACGGCCGCAGGCCGTTCCCAGGGCTGCGTACAGCCGTACCCGAACCTCCTCGTCGCCGATCGCGCCGTCGATCTGCTCCGCGTGAACAGCGCACTGTGTACCGCACCGGGCCGCGCCCGCTGTCGGGGCTGACACCTCACCGCAGCCCCCGCAGTCCCTGACGAACACCGCCCGTGCGGTGTGCCGTTGTCCTCACCGCCCCCGGTACCTCGCCGTCGTGTGCGCCCCCGCATGCCACCGCGCTTCCGGGGTTCCCACCCAGCCGGAGCCCACCATGAGCGAACCCCCTGGCGCCACCGTCACCCTCCCCGACGCGCCTGCCACCGACGAGACGTCAAAGACCCTCACCGCTCAGCGAGTTCTGCCGCTGAGACGGCCAGGACGCTGGATCGCCACCGCGGTCGTCCTGGTCCTGGTCGCCCAGTTCGTGCACGGACTGGTCTCCAACCCCTTCTACCAGTGGGGCCGCTGGAGCTACTGGTTCCTGCGCCCCACCATCCTCGACGGCCTGCTGATCACCGTCGAAGTCGCCGCCTGCAGCGCGGTGTTGGGTCTCCTCGGCGGTATCGTGCTCGCCCTGGCCCGGCTCTCGAGGAGCCCGGTGCTGCGCGCGGTCAGCTGGACCTACGTCTGGGCGCTGCGCTCCATTCCGCTCATCGTGGTGCTGATCTTCCTCTACAACTTCAGCGCCCTGTACCAGACGCTCAGCGTCGGTGTGCCCTTCGGCCCCGCCTTCTTCTCCTTCGACGAGTCCAAGCTCGCCACCGACATGGTCATCGCCGTGATCGGCCTCAGCCTCAACGAGGCGGCCTACGCGGCAGAGGTCGTCCGCGGCGGCATCCTCTCCGTCGACCAGGGCCAGCACGAGGCCGCCGCCGCACTCGGCCTTCCCAAGGGCTACCAGTTCCGGAAGATCGTCTTCCCGCAGGCACTGCGCTCGATCGTCCCGAACTACGTCAACCAGCTCATCGGCCTGGTCAAGGGCACCTCGCTGGTCTTCTACGTCTCGCTGCTCGACCTGTTCGGCTCCGTGCAGACCATGGGCTCCACCTACCCGGGCGACATCGTGCCGCTGCTGCTCGTCGCCACCGTCTGGTACCTGATCCTGACCAGCGTCGTCTCCGTCGTCCAGTTCTACGTCGAACGGCACTACGCCCGCGGTGCCACCCGCAGCCTGCCGCCGACACCGCTGCGGAGGCTCCGCACCGGTCTCACCGACCTGCGGGCCCGCATTCGCCGGGAGGCCGCCGTATGACCGCCGACACGCTCGAAGCGCTGACGGGCGTCGAAGCCGCCACCATCGAGGTCCACAACGTGCACAAATGGTACGGCACCCACCGGGTACTGGACGGCGTCGACCTGACCGTCCGGCCCGGCGAGGTCACCGTGATCCTCGGCCCCTCAGGCTCCGGCAAGTCCACGCTGCTGCGGGTGATCAACCACCTGGAGAAGCCCGACATCGGCCACGTCAGCGTCAACGGCGAACTGATCGGCGTGAGGAGACAGGGCGAGCGGCTCAAGGAGCTGAGTGAGCGGGCCATCCTCGCCCAGCGCGGGCGGATCGGCTTCGTCTTCCAGAACTTCAACCTCTTCCCGCACCTGACCGTCCTGGACAACGTGGCCGCCGCCCCGGTCGCCACCGGCAGGCTGGGCAAACCCGAAGCCCAGGGTCTCGCCCGCGACCTGCTCGGCCGGGTCGGCCTCGCCGAAAAGGCCGGCTCCTACCCCCGGCAGCTGTCCGGCGGCCAGCAGCAGCGGGTCGCCATAGCCCGCGCTCTCGCCCTGCGCCCCGGCGTCATCCTCTTCGACGAGCCCACCTCCGCCCTGGACCCGGAACTGGTCGGCGAAGTCCTCGCCGTCATCAAGGATCTGGCGACCGGCGGCACCACCCTCGTCATCGTCACCCACGAGATCGGCTTCGCCCGCGAGATCGTCGACCGGGTCGTCTTCATCGACGGCGGCAAGATCATCGAGCAGGGTCCCCCCTCCGAGGTCCTCGACAAGCCCCAGCGCGAGCGCACCAGGGACTTCCTCGGCAAGGTCCTCTGACCCGCCGCGCCCCTCGACTCCCCCCGCCCACCCTCATCACCTCCAGCGACAAGGAATGGTCGACAAGGAATGGTCATGTCCACCCACTTCACCCGACGCAGCCTGATACGCGGCATCACCGCGGCGACCGCCGTCGCCTCCCTGGCCACCGGGCTCGCCGCCTGCGGTGGCGACAGCGACGCGGCCACCTCCACCGACACCGCCGCCAAGTCCGGCGAGGTCGTCATCGGCCAGGTCTCCAACGGCGCCGCCAGACAGACCACCATCAAGGTCTCCGAGGCCAAGTCCATCAGCGCCCAACTGCCGGCCGCCCTCAGGAAGAGCGGCAAGCTGGAGATCGGCATCGGCGCCCTGCCGGCCGGATTCCCGCCGCTGGCCTACGTGGGCAGCGACCAGAAGACCCTCACCGGAGCCGAACCCGACCTCGGCCGCCTGGTCGCCACGGTCCTCGGCCTCAAGCCCGAGGTGAAGAACTCCACGTGGGAGAACCTCTTCGTCGGCATCGACAGCGGCAAGGTCGACGTGGCCTTCTCCAACGTCACCGACACCGAGGAACGCAAGAAGAAGTACGAGTTCGCCTCCTACCGACAGGACAACCTCGCCTTCACCGTGCCGAAGAAGAGCACCTGGAACTTCGACGGCGACTACGAGAACCTCGCCGGCAAGACGGTCTCCGTGAGCTCCGGCACCAACCAGGAGAAGATCCTCCTGGAGTGGAAGGCGAAGCTGGCCAAGGAGGGCAAGAAGCTCACCGTCAAGTACTTCCAGGACAACAACAGCGTCTACCTGGCCCTCTCCAGCGGCAAGATCGACGCCTACTTCGGCCCCAACCCGGGCATCGCCTACCACAACCGCCAGGTCGCGAACACACCCAACGCCACCCGCACCGCCGGCACCTACTCGGGCGCCGGCGCGAGCCTGCAGGGACTGATCGCGGCCACCGCGAAGAAGGACAGCGGCCTGGCCAAGCCGCTTGCCGACGCCATCAACCACCTGATCGAGAACGGCCAGTACGCCGAGTGGCTCAAGACCTACGACCTCTCCAACGAGGCCGTCACCAAGTCCGAGATCAACCCGCCCGGCCTGCCGCTCGACAACTCCTGACCCATCGGCGCCGGGACTCCACCACCGCACCACAGTGGGGTCCCCGCGCCGGACACCCCGAGCCGCACCCCGGAGACCGCCACACCATGTCCGTCACCGACCTCGACGCCAGCTCCTCGTACATCCTGGACAACCCCGCCTGGGCCGCGCTCACCGGCCCCCATGCCCACTTCGCCGAACGCGTCGGCCACGCAGCCCGCTACCACCAGGACGTGGCCCCCTTCCACGCCGTCTCCGACGGGAACGACCCGCGCGCCTGGGCCGACCTGGCCACGCTCGTCGGCCAGGGCGGCACCGCCTCGGTGCGGGGCGTGACCGAGGCACCGGAGGGATGGGAGGTCGTGCGCACCGGCCAGGGCGTCCAACTCGTGGACACCGGACTGCGCGCGGAGCCCGACCCCGAAGCCGTACGGCTCGGCCCCGACGACGTGCCCGAGATCCTCGGCCTGATCGCCCGCACCGAGCCGGGCCCCTATCTGCCGCGCACCGTGGAGATGGGCACCTACCTCGGCATCCGCCACCGCGGCCGGCTGATCGCCCTGGCCGGTGAACGGCTGCACCCGCCCGGCTGGACGGAGATCAGCGCCGTGTGCACCGACCCCGGCCACCGCGGCCGGGGCCTGGCCACCCGTCTGGTCCGCGCGGTCGCCGCCGGCATCAAGGAGCGCGGCGAACACCCCTTCCTGCACGCCGCGGCCACGAACACGAACGCGATCCGGCTGTACGAGTCGATCGGCTTCACCCTGCGCAGCCGTACGGCCTTCTCCCTCGTCCGGTCCACCTGGAACCCAGGAAGGCGCTCGTCCATGGCCTCATCTTCGCCCGCTTCCCCCGCACCCCTGCCCAAGGCGCTCGCCCCCCACACGCCGGGCGCCCACCCCGACGACCCGCGGGGCGACGAGCGGGCCGCGTCATGAAATTCCTCGCCATCACACTCGTCGTGCACCGCCCGGACCCCTTCACCGGGATACAGAAATCGACCCACGACCGCTTCCGCGAGGTACTCGACAACGCCCTGTTGGCCGAGGAACTGGGCTTCGACGGCTTCGGCGTGGGGGAGCGGCACGAGCGGCCGTTCATCTCCTCCTCACCGACCGTCGTCCTCAGCCACGTGGCCGCCCTCACGAAGCGGATCCGTCTGTTCACGGCCGTCACGACACTCAGCCTCCTGGACCCGGTCCGGGCGTACGAGGACTACGCCACCCTCGACCATCTGTCCGACGGGCGCCTCGACCTGATCATCGGCAAGGGCAACGGCGCCGCCCAGCGCGACCTGTTCCACGTCACCCCCGAGGACCAGTGGGACCGCAACGCCGAGAGCTACGACGTCTTCCGGAAGATCTGGCGCCAGGACAAGGTCACCGCCGACACCCGTTTCCGTCCCCCACTGACCGATGCCGAGGTGTGGCCGCGGCCGTACCAGAGGCCGATCCGGGTCTGGCACGGCAGCGCCACCAGCAAGGAGTCGGTCGACCTGGCCGCCCGCCACGGCGATCCACTGTTCTCGGCGAACGTCACCAATCCTATCGAGCCGTATGCCGAGTTGATCCGCCACTACCGCGAACGCTGGGAACACCACGGCCATGACCCGGCGCGGATCACCGTCGGGGCCGGCACCGCGGGCATCTGCGTCGCCCCCACCTCGCAGGAGGCACTGGCCGAGTACCGGCCCGTCTTCGAGTCCAACCTGGCCCTCTTCAAGAAGGCCGACCTGCCGGTCGTCTTCGAGACCCTGGAGGACTTCGCCGAACGCAGCTCCGCTCTGATCGGCAGCCCGCAGCAGGTCATCGACAAGGTGCACCGCTACCACGAACAGTTCGGGCACACCGTGCTCCACCTGCACGCCGACGCGAGCGGGCTGACGGAGTCCCGGCACCGTGCCTCCCTCGAACTGTTCCAGTCCGAGGTCGCCCCCGTGCTGCGCCGAGAGATCCCGGACCCGCCGTTCGTGTGGGGACCCGTCCTTCCGGCGTCACCGCTCACCCAGGACTCGGCCCATGCCTGACATCCCCCTCGGCGTCCTCGACCCGGTCCCGATCCCACCCCGCAGTTCATCGGCTCGCCAGGCCGGGTGACCGACCATGGCGTCGACGAGGCAACTCCTTCCAGCCGAGCCGACGTTCAGGAGCGCCCCGCCGACCGTGCACCAACAACCCTAGTTTTCCTATCGAATTACTAGGAAAGCGTTGACGGCGGGCGAAGAGGAGAGTCAGGATGATGAATCCGACGCGTCACCGTGCACCGCCGACTCCCACGCCGCCGCACCCTGTACCGCGTCACCCTCGGGCCCCTGAAGGAAGACGCCATGACCACAGCGCCGCGCTGCGGCGACTGCCGCGGTCGCACGAAGCGGGTGCGGACATGACGGTGACGGCGGACGAGACGACCGACGCGGGAACCGGACAGGTCGACTGGCTGCGCGTATCCCGTGAGATCGCGGACGACCTGGCCACGGACGCGGCCGAGCGCGAGCAGGCCGGGAAGACACCGCTGGACGAGGTCGATCGGCTGCGCGAGTCGGGGCTGCTGGCACTGCTGGCGCCGGCCGAGCACGGTGGGGGGAACGCCGACTGGCGCACCGCCTACGCCGTCGTCCGGACCGTCGCCGCGGCCGACGGCGCCGTCGGCCATCTGCTGGGCAGTCACTACTTCCTCTCTTCCAGCCCCCGGTTCTTCGCCGGTCCCGTCCGCGCCGCCGGCATCGAGCGGGAATCGACGGCCGGAAAGTGGTGCTGGGGAGGCGGTCTCGGCTCACACGAACCGCCGCTCGTCCTGGCCCCCACGCCGGGCGGCCATCTGCTGAACGGCTACCAGAGGTACGCCACCGGGGTCGGGGTCGCCGACCGGCTGGTGGTCCGAGCCGCCGAGTACGGCACCGGTGAGCCGCTGGCCGTCCTGGTCGACCCCGCATGCTCGGGCGTCGTGAGCGGCAGCGGCGGGGACACCTTCGGCCAGCGGCTGGCGGCCGGCGGCGGCGTGGAGTTCGACTCCGTCCCGGTCGCGGCCGACGACGTGCTGGGCTCCCTCTCGCCGGACGAAGGCGTCCTGTCACCCTTCGCCACCCTGGCCGCGCCGACCGCGCGCCTGGTCTCCGTCCAGTTCTGTCTCGGCGTGGCAGAGGGACTGCTGGCCGAGGTCCGTGAACACGTGAGGGGCACGAGGGCTCCCTGGCAGCCCTTCTCGCCCCAGCCTTGGCCGGACACCCCGCCACATGATCCGTACGCGCTCACCGTCTACGGCGAACTCACCGTCGTCGCACGTGCCGCGTCCGCCCTCGCCGACCAGGCGGTGGACGCCCTGATGCACGGCCTTGCACAGGGAGAGGACCTGGACGACGAGGAGTGCGCGGAGATCGCCGTCCTCGCGAGCGCGGCCGAGACCGCCGCCTCGCGCGCCGCGCAGGAGATCACCACCCGTGCCCTGGACGTCATCGGCGCCGACGCCGCCTCTGCGCGGCACGCCTTCGACCGCTTCTGGCGCAACGCCCGCACACACACCCTGCGGGAACCGGTCGCCCACCGGCTGCGTGACGTCGGGGACTACTTCCTCAACGGTGCGCACCCGCCGTTCAGCCTCCCCGCATGACGGGGCAGCCGGTGACAGGTGGACACGGCAGTGGTGGATAATCGCGGCATGCGGATCTCGGCGCGGGCGGACTATGCGGTGCGGGCGGCACTGGAGCTGGCCGCCGCGGGTGACGACGCCTCGCTCAAGGCGGAGGCGATCGCCTCCGCACAGGGCATCCCGCACAAGTTCCTGGAGGGCATCCTCGGCGACCTGCGCCGGGGCGGTCTCGTGGTCAGTCAGCGGGGCGGCAACGGCGGCTACCGGCTCGCCCGCCCGGCGGACTCGATCGCCATCGCGGACGTGATCCGCGTGGCGGACGGCCCCCTGGTCTCGGTCCGGGGAGTGCGCCCACCCGAGCTCTCCTACTGCGGTCCCGCGGAGTCCCTCCTGCCGCTGTGGATCGCCGTACGCGCCAACGTCCGCAAGGTCCTCGGCGAGGTCACCCTGGCCCACGTCGCCGCGGCCAGCCTGCCCGACGAGGTCCTCAGCCTGGCGGAGGACCCCGGGGCCTGGACAAATCCCTGACCGGAACCCGCGACCGGCGTCGACCGAGGAAACGACGTCGTGTTCGGCGGCCCGGTGTTGGTCCGGCTCGCGCCAAGGATCGTTCGTGTGCTCCGATCGGAGGAAAGCGGATGGACGTCCCCTCCTTGCACAGTCGGTTCCTCGGCGACGTGCTCCCTCGGATCCGGCAGGACGCGCGTGTGGCCGGCGTGGCGATCACCGGGTCCATCGTGGGAGGCCGCCCCGACGTCTACTCGGACGTGGACCTGATCCTGGTCATCGACGACGAGGCGTACGACGCGGTCATGCGGGAACGGCTCGTGCTGGTCGGCTCCTGGACCTCCCTGGTGGCCGGATTCACCGGGGAGCATGTCGGTGAGCCGCGCGTGATCATCACGCTCGTCGGGCCGCCTCTCCTGCACGTCGACTTCAAGTTCGTCCGGGCATCCGACTTCGCCGAGCGGACCGAGGACCCGGAGATCCTGTGGGACCGGGACGGCCTCCTGGCCGGCGCCCTCGCCCAGCAGCCGCCGGTCACTCCGGCGTTCGACCTCCAGTGGATCGAGGACCGGTTCTGGATCTGGGTGCACTACGGCGCGACGAAGCTCGGCCGCGGGGAGCTGTTCGAGACCATCAGCTCTCTCACCTACCTGCGCGAGACGGTACTCGGCCCCCTGGCTGCCCGCCGGGTGGGCGCGAACCCCCGCGGTGTACGCCACCTGGAGTCCATCGCGCCCGAAGAGGCGCGCGACCTTCGGGCGACGCTGTGCGGCCACGACCGCCACGAAGCCGCACGGGCGCTCCTCGCCACCGCCGATCTCTACCGCCGATGGTCCGATGCCGCACCTGGAACACCCTCGCCGTGCCCTGTCCGGCGGGGCGCAGCTCATTCGGTGTTTGTGGGTGGCTGGTCGGCGTGTTCGCCGGTGACGAGGTAGACGACGTGCTGGGCGATGGATACGGCGTGGTCGGCGAAGCGTTCGTAGTAGCGGCCGGCCAGTGTGACGTCCACGGCGGTCTCCACACCGTGCTCCCACCGCTCGTCCATGAGGTGCTGGAAGAGCGTTCGGTGCAGGTCGTCCATCCGGTCGTCGTCCGCCTCCATCTGGAGAGCGGCATCGACGTCCTGCGTGACGACGACTTCGGCGGCCTGTGCCATCAGGCGTTGGGCGAGCTGGCCCATCTCCAGGATCGTGCGGCGCAGGTCGCGCGGTACCGCCCGCTGGGGGTGGCGCATGCGGGCCAGCTTGGCCACGTGCTGGGCCAGGGCGCCGCACCGCTCCAGGTCAGCGGTCATGCGCAGCGAGGTGACCAGGACCCGCAGGTCCGTGGCCACCGGCTGCTGCCGAGCCAGCACCGCCACTGCCCGGCCCTCCAGGTCGCGCTGCAACTGGTCGGTCTTCCCCTGCCCGGCGATCACGCTCTCGGCGAGCGGGAGGTCGGCGTCCAGGAGCGCGGTCGTGGCCAGGCCCATGGCCGAACCCACCAGATTGGCCATCTCCACGAGACCGTCCCTGAGGGATGCGAGTTCCTCGTGATACGCCTCGCGCATCGCACCGCCCTCCACACGCGTGTCCCACTGCTGCCAGAGTTGCACACTCGGCGGGTCGTTCTGTACGCAGCGCTCCGCGGCTGGACGTCGCCGATCGAGGCGGCAGGGGATTGTCGGTGGCTGGTGGCAGGATCGCCGGCATGGTTTTCGTGCGTACGACTCCGCCGCGGCCCGTGGACGTGACCGCGGTCTTTCCTGAGCTGGTTTCGCTGGCGCGTCCCGCGATTCGGCTGCATCCTCGTCCAGGGTCGCCTTCGACGGGGGAGAGTTCGGTCGGGGGACCGTTGCTGTGGCCGGCCGCGGAGCCGTGGCCGCACTGCGAAGGCGCGCACCCGGACAGTCGGTTGCGCCGGTCGCCGGCACAAGTGCGGCTCGACAGGCGCAGGCTGGCCCGGCTGCACCATGATCCCCATGGCCCCGCGTTCACACCCGAGGAGGAGGCGATCAAGGACCGCAACGCCGCGATGCTCAGGGAGCGACTCGACGCCGGCCCTCCGTGGCCCGCGGAGTGCCCGGTGCCGATGTTGCCCGTGGCCCAGCTGTATCTGCGCGACATACCCCTGTTGCGGCCGCCCGGCCAGGCCGATCTGCTCCAGGTCCTCTGGTGCCCCTACGACCACGAGCCGGAGTACAAGCCCGCGACCGCACTGTTCTGGCGGTCCGCCGCCACGGTCGTCGACATCCTCGCCACACCACCGGAACCGTATGAGGCGAACTACCCGGGCTATGTGCCGGAGCCGTGTCTGCTGGCCCCGGAAGAAATCACCGAATACCCCAACAGCCTCGATCTGAGTCCGCAGATGCGGCTGGCGGTGGGGGACTGGAGCAGGTGGCAGGCAGCCGACGTGGGAGTGGACAGCTCGTACGCGGACTATCCGGCGGAGTTCTACGACGGCCTTCTCGCTGACGCTCCGGGTTGGAAGGTCGGGGGCTGGCCGCCATGGGGCCGCACCGACCCGTACCGCCGATACTGCGCTGTCTGCGACGCTCGGATGATCCCGCTGCTGACCATCGCCTCCTTCGAATGGGACGGTGGTTTGCAACGCGGTTGGGCGCCGTACGAAGACCAGGACGCCGCCTACGCCGCCGGTCATTGGGCCGGCGAGGACCCCGTGCAGCCGACGAAGGTGGAAGTGGGCCGCACCGACAATATGCAGCTCTACGTCTGCCCGACCTCTCCCGAGCATCCGCACACCGACCTGATCCAATGAACTGTCGGGCCTGCCACACACCGTCCGGTGGCCCGTGACGTAAATCGGGAACGCCTCGTCGATCAGCCGACTCCCTCTTGACCAACAACTTGAGTCCCTGCGTTCGGTGCTCTCCCGTAACCACGTGTTGACGGAAGTGCTGGCGCGAACTGCGGCATTGGGCCTGCCCGGGTGGTACGTGACGGCCGGGTGTCTGTTCCAGACGGTATGGAACGTGGTCACGGAGAGGCCTCCGACCAGCGGTATCAAGGAGGCAGACCGGATACCGGCCGACGGACTCGGCGACCATCACTGACCACGGCCAGGATGTCCGCCGCGTCGGCCGTCCGCTCCCGTCGAGGCCCGTGCCGCCGACGGCCGCTGTCCGTCGAGGCCGAGGGCGCCGGCGTCAGGTGGTGAAGACCTTGCCCGGGTTGAGGATGCCCGCCGGATCCCACACCCGCTTGATGCCACGGTGCAGGTCCAGTACCGCCGAGCCCAGTTCGTCGGTCAGGCCGCGCATCTTCAGCAGGCCCACGCCGTGCTCGCCGGTGACCGTGCCTCCCAGCGCGAGCGCCTGGTCGACGACCTCTTCGAACACCCCGCGGCAGCGGGCGAGTTCCCGCTCGTCGCCGCGCGGCACGACCAGCATCGGGTGCAGGTTGCCGTCCCCGGCGTGCGCCAGGGTGGCGATGTGCACGCCGTGCCGCGCGGCGACGTCCTCGATGCGGGCGAGCATCTCGGGCAGGAGACTGCGGGGGACGCAGACGTCCTCGCTGAGCACCATGCCCAGGCGTTCCAGCGCGGGGTAGACCAGGCGCCGGGCGGCGAACAGGGCGTCCGCCTCGGCCGGATCGCCGGAACGCGCGCTCCAGGTGGCGTCGGCCGCCTCGAAGCAGGCCAGCACGGTGTCCGCCTCCTGGGCGCCCACCGCGCCGGGCGCATCGCAGCGGGCCAGCAACAGCACGTCGCCGCCGTCGGTGAGGCCCATGTTCTTCCACTCGTCGACGGCGCGCAGGGAGAAACGGTCGACGAGTTCCAGGGCGCTCGGGACCACACCGGAGGCCACCACCCGGGCGACGGCCCGGCCGGCGCTCGGCAGGTCGGCGAAGTAGCCCACGACGGTGTGCTCCTGGGCGCGCTCGCCCCGCAGCCGCACCGTAACCTCGGTGACCAGGCCCAAGGTGCCCTCCGAACCGACCAGCAGACCGGCGAGTTCGAAACCGGCCGAGCTCTTGGCGGTGCGCCGCCCCAGCCGGACCACGTCACCGCGACCGGTGACCACCTCGAGGCCCAGCACGTAGTCCCGGGTGACGCCGTACTTCACGCAGCACAGTCCGCCCGCGTTGGTGGCAACGTTCCCGCCGATGGTGGACCACGGGGCGCTGGCCGGATCCGGCGGGTACCAGAGGCCCTTGGCGGCACACGCGGCACGCAGGTCCTCGTTGACGACGCCGGGCTGTACGACGGCCAGCCGTTCGTCCGGGTCGATGCGCAGGACCCGGTCCATCGCCGAGAAGGACACCACCACCGCGCCCTCGACCGCGTTGGCGCCGCCGGACAGGCCGGTGCCTGCCCCGCGGGCCACGACCGGCACGCCGTGCTCCGCGCAGTAGGCCACGACGGCCGCCACCTCGGCGGTGCCGTGGGGCTGCACCACCGCCGCCGGGAGCGCGTAGGGCGCGCCCGCTGCTTCGTCGTGGGCGAAGGACGCCACCCTGGACGGGTCGGTGATCACCCGTCCGGCCGGGAGGAGCCCTGCGAGATCAGTCGGTGTCGTGGTCACCCCGGCGAGGTTGGCACCCGGGGCGACAGCCGTTCAATTGGCCGTTGGTACAGGCCGTGGCACCTGTACCAACGGCCAATTGCCCGGCCGTCGAGGCTTCGGCCAGCCTTGCTTGACGTCAGGTCAAGGCCGTGTCCGCGGTCCTCAGGAGGGTGAGTCGATGACGGCAGTGCTGATGGGAATCGGAGGCTTTCTCCCGCCCGTGACGGTCACGAACGACGACCTCTCCCGCACCCTGGACACCACGGACGAGTGGATCCGTACCAGGACGGGCATCCGGGAGCGGCGGTTCGTCTCCAAGGGCATGTCGACGGGGAGCATGGCCGTGACGGCAGGTGAGCGTGCCCTGCGGTCGGCCGATGTGTCCGGGGTGGACGCCGTGGTCGTGGCGACCACATCGCCCGAGCGTCTCTGCCCGGCGGTGGCGCCGGAGGTGGCGTCGCGGCTGGGTCTGGGACCGCTGGCCGCGTTCGACTTGACCTCGGCGTGCAGCGGCTTCCTGTACGGGCTCGCCACCGCGTCCGGCCTGATCGCCGCCGGCACCGCCGACACCGTGCTGTTCATCGGGTCGGAGGCGTTCTCCACGCTGGTGGACCCGGAGGACCGGTCCACGGCGCCGATCTTCGGCGACGGCGCGGGCGCGGTCGTCCTGCGCAGGGGCGAACCGGACGAGCCCGGTGCGCTGGGCCCGTTCGACCTCGGCAGCGACGGCGCGCTGGCCGACCTGCTGGCCATTCCGGCGGGCGGTTCCCGGCAGCGTTCCACCGACGGCGGCCTGGGGCACGCCACGGTGCCGACGGGTGACTGGTACCTGCGGATGGAGGGGCGTCCCCTCTACACGCAGGCCGTCGAACGGATGACGCAGTCGGCGCAGGCGGCCCTCAAACGCGCCGGCTGGTCCGCGGCGGACGTCGACTGGTTCGTCGGCCACCAGGCCAACGTCCGGATCGTGCGTGCGATCGCGGAGGAGCTGGAGCTTCCCGGGGAGCGGGTCGCGGTGAACATCGACAGGGTCGGCAACACCCTGGCCGCGTCCGTGCCCCTGCTGCTGAACGACTACGCCGCCCGCGGGGACCTGAAGGCGGGCCAGCGGGTGCTGCTCTCCGCCTTCGGGGCCGGTCTGTCCTGGGGCTCGACCACTGTCGTGTGGCCGGAGATCCAGGCGGAGTCCGTCGACTGACGGCTTCTCGGTTCCGCGTCCCCCGTTCCCTCTTCACCTCACGAACCCCTGCAGCCTTCCAGGAGGAGACATCATGAGTTCCGCCTACGACCGCGTCGTCGAGGTCTTCGTCGCCCGTTTCGATCTGGACGCCGAGGCGGTGGTGCCCGAGGCCACCTTCGACGACCTCGATCTCGACTCCCTGTCGCAGCTCGAACTGGCCACCGCCCTGAAGAAGCGCTTGGGCGTCGTGATCAGCGACGAAGAGCTGTCCGAGATCTCCTCGGTCTCCGACATCGTCGCCCTGGTCGAGAAGAGGGGCGCCGCGGTCCGATGACCGGCTACGCGACCGCCGTCACCGGCATCGGGCTGGTGACCCCCGCCGGTATCGGCGTCAAGGAGAGCTGGGACCGCGTGGTCGAGGGCAGGCCGACGGCGGCGCACCACGCCGACCTGGAGGGCCTGCCGGTGACCATGGCGTGCAGGGTGCCCGACTTCGCCCCGGCCGCTCTCGGGCGCACCGCCTGGCAGTGGGACCGCTACTCCCAGTTCGCCGTCGCCGCCACGCGCGAGGCGCTGGACCAGGCCGGGCTCGTCCCGGGCGAGTGGGCGGACAGCTCACGGGTGGCGGTGATCCTGGGCTCCGGCGCCGGCGGCACCGCCACGCTGGAGGCGCAGCACCGCGTACTGCTGGAGGAGGGACCGGAGGAGATCTCCGCCATGACCCTCCCGATGGGACTGCTCAACATGGCCGCCGGCCAGGTGGCGATCGACATCGGGGCCAACGGGCCGTGCTCGGCCCCCTGCACGGCGTGCGCGGCCGGGGCCAGCGCGATCGGCCTGGGCCGTGAGCTGCTCCGATCGGGGCTGGCCGACATCGTCGTGGCCGGTGGTGCCGAGGCGCCGATCACGCCGCTGTACCTGTCCTCGTTCGCGAGGATGCGGGCGCTGTCACGGCGGCTCGACGACCCGGGGACCGCATCGCGTCCCTTCGACACGGCCCGCGACGGGTTTGTGCTCGGCGAGGGCGCCGGAGTCGTCGTGCTGGAGTCCGAGGAGCACGCGCGGGCCCGGGGCGTGCGGCCGGTGGCCCGGGTCATCGGGTACGGCGCCTCCGCGGACGCGCATCACGTGACGTCCCCGCACCCGAAGGGCAAGGGCGCCGAGCTGGCGGTCCGTGCGGCGCTCGCGGACGCCGGGCTGACCGGCCGGGACATCGGCTATGTCAACGCGCACGGCACCTCGACCCCGCTCAACGACGTCATCGAGGCGGGGGTGATCCACCGGGTGGCCGGCCCGGACGTGCAGGTGAGCTCCACCAAGGGCGTCACCGGGCACCCGCTGGGCGCGGCCGGTTCCATCGAGGCGGCGTTCGCGGCGCTCACCGTGCACCACGGTGTGATCCCGCCGTCGGCGGGCACCGCCGAGGTCGATCCGCGGGTGGAGGTGGACGTGGTGCACGGCGCGGCGCGCCACGCCCGCGTCGACGTGGCCTTGAGCAACTCGTTCGGCTTCGGCGGCCAGAACGCGGCCCTGCTGATCGCCTCGGCCTGACCCTTTCCTGAGCTCCGCCTGATCGCGGCTGCCCCCTCCGCCGGTCCCCTCACAACCCCACCGCGGGAGTCACAGCCGCGGGAAAGGACCCACACATGACCTCGTCGGCCTCCGCCGAACTGTCCCGGCTGCTCTTCGACGGCAGGTACGAGCAGACGCACCAGGACCTGCACGAGCTGCTGCTGGACCCCGTCTTCGACTCCCGCGAAGGGCTGAACATGACCGAGGCCGGGAAGCTGGCCTACGAACGGTCACGAGCCGTGCACGCCGGACTGGAACGTCCGCAGGAGATCCTGGCCGATCCGTGGCGGCTGTTCGCGCTGGCCGAGTGGCCGTCGCTGGTGGACGTCTCCACGTTCTCGCTGCTGATGGTGCACTACAACCTGGCCCTCGGCACCGTCGTGGAGCACGGCGACCGGGAGGACCTGAAGGACCTGTTCGACGAACTGGACCGGCTGGACTCCTTCAGCCCGTACATGGCCACCGAGTTGGGCTACGGCAACAACGTGGCCGCTCTGCGCACCGAGGCGGTCTACGACCCCGCCACCGAGACGTTCGTCCTGAACACGCCCGACGCCCTCGCGCAGAAGTACATGTCCTACAGCGGGTTCCAGGACGTCCCCAAGCTGGCCGTGGTGATGGCCCGGCTGAAGGCGGACGGCAAGGACCACGGTGTGTACCCGTTCCTCGTCCGGATCAGCGACGGGAGGCAGTTGTGCGAGGGGGTGCACGCCGCGCCGTGCCCGGAGAAGCCGGTGCAGGGCCTCGACAACGGCCTCACCTGGTTCGACCACGTGCGCGTCCCGCGTCGCCAGCTGCTCCACGGTGACATGGGCGGCTTCGACGACGACGGCGTGTTTCGCCCGGCGTCCGGCAATCGGCGCAAGCGGTTCCTGCGCGCGATGAACCGCATTCTGCCCGGCCGGCTGTGTGTGTCCAGCGCGGCGACGGGTGCGGGCCGGGCGAGCGTGTACATCGCGCTGCGGTTCGCGGCGCAGCGGCTCACCAACGCGCCCGGCCGCAACGACCTGCCGATCATCGAGTACCGCAGCCACCAGCTCGCGCTGTACACCGCGTTGTCCCGGACGTACGCGATGACGCTGCTGCTCAACCGTGCCAAGCGGGAGTTCACGGCGGCGCCGCGGGATGCCGTCCCCGCCGAGCTGAACCATCTGGTGTCGATCACCAAGGCACTGTCCACCTGGGAGATGACCGACGTCGTCGCCACCTGCCGTGAGCGCTGCGGTGCGCAGGGCATCTTCAGCGCGAACCGGATCGCGGACTACGGGTCGTTGCTTCAGGGCCTGGTCACCGCGGAGGGCGACAACCAGGTGCTGCTGGCTACCACTGCGGGGCAGATCATCGCGCAGTACGGCGACGGCGCCGAGCCGGACCCGGCCCCCGACCCGGCGGGACGGGACCTGGAGGACCTCGCGTTCCTGGTGGCGGCGGTGAGGCACCGAGAGGCGGAGCTGCTCCGCGAGGCCGCTGCGGCCATGGCGGACGACACCGGCGATCGGACGTACTTCGAGGCCTGGAACGGCGCCATCAACACCGGCCTGGAGATGGCCCGGGCCCGGGGTGTACGGACCGCGCTGGAGTGCTTCGCCGCCGCGGTCGGCACGCTGGAGGACGAGTCGGCGCGGACGGCGCTCGGCCTGCTGGCCGCGCTGTACGGGCTGAGCGAGGTACGCCGGGACGCCGGCTGGTACCTGGCGCGCGGTGTGCTGACCGCCGAGCAGGTGGAGCGGCTGCCCCGGGAGGCGGACACGCTGTGCGCGCGGCTCCACCCGTACACCGACGTCCTGATCGGCGGCTTCAACCTCTCCCCGGAACTGCTGCGGGCGCCGATCGCCGCTGACGACTACGTGAGTGCCTTCCAGCAGCGCACCGGCGCCTTCGGACCGGCCGCCGGCGCGGTCGCCGAGGGGAGCTGAGCGCCATGGCGAGGCACAACTACTTCTGCCCGATCCGCTGGTCGGACATGGACGTCTACGGCATCGTCAACAATGTCTCGTATCTGCGTTACCTGGAGGAGGCGCGGGTCGACTTCATCTTCCGGATGGCGCCGAACGACGGCGACGCCTTCTTCAAGGACGGGTCGGTGGTGGTGGAGCACCGGATCCGCTACCGGCGCCAACTGGTCCACCGGCACGAACCGGTGGGGATCGAGATGTGGGTCTCCGACCTCCAGTCGGCGACGGTGGCCATCGACTACGTGGTCCGCGACGGCGACACCGTGTATGCCACCGCCTCGACCGTGATGGCGCCGTTCGACTACGGGGCCGGGCGGCCCCGGCGGCTGACCGACGAAGAGAGCCGCTTCTTCGAGAAATACCTCGAGACACAGGCGGCCGACTGAGATGCGGCTGCTGCGGATCGGACCGCCGGGTGGTGAGCGGCCCTGCGCGGTGGGCCCCGGCGGCGTGGTGCGGGACCTGTCCTCGTGGGTGCCGGACTGGACGGGTGCGGCCCTGGACCCCGACGCGCTGCAGGAGACGGCGGCGCGGCTGGCACGGGAGGCCACCGGGCTGCCGACGGTCGACCCGCTCGCCGGGCGGGTCGGCCCGCCCGTCCGGCCGGGCGGGCATCTGCTGTCGATCGGGCTCAACTACCGGGCGCACGCCGCAGAGGCGGGCCTGGCGCTGCCCGACGAGCCGATCGTGGCCAGCAAGGCGCCGACCACGCTGGTCGGCCCGTACGACGACCTGCTGCTGCCGCCGGGCGGTGACAAGACGGACTGGGAGGTCGAGCTGGCCGTGGTGATCGGTCGGCGCGCGCAGTACCTGCCGGACCCCGCCTCCGCGCTGCGTCATGTCGCGGGGTACGCCACCGGCAACGACGTGTCGGAGCGGAGCTGGCTCCTGGAACGCGGCGGGCAGTGGGTGAAGGGCAAGTCCTTCGAGTCGTTCAGTCCGCTGGGCCCGTACCTGGTGACCCCGGACGAGGTGGGCGACCCCGGCCGACTGCGGCTGACCTGCCGGGTCAACGGCCGGATGATGCAGGACGGGTCCACCGCGGACATGGTCTTCGAGGTGTCCCACCTGCTCTGGTACCTGAGCCAGTGCATGGTGCTGCACCCCGGTGACGTGGTGCTGACCGGGACGCCCGGCGGTGTCGCGCTGGGCCGCCCCGACCAGCCGTACCTGCGGGCCGGTGATGTGGTGGAGGCGGAGGTGTCGGGGCTGGGCGCACAGCGGCAGTGGTGCCGGGCGGTGGTACTGGGCGACGCCGGGGCGGAGGCCCCGACGGTCGCGGCCGCCCCCGTCCTGCCTGCCTCGCCCGTACGGACCCGGTCGTGACCGGGCGTCGGCCCCGGCGCGGTCCGCACCACCACGGTCCGGCCGACCACGGCGCCTGTGGGCGCGTGGATCCCGGAAGGAGAGGGAACGGATGACCGTCCAGCAGGGACTCACGGACCAGTCTTCGGCCACGCGCACCGGCATCGGGGCGCGGGTGGCCGACCTGCACGCGACCAGGGAACAAGCGCGCGGCGGTCCGAGCGAGCGCGCGACCCGGGCCCAGCACGCCAAGGGCAAACTGACCGCCCGCGAACGGATCGACGTGTTGCTGGACGCGGGGTCGTTCAACGAGATCGAGCAGTTGCGCCGGCACCGGGCGGTCGGCTTCGGCATCGAGGACCGCAGACCGCACACGGACGGCGTGGTCGCGGGCTGGGGGACGGTCGAGGGCCGCACCGTGTTCGTGTACGCGCACGACTTCCGGATCTTCGGCGGGGCGCTGGGCGAGGCGCACGCGGAGAAGATTCAGAAAGTCATGGACATGGCCATCGCGGCCGGTGCTCCCCTCGTCTCGCTCAACGACGGTGCCGGGGCACGCATCCAGGAGGGCGTCTCGGCCCTGGCCGGCTACGGCGGCATCTTCCGCCGCAATGTGCGGGCCTCGGGGGTGATCCCGCAGATCTCGGTGATCCTGGGCCCGTGCGCGGGCGGCTCGGCTTACTCCCCAGCCCTGACCGACTTCGTGTTCATGGTCCGCGGCACCTCGCAGATGTTCATCACCGGACCCGACGTGGTGAAGGCCGTCACCGGCGAGGACGTCAGCCAGGAGAAGCTCGGGGGCGCCGATGTCCACGCGGAGCTGTCGGGTGTCGCGCATTTCGTGTACGAGGACGAGTGGACCTGCCTGGGCGAGGTCCGGTACCTGCTGTCCCTGCTGCCGTCCAACAACCGGCAGAACCCGCCGCCCGTCCCGTGCGTCGACCCGGACGACCGGCGCAACGACGCCCTTCTCGACCTGGTTCCGGCCGAGGGCCGGCTGCCGTACGACATACGCCGGGTGATCGAGGAGATCGTCGACCACGGCGACTTCCTGGAGGTCCACGAGGGGTGGGCACGCAACGTCGTGTGCGGGCTGGCCCGGCTCGGCGGCCTGGTGGTGGGCATCGTCGCCAACCAGCCGCTTGCTCTGGCCGGGGTGCTCGACATCAAGGCCAGCGAGAAGGCCGCCCGGTTCGTGCGGACGTGCGACGCCTTCAACATTCCTCTGCTGTCGCTGGTGGACGTGCCGGGCTTCCTGCCCGGGGTGGACCAGGAGCACGACGGGGTGATCCGCCACGGGGCCAAGCTGCTGTACGCCTACTGCGAGGCCACGGTGGCGCGGGTCCAGTTGATCCTGCGCAAGGCGTACGGCGGCGCGTACATCGTCATGGACTCCCGCTCGATCGGCGCTGACCTCTCCTACGCCTGGCCGACCAACGAGATCGCGGTGATGGGCGCCGAGGGCGCCGCGAACGTCATCTTCCGCAAGCGGATCGCCGATGCCGACGCCCCGGACGCCCTGCGGGCTCAACTGGTCAAGGAGTACCGGTCCGAGCTGATGCACCCCTACTACGCGGCGGAGCGCGGCCTCGTCGACGACGTGATCGACCCCGTCGAGACCCGGGCGCTGCTCATTCGCGCCTTCCGGATGCTGCGGAGCAAGCACGCGGACCAGCCGTCCCGCAAACACGCCAACATCCCCCTGTGACCTGAGATCTCTTGCCCCGGAGCGCACCCATGACGATCACCTTCACCACCGAGACCGCCGGCCGCCGGCCGGCCGCCGAGCGGGCGGCAATGATGGAGTCACCCGCCTTCGGCGAGGTGTTCACCGACCACATGATCAGCATCGACTGGGAACGGGACCGTGGCTGGCACAACGCCCGGCTGCACCCGTATGGGCCGCTGGTGCTCGACCCGTCGGCCCAGGTGTTCCACTACGGCCAGGAGGTCTTCGAGGGCATGAAGGCATACCGGCGCCAGGACGGCACGGTGGTGACCTTCCGCCCGTACGCCAACGCGGCCCGGTTGAACCGCTCGTGCGCGCGAATGGCGATGCCGCAGCTGCCCGAGGAGACCTTCGTCGAGGCTCTCGAGCTGCTGGTCGGTGCCGACCGCGACTGGGTCCCGGACCGGCCCGGGCACAGCCTCTACCTACGCCCTTTCATGATCGCCACCCAGCCCACCATCGGCTTCTACGGCCCTTCCTCCGCCTACCGGTTCATGGTGATCGCCTCGCCCGCGGCCTCGTACTTCACGGCCGGGGCGAAACCGCTCACCGTGTGGCTCTCCCAGGACTACACCCGGGCGGCCCCCGGCGGCACCGGCGAGGCCAAGTGCGGCGGCAACTACGCGGGAACGCTGGTCGCGCAGGCGCAGGCCAAGGAGATGGGCTGCGACCAGGTGGTCTGGCTGGACGCGGCGGAACGCCGCTGGGTGGACGAGATGGGCACCAGCAACCTCTTCTTCGTCCACGGCGACCGGCTGGTGACGCCGGAGCTGTCCGGGACGCTGCTGGCGGGCGTCACCCGGGACTCGGTGCTGACCCTGGTGGCCGAGCTCGGCCACCAGGCCGAGGAGAAGCGGATCAGTGTGGAGCAGTGGCGGGCCGACGCGGAGTCGGGGGCGCTGACCGAGGTGTTCTCCTGCGGCACCTCGTCGATGATCACCCCGGTCGGCTGCGTCCGGAGTGCGGACGGGGACTGGACGATCGGCGGCGGCACGCCCGGCCCGGTCACCGAGCGGCTGCGCGCCGAGCTGACGGGGATCCAGGACGGTTCGCGACCTGACCCGTTCGGCTGGGTCCACAAGATCGCCTGACCGGCGTCCGCCGGGTGCGGGCCAACCAAAGGTGCAGAAGGGTGCGTGGAAGACATGAGCCGTTCGGTCCTCGTGACCGGAGGGAACCGGGGGATCGGCCTCGCCGTGGCGCGTGCCTTCGCGCAGGCCGGCGACAAGGTCGCGCTGACCTACCGCACGGGTGAACCGCCGCGGGCCGCGACCGACCTCGGCTGCCTCGCCGTCACCTGCGACGTCACCGACTCCGCGCAGGTGGAGCGGGCGTTCAAGGAGGTGGAGGCGGCACACGGCCCGGTGGAGGTACTGGTGGCCAACGCCGGCATCACCCGGGACCGGCTGCTGCTGCGGATGACCGAGAAGGACTTCACGGACGTGATGGACACCAATGTGACGGGCGTCTTCCGGGTGGTCAAACGGGCCGCCGAGGAGATGGTCGACGCACGGCGGGGACGGATCGTCCTGATCTCCTCGACGGTCGGCCTGTTGGGCGCGGCCGGGCAGACCAACTACGCGGCGTCGAAGGCGAGTCTGGTCGGCTTCGCCCGGTCCGTCGCCCGCGAGCTGGGCTCACGGGGGGTCACCTGCAACGTGGTGGCGCCGGGCATGGTCGACACGGACATGACCAAGGCGCTCGACGGGAAGCAGCGTACGGCCGTGTTGAGCAAGGTACCGCTGGGGCGCAGCGCGGAGCCGACGGAGGTGGCGGCTGCGATCCGGTTCCTCGCCTCCGAGGAAGCCGCCTACATCACCGGGACCGTCCTGCCGGTGGACGGCGGCTGGGGCATGGGGCACTGAAGCCGGGGCATGGGGCACTGGAGCCGGGCCGGCGCGCGTGCTCAGGAGTGCTCCGAGACGAGTACCGCGCGCGTGCCGGGCTCCAGCGCCCGGAAGACGTGCGGGACGTCGGCCGGGTAGCTGATGTAGTCGCCCGGGTGCAGTTCCACCGGTTCGTCGGCGGTGCCCACCAGGGCCCGGCCGGCGCCGATCACGACATGCTCCACGACGCCGGGCATGTGCGGGGCGGAAAGGCGCTGCGGACCCGGCTCGGCCGCGATGCTGTAGACGTCCCGCCGCGCCCCCGGGGGAGAGGCGGCCAGCAGGGTGGCCCGGTAGTCGCTCTGCGCCGAACCGATGGCCGGTCCCTCGCCGGCGCGGATCACCTGGACAGGGGGACGGGAGGCGGCCAGCAGTCGGGAGAAGGGGATCTCCAGGGCCACGCACAGCGCCCACAGCGTCTCCAGGCTGGGATTGCCGGTGCCGGACTCCAGTTGCGAGAGCGTGGACTTGGCGAGCCCGGCGCGTCGGGCGACCTCGGTGAGAGAGAGCCCCGCCCTGACCCGTTCCGCCCGCAGGGAGGCGGCGATCACTGCCAGGGGCGGCTTGAGAGTGGGGTCGACGTCGGACACGCGTGTTCGCTCCAATGGTCAATCGTTCGCCTTGACGAACACCCTCCAGGGTGTTCACTATAAACGCCATGCGTACGTTATGGGAAACACTGGGCAAGGGGCCATTGCGGGACATCGCGCTCGTCTGCCTGGCCGTGGGGGCCATCGGTCTGTCGTACGGGGCCATCGCGGTCACCTCGGGTTTCCCCTGGTGGTTCCCGGTGCTCATGGGCGCGCTCGTCCTGGCGGCGTCGTCCGAGTTCCTCTTCGTCGGGATCATCGCCGCCGGGGGAAGCCCGATCGCCGCGCTGCTGGCGGGTCTGCTGGTCAACACCCGCCACCTGCCGTTCGGTCTGGCGGTGCCCGATGTGCTCGGGCGGGGCTGGCGCGGGGTGCTCGGCACGCACCTGATGAACGACGAGACGGTCGTCTTCGCCATCGCCCAGGAGGGGCTCGCCCGCAAGCGGGCCGCGTACTGGGCCTGTGGCCTCGGCATCCTGGCCTGCTGGCCCGTCGGCGCCGCGCTCGGCGCGCTGCTCGGCAGCGTCATCCGGGACACCGACGCCCTCGGCCTGGACGCGATGTTCCCCGCGGTGATCCTGGCCCTGATCCTGCCCGCGACGAAGGACCGGGCACTGCGGCGGACCGCGCTGGCCGGCTCGGCGATCGCGCTGGCCCTCACCGCCTTCCTGCCGGCCGGACTGCCGGTTCTGGCCGCGCTGGCCGCGCTGCCGCTGTTCCGGATGAAGAACCTCGAAGGAGCAGCGCGATGAGCAATCCCTTTCCCCTGCTGCCGGCTCTGGCGACGATGCTCGCCCTGGCGGCCGGGACCTTTCTGCTGCGCCTCTCCGGTCCCGCCCTGCGGGCGAAGGTCACCTTCCCGAAGCAGGTCGAGAAGCTGCTGGAGGTCTCGGCGGTCGTGCTGCTGGCCGCACTGACGGCCACGGCGGCGCTCACCGAGGGCGACGGTTTCGCCGGCGCGGCCCGGGCGCTCGGGGTACTGGTCGGCGGAGTGCTCGCCTGGCTCAGGGCCCCCTTTCTCGTCGTCGTCCTCGCGGCTGCCGGGACGGCGGCGCTCCTGCGACTCGCCGGCGTTCCGTGACGTCATCCGAACACACCCGAGGAGCGCCCGGAGGCACCTCTCCGGGCGCTCTCGCTCATTTCACTGGGTGATGCATCGCCCGAGAATTCAAGCCTCATAGCGAAATGCAGCCACTCATCTCAGATATTGGATCTGGCATTGCTCAATCGGTAGCGACCGAGTAACTTAACGTAAGGCAACGACCTCCAAGGTCGGCCACCCGTGTACGCATTGCTCGGATTTCGTTCGGGATGCCGTTCCATCGAGATGCTCGGGGGGAACCATCGTGGGTGGGGGAGTCGGACTCCTTCCGTTGCTTGCACCGCAGGGCTCCCGTCGTGCGACCCGATCACGACGGGCGTTCGACCCGCCATCCTCCCCACGGCCGCCCGGAATTCCTTTTCGGCGTCGATGTCGGCCCTGCGCCTTGGCGACCGCCCAGAATTTCGAGGATGCTCCGGTAGGTCGCGGACGAAATTCCGCGCATTTGCTGCGCCCATATCGAGCCACCCGGAGCGAGGCGAATCGGCGGGTTGGGCCGAGGCCGGTCGAGCCGACTCCAAGTACGCCACCGGAAGCAGTCGAAATCCACACGCTTCGCAGCACAATTCGACTGGCCGAGAATTGACTGCCTGACGTGCCCCGAAGCCTGCCCTCATTCGTTTCCCGGAACGAATGACGCACCGTTCGCCACCCCCATGCGCCGCGGCCGACCGGCTGGACGACCTGCCCTTCCACTCACCCTGCGGGCCTCACCGGCGAGGCCCGCACGCGTCGGCGCGCGCAGACTCACCCCATGAGACGACCGCCCATCAGCCAGAGGACACCGAGGAACCGTCATGCGCCCCGCAGAACCCTTGACAACGTCCCACCACCTCGTCGCCGGCCAGCAGGCGGCCCTGGTCCACCACCACGTCTGGGACGCCGCTCTGACACGAGTGCCGCTGTTATCCGAGCGTGAACTCGACGTCTTCCGGAAGCTGGCGGAGGGGGCGTCGAACCGGGCCATCGCGACCCAGCTGGTCATCACCGAGCGCACCACCAAGGCCCATGTCGCCCAAATACTCGCCAAACTCGACGTGGAGTCCCGTCTCCAGGCCGGCATCGTTGGGTTCGCCTGGGAGATCCTCACCCACAGCACCGCGATCCCCTGCGCCACCGACCCGACCAGATGCCACACCCTGGGACTGAGAACTGCGAGTCCGGGTTACGGCTGAGTACACATCACGGACGGAACCGGTGCCATCTCAGTAGCTGAGTTGCAGCAGGCGGCCGACGACGCCCATCTCCCGCTGCGGCAGCTCGATGACCGCGTGGAACGCGACCGGCAACGCCGGACGCGGCTCGAAGCCACCGAGGAGCGCCGACTGGAAGCCGAATCCTGGTTTGCGTTGGTGACGCTCGCGCACCGCGACGCCTCTGCCGCGCAGCGCCGCACCGAGGTCGACGAGCTGGTCCACGGTGCGGTGGAGAGCGCCGTGGCCGCGCTGGAGGAGCTGGGCGGGCTCGGCACGGGGCACACACGCGCGGTGGAAATGGCGCGGCTGGGTGCCCTGTTGGACGGGATGGTGGTGCAACTGCTGGCCCGGCAGGCGCGGTTGAGTCCGCAGCAGGCGCGGGACATTTTGGTCCAGCATCTGGCGGAAATCTGCATCTGGGGGAGCGGTGCACAAGTTGGTGCCAGTTTGCCGGTCAGGCCAAAGCAGCCGTGCTGTTCGCGATGCTTTGCGAGACCGCGCAGAACACCCGCAGCGCGGTCAGTCCCGCCTTGTTGTACAGGGAGTTCAATCATGACTGTCACCACGCCCTACGGCTTTTCCAGCACAGCCACAGAAGTGGCGCAGGGCGTCGATCTCACTGGCCGCCGTGCGATCGTCACCGGAGCCTCGTCCGGCCTCGGTGCGGAAACGGCTCGCGTGCTGGCCGGAACGGGAGCCGCCGTCAGCCTGGCCGTGCGCGACGTGACGGCGGGAGAGCATGTAGCCAAGGGCATTGCCGAGGGGACCGGAAACCAGGAGTTGCACGTCGCCCACCTTGACCTGGCCGACCTTGGGTCCATCGCCGCCTTCACTGCGACCTGGCAGGGCCCGCTGCACATCCTGGTGAACAACGCGGGCGTCATGGCCTGCCCCGAGCAGTACACCGAGCAGGGCTGGGAGTGTCAGTTCGCCACCAACCACCTCGGCCACTTCGCTCTCGCCACTGGCCTGCACGATGCGCTCGCCGCTGACGGCGCCGCCCGCATCGTCGCCGTCAGCTCCACCGCCCACCAGCTGTCTCCGATCGTTTGGGACGACGTCCACTTCGCCTTCCGCCGCTACGACCCGTGGCTTGCCTACGGCCAGTCCAAGACCGCCAACGTCCTCTTCGCCGTGGAGGCGACCCGCCGCTGGGCCGAGGACAACATCACTGCCAACGCCGTGATGCCCGGCGCCATCCACACCAACCTTCAGCGCCACACCGAGGGCGGTCGCGGCAGCGGCAGGGTCTCACCCGAGTTCCTCAAGACGGTCGAGCAGGGCGCCGCCACTTCGGTCCTCGTCGCCACCTCGCCCCTGCTGGAGGGTATCGGCGGGCGCTACTTCGGCGACTGCAACGAGGCCGAGGTTCTGGACCACCGGGGCGCCCCATTGCAGGGCGTGGCCCGCTACGCGGTCGACCCGGACAATGCCCGGCGCCTGTGGACGCTCTCGAAGAAGCTGATCGCAGACGCCAACTGAACCGCCCTGCGCCCCGTTCGCCGCTGCGTCTGTCCACGGTTGGCAGGGCCAGTGGAAAGACGTCGGGCAAGTGCGGGAAGCGGATGGCATCCCTTTGTTGGCGAACGCATCCGCCAGTGTCCGGGGACAGGGCGGCCATGAACTACGTCGTCTCCGCCCGCCCGGAGAAGACCTCCCGGCTCCCGTGACAACGACGGCAGACCGAGAGCGGCAACGCCGCGGGGGCCGTCACCCCGGACACACCGCAGTTGCGGTACGCGTATGCGCAAATACAGTTAGTAGTGACATTTCGGGTGGTCCGGTGCGGTTGTTTCGCACTGGGCCACCCATTGTGTGTGACTCGAGGAGCACCTGGATGCAGCCCCAACCGGAAGACTTGCGCGCGGAGGCGACCTACCGCGACGACGGTGACATCAAGCTTGAGGGCATCTCCCTCAACTGGCGGATCGGCCAGAACGGCCCCGACCAGGGCAACACGCAACCGCCCGACTGGAACAACGGGCAGCCGCCCTACCCACACCACTACGAGGTGTGGCTGAACGGACGGCCGGCGCAGACGGTGGACGTGTACTGGGCGGTGTACTGGCCGCACTGGCAGGCGGCGAACCGGCACTGGGTGTGCCTGGGCGAGACCCCGGCCGACGAGTACCGGGTGAAGATCCGGGCCCGGCACGCCGACGGTCCGTGGGGGCCGTTCACGGACGAGCTCACCGTCGACACGGCCTCCTCCAAGCCCTACAACGCGTTCATCCCCGCGAGCACCGAGGAACGCGGAGCGGGCGGGGAGAGCGGCCGGGAGCGGCACGGGAGCCTGGAGGTGCCGGTCAGCCGCGCGATCCGGACGATCCGCGACCTGGACGATGCGCCGATCTGCCGGGAAGCGCGCAGTCGGAACACCTCCACCACCTGGCAGGAAGTCGTGCCGGTCGGCACGGCCGACGATCCGCCGTGGAACGACGGCCGCGGGTACCTGGAGTACCGGAAGTTCTTCCGCGACGCGGATGTGGCGTCGGCCGCCAACCCCGCCTTCCAGGGCCTTGACCTGGCCGGCGCGGACGGTCACGGCGACTGGCCGGTCACCACACTGGAGGCCGTCGACGGCCGGCACACCTTCACCTACCGCTACACGCAGAACCACATGGGTCCGAAGTGGACCCACCAGTGGTTCATCACCAAGGAAGGCTGGGACCCGGCTCAGCGCATCTCCTGGGACGCGCTGGAGCCGACTCCCTTCATGGTCGAGCACCACGGCGGCGGCACGCACGCTGACGAGCAACTGCGGTACACCACCGAGGCGCTGGCCAATCGGCGGGGACGGCACGCCATTGTCAACATCTGGGGCGGCGGCGACGCCGGCCCCGGGTCCAAGGGCGAGTTCTTCGTCAGTGTCTCCGACGTCGAACTCCGCTAGCCACCTGGCCCGGCGTGGTGCGGCGCCGCGGCCTCCTCGGCCGGGGGCTTTCGGAAGGTGATCCGACGCCGACCGCCTTGGCGTGGGCGCATGCCGACCTGGAGTCGACTTCCGGTCGGCGTGCGCTCGCCCGGACGGTCGGCGTCCGCCCATCGCGACTCAGGACGGCCACGTTGCGCCGACCGTATACGGAACTCGTACGGCCCGCCCAAGAGCTGGCTCCATGCCGCTCGGGGCTGTCCCGCGGCCACATGGGGCCGCCGGGCTTCGTCACCGCACGCCCGTACAAACGGGCCGGGTGCCGCACCCTCCCGTCCGACCCGAGAGGTGAGCCATGAGCACACGCATATCCACCACCCCGTCCCCCTCCGCGCAGTCGCTCTACCAGGCGATGTCCGGCCTCGGCGGCCCGCTGAGTTCCGGCGAGGGCGCCGCGCCGGACTTCGCCGCCGCACCGCGTGCCGCAGCCGGCGAGCAGCCGTCCGTGCTGATCCTGGGCGCGGGGGTCGGCGGCCTGACCGCCGCCTATGAACTGGGCAGACTCGGCTACCGTTGCACGGTCCTGGAACCCCAGCCCCGCACCGGCGGCCGCAACCGCACCGCCCGCAAGGGCGACAAGCTGTACGAACTCGACGGCGAGGGCAACGCCCCGGTACTCACCCACACCTGCGCCTTCGACCAGGACCTGTACCTCAATCTCGGCCCCGGTCGCATCCCATACCACCACCGCCGGGTCCTGAACTACTGCGCCGACCTCGGGGTGGCACTGGAGCCGTACATCATGGAGACCACGGCGAACGTCATGCACCGCGCGGGACACACCCCGCCCGGCCGTCCGTGGCGCAACCGCCGTGTCGCCAACGACACCCGCGGCCACCTCGCCGCGCTCCTTTCGGCCACCCTGACCGGCCGCGACGAGTTCACCGTGCTGCTGCGGGACCTGCTGCGCAGGTTCGGCGACCTGGACGAGGAGGGCGAGTACCACGGCTCCACCCGCTCCGGTTACACCGAGCCCCTCGACGTCCATGACTTCCCCACGCCCGCGTCCCCGCTGAGCCTGGCCGACCTGGTCGCCTCGGAGTTCTGGAAGCACCGCTTCTACCAGCCGGTGGACTACCTCTGGCAGGCCACGATGTTCCAGCCGGTCGGCGGCATGGACAAGATCGTCCACGCCCTCACCGAACGGATCACCTCCGAGTACGAGGTGACCGTCGAACTCCAGGCAGAGGCCACCTCGATCGACCTGGCGGGTGACGGCGTCCGCGTCACCTACCGTTCCGGCGGCCAGGACGTGACGACGAGGGCCGACTACTGCGTGAGCAACATCCCGCTGCCCGTCCTCCAGCAGCTCACCCTGACCGGCTTCTCCCCGGAGTTCAGGAACGCCGTGCGGGCGGTCGGCTTCGCGCCGACCTGCAAGGTCGGCTGGCAGGCCAACCGGCGGTTCTGGGAGGACGACCACAACCAGATCTACGGCGGCATCAGCTGGACCGACCACCCCATCACCCAGTTCTGGTACCCGTCCAACGACTACTTCTCCGAGACCGGCACCCTCACCGGGGCGTACAACTTCGGCGAGAACGCCGAGGACATGGGCAAGCGCGCGCCGGCCGACCGCCTGACCCTGGCCCGGGACGGAGCGGCGCAACTGCACAAGGAGTTCCTGGAGAAGACCACCGTGCCCCAGGACCTGGGCGTCACCATCGCCTGGCACAAAGTGCCCCACCAGCTCGGCGGCTGGGCCGACTGGGACCCGTCCGACCCCGCCCACCAGGTCGCCTACAAGCAGCTCCTCCAGCCCGAGGGCGACGGCCGCTTCTACGTCGTCGGCGACCAGGCGTCCCCGCTGCCCGGCTGGCAGGAGGGAGCCATGATGTCGGCGCAGTACGTCGTCGCCCAGATCCTCGGCATCCTCCCCCGCACTGCCCCCGACACCGTCCAGGTCCCCGATGCCGCCTTCCTCACCCAGGGACTCTGACCGCGGCCCCTCCGCGGTCCCACGCGGATGGCAGCCGATCACCGTGCGGCTCCGCCGCGCCTCGTGACGGCCGTCGGCTGCCCTGTTGCCCGTCGGGGCGGGAATGTGCGGTGGGTGTGGGTGGTTGTAAGGGGTGTGGTTGTGAAGGGGACAGTGTCCCCGGGCCTCACCTATTGCCCATGAGGACGATCGTTCGGCTGAAGCCTCATGGAGCCTTTCGCCGCGTAGGCGACCGCCCTTCACGACCACACCGCACCACCAGCCCCGGCCGGCGCCCTCGTCGACCGGGGCTGTCGTGTGCAGGTCGCCGTCGGCGAGCAGGAGCGCGGTGAGGCCGCCCATCGAGTGTCCGACGATGTGGAACCGGTCGATCTGCCGCGCCTTGAGCACCTGCTCGGCGACGGAGACGAGGAACGGGATGGAGACCGGACACTTCAACGCAGGTCGCACCGACGGTGAGGGGGAGCGTGAAGCGTTCGAGCTTCCGGCAAGGCTCATCGGACTGCCTCCATGTGGTGCACGGCCGGCTCGTACGAGCACACACGGATGCGCCCGGGCGCGTTGAACGCCTCGCCGGGTACGACCGCGAGGTGAACGATGCCGAGGAGCTTCCCCACCCAGTCCTATGGCGGCCGGGCAAGCCGGTGTGACAGGTGTGCGGGCTTCTGTCCTGTCGCCTACCCCACTTGGGCGATAGACGCGCCTTCACCGTCGCCCAGTTCTGCGCGGCGGTCTTCAGGACGCGGGCTTGCGCAGCAGCCACTGCCCGAACGTCCGACGTGGAGGCCGTACCGTCACTTTGCCGTGGGCCTTCTGGCCGACCAGCTCCACGCGCAGCGTCGTCGGTGTGTCCGAGGGCGCCCGCATGCGGCGATGTGTGAGTTTGCAGTGGACCAGGGTCAGCCCGTCGACATCGACCTCGACGCCCGGTCGCGTGATCAGCGTCAGGCTCTTCCCCGCCATGGCCACGTCGATCCTGAGGGTGTCCTGCGTGATCACGGCCTCGGTGAAGTCGAGCGTCACGTCGCACCAGGTGACCGCGAGCTCCAGCCTCCGCGGCAGTACCCAGCGGCCCGTCCGCTCGACCGCCCCGCTGAACACCTGCTCGATCCGGACGACGTCCTTGACCTCTGCCGCCGTACCGTCCGCGGCGGTCGTCAGGACCGGCAGGTCGGCGGTGAGCACGGCCAGTTCGCTCAGAGTCCGCGCGGACAGGGCGGTTTCCAGGCGCTCGTCCAACTCGTCCGCGCTCAGCAGACCGTCCCCCGCCGCGATGCGCAGCACATCCACCACCCGGTCCCGGTCCGCGTGAGAGGCCCGCAGCTCGGGCGACGAGCCGAGGTCGGAGCGCTTCCCGGTGGGCGAAATCTCTCCTGACATGCATCCGTCCTGGTCCTGTCGAAGGTCCCCGTGCGACGCCGGCGGCGCGAGGAGAAGACTAGCGCTATATCGCGACACGGTTCCCGGTTGGACCATTGCTCGGAGGAGGGGTGGGTGAGTCCGAAGGTCGCCCTTTTGTGGTGTCGCGTGGCGTCGAGTGGTGCCATCTGGTGCCACGTGGCGCCATTCCGGAGCCCCCAGGATGCGCGCGTGGGCCTGATGCCGCCGTGGGTCACGTTGGTGCCACAGCGTGAGGTGCCACTTGGGCTTGCATTTGGCGCCACGATGATGCCATCATGGCGCCATGGACCTCACTCCGTATGTCGACACTCTCCGCCGTGAACTTGCGGTGGCCGCCGACGCCGGCGGCGAAGAAGCCCGCGAGCTGGCCGAACGGCTCACCGCACCTCTGGAGTCGGCGACCCGTCTCACCATGCTCAATGTGCTCTCCGTCGCCATGGACGAGATCACCCGCGAACTCGCCCCCGGCTCTGTCGACGTACGGCTGCGCGGGCTGGACCCCGATTTCGTGGTGACGCTGCCGCCCGCGTATCGCAGCGCCCCCGCGGAACCGGCCGAGCCCGTTGAACTGCTCAAGCCCCCGTCTCCCGCCGATGGTGACGAGGGTGGCACCGCCCGCGTCAACCTGCGTCTGCCGGCGCACCTCAAGGCGCGGGCCGAGGAGGCCGCGAGCCGCGAGGGTCTGTCGGTCAACGCGTGGCTGGTGCGGGCCGTGTCGGCTGCGGTCGACGGCGGCGCACGACCGCGTACCGCGGAGAAGTCCCAGAACATCGGACAGAGCTTCACGGGGTGGGTGCGCTAGCCGCGCCCGCGTCCCCCGGAGCGTCCCCCAGAGAAAAAGAAGCAGCGCACTCACACCACGTCCCACCAGCGGGGACGTCCCAAGGACTCAAGAGGACGGGACAACCATGCCTTCTTTCGACACCCCCGAACCGATCTCGGTCACCGCCTACGTGTACGCCGGTTCCATTCAGTTCACCGCGGGCGACCGCCCCGACACCGTCGTCGAGGTGCGTCCCCGCGCCCCGAAGAAGGACCTGGACGTGCGTGCGGCCGAGCAGACCGAAGTCGCCTACGCGAGTGGCGTCCTGACCGTCACCACGCCCAAGGCCAACCTGCTCGGGCGCGGCGGCGCCGTCGACGTGACGGTGGAACTGCCCACGGGCTCGCGCATCGACATGACGGGCGCCGGGGCCAGTGTGATCGGCGAGGGCCGACTCGGGGACGTCCGGGCGAAGACCTCGGCCGGCGACGTCCGCCTCGACATCACCGGCCCGCTGAAGCTGACCGCGTCGCACGGCTCGATCACCGTGGACCGGGTCGAGGGGCCGGCCGAGATCACCACCAGCACCGGCAACGTGCGCGTTGGCCACGTCGACGGCCCCGCCGTCCTGAAGAACTCGCACGGCACCACGACCGTCGGCACCGTGACCGGTGAGCTGCGGGTGAACGGCGCCAATGGCGCCATGGACATCACGTGCGCCGAGGCGTCGGTCACCGGCACCATGACCAACGGCTCCCTTCGCATCGCCGAAGTCGTCCGTGGCGAAGTGCAGTTGGAGACCTCCAACGGCTCCATCGAGGTCGGCATCCGCGAGGGCACCGCCGCCTGGCTCGACGTCAGTTCCAACCGCGGCCAGGTGCGCAACTCGCTCACCGAGTCCGAGGCCCCGGAGGAGACCGAGGATTCCGTCAAGGTCCGCGCGCGGACCAACTGGGGCAACATCGACGTCCGTCGCGCCAAAGCCTGATCGGCACATCCCCAAACCGCTCCGTCCCCCACCCGCATCAGCCTTCGAATGGAGGGCCTCATGCCTTCATCTGTCATGCCCACGCCCAGGCGAGCCGACGGTCGTTCGTCTTCGGTCGCCATTTCCGCCGTCGGACTGCGCAAGTCGTACGGCGACAAGACCGTCCTCGACAGCATCGATCTGCGCATCCCGGCCGGGTCCGTGTTCGCGTTGCTCGGCCCGAACGGTGCCGGCAAGACCACCACCGTGCAGATCCTGTCCACGCTCGTCTCCGCCGACGGCGGGCAGGCCCAGGTCGCGGGTCACGACCTCGCCGCCGATCCGCAGGCCGTGCGCGCCGCGATCGGTGTCACCGGGCAGTTCTCCGCCGTGGACGGGCTGATCACCGGTGAGGAGAACATGCTCCTGATGGCGGACCTGCACCACCTCTCCCGGCGCGAGGGGCGGCGGGAGAGCGCCGAGCTGCTGGAGCGCTTCGAGCTGACCGGGGCGGCGGGGAAGCCCGCCGCCACCTACTCCGGCGGCATGAAGCGCCGCCTCGACATCGCGATGACCCTGGTCGGCAGCCCGCGGATCGTCTTCCTCGACGAGCCGACCACCGGCCTCGACCCGCGCGCCCGCCACACCATGTGGCAGATCGTCCGCGACCTCGTCACCGGCGCCGGCGTCACCGTCTTCCTCACCACCCAGTACCTGGAGGAGGCCGACGAACTCGCCGACCGCATCGCGGTGCTGAACGACGGCCGGATCGCGGCCGAGGGCACCGCGGAGGAACTGAAGCGCCTCATCCCCGGCGGCCACATCCGGCTCCGCTTCACCGACCCGGCCGCATACACGAACGCCGCCTCCGCCCTGCACGAGGCCACCCGGGACGACAAGGCCCTCGCGCTGCGCATCGCCGGCGACGGCAGCCAGCGCGAACTGCGCTCCCTGCTCGACCGGCTGGACTCGGCCGGCATCGAGGCCGACGAGCTGACCGTGCACACCCCCGACCTCGACGACGTCTTCTTCGCCCTCACCGGCAACACCGGCATCCCCGACCAGCCCAAGGAGAACACCCGATGAGCACACCCCAGGCCCCCGCCCACCCGGCGACCCGGTTCTCCCTCGCCGCACGCGACTGCTCCACCATGCTGCGCCGCAACCTGCTGCACGCCCGGCGCTATCCGTCCCTCACCCTGAACCTGCTGCTCACACCGATCATGCTGTTGCTGCTGTTCGTCTACGTCTTCGGCGACACCATGAGCGCGGGCATCGGCGGCGGCGGACCGGACCGCTCCGCGTACATCGCCTACCTCGTCCCGGGCCTGCTGCTGATGACCATAGGCTCCACCACGATCGGCACCGCGGTCTCCGTCTCCAACGACATGACCGAGGGCATCATCGCCCGCTTCCGCACCATGGCGATCCACCGCGGCTCGGTGCTCATCGGGCACGTCATCGGCAGCGTCCTCCAGTCGGTCATCAGCGTGGTCTTCGTGGGTGCCGTCGGTGTGGCGATCGGCTTCCGCTCCACCGACGCCACTGCTCTGGAGTGGTTCGCGGCGTTCGGACTGCTCGTCCTGTTCGCCACGGCCCTCACCTGGATCGCCGTCGGCATGGGCCTGGTCAGCCCCAACGCCGAGGCCGCCAGCAACAACGCCGTGCCGCTGATCTTCCTGCCGCTCATCTCCAGCACCTTCGTGCCGGTCGACGCGATGCCGGGCTGGTTCCGGCCGATCGCCGAGTACCAGCCCTTCACACCAGCCATCGAAACCCTGCGCGGACTCCTGCTAGGCGCCGGCATCGGCCACAACGGCTGGCTCGCCGTGGTCTGGTGCCTGGCTCTCGCGCTGCTCGGCTACTTCTGGGCTACCGCGAAATTCAACAGCACCGCCGGGCGCTGAGCCCGTTCTTCGGCCCAGGCCGAACTCGTACACACTCCAGGCGGAGGGCCGACGCAGGCGGGCCCTCCGCTCGCAGGAGTCCGACTCCCACCGTCATTCGGCGCCGAGTTCCTCCAGCACCTCGGCGGCAGTGCTGTTCCCCCGGCCCGCCAGGCGCCGCAGTTCGCCGAGGTCGTCCTGTTCGACGGCGAGTTCGATGAGCTGGTCGGCCGCGGTGGAGTTTCCGGTTTCCGCGAGACGCCGTAGCTCGCTTATATCGCCGAGTTCGGCGGCCAGTTCGATCAACTCGTCGACGGCATCCGCGTCACCGTGATCCGCGCGCTCGCGCAGAGCGGCCAGATCGGACTCGTGGAACAACTCTTCGGGTTCGGTCGTCATGAAACCACTCCGTGGGCTTCGGGCCCAAGGCGATGTCCCGGGCCGGGTTGTGTCCTTCAGTGCTGTGTGTCGGGTTGTGGCAGCTTTCCGGAGGCACGCAGTGCCTCACGGCGCGTATGCCACTCGTCCCGTAGCGCGGGCAGGCGCTCGGCGAGGAACTCCGCCAGCGCGACCATTTCTTCGAGCGGGGCCCGGCGCGTCGGCGCTGCCTGGGCGAGCAGGTTCAGCCCCTCCCGGAACAGTGCCGCGTGCTCCAGGTGGAGAGTTGCGTCGAAGTTCTGCGGCTGCCGGCCGGTCGGGTTCAGGCTCACCCGGTCCATTCGTTCGCCGGCCGAACGGGCGCGTCGAGCCAGGTCGTAGTTCTCCAGTAGCTTCACAGCGCCCGTGATCGCGCTTCGGCTCGCCAGGAGCGCGTCGCTCAGTTCGTCGATCGACTGCTGGGCCGGATCGCAGACGAGCAGATAGCCGAGCAGGCGTCCGGCCATCGGCGGGAAACCGTAATGGCGAGCGTAGAAGCGTCCGACGTGGTCGGCGAAGATCAGCTGGGAGTCCTGCGGCACCTTCGTAATCTAGCACTGATCGTCGAGATGACACTTATTTTTGTCATCTCAGCCAAGTGGAAAACCGGCTCAGGGGCGGGCGAAGGTGTCCCTGGCTGACTCGCGTGCACGGGACGAACTGTCGGGGGACAGGCATGGCATGGCTGCGGCGCGGCCGGGCGTGCGGCCTGGTGAGCATGAGGCAAGCGCACCTTCGACATTCCTGGTCACTGAGCGGTGTGTACCGTGAAGTTGCAGGCCACGGGTCTGGCGCGGGTGGATCCGGGATGCTCGTGCTGGTCGTGGGCGGACGACTTCGGTGAAGATCGTCGGTCATCGGGAGACTTCGCGGTTCCTGAGAACCAGCAGGCCCTGACCATCGCCGCCAGTGTGACGTCCACGTCATCGGCTGCCACCGTTCCCGCTCCCTCCGGCCGCACCGCTCCACCGCCCTGTCCTGCGAACTTGCCGGAATGGCAACGTTGATCGCGTGGGGCGGATGCCGCGCCGCATGATCGACGGGTAACCGCGCTGGCCCGCGAACCGAGGAGAAGCCCATGCAGCCCGAGCGCACCGCCGAGCCCCGCCACCGCACCGTCGAGGCCCCGGCCGGGCGCCTGCACCTGGTCGAGGAGGGCACCGGCCCGCTGGTCCTGCTTGTCCACGGCTTCCCCGAGTCCTGGTACTCCTGGCGCCGCCAGCTCCCGGCCCTCGCCGCGGCCGGCTACCGGGCGGTGGCGATCGACGTGCGCGGCTACGGCCGTTCCTCCAAGCCGGAGGCCGCTGACGCCTACCGGATGCTCGACCTGGTGGAGGACAACGTCGCCGTCGTGCGCGCCCTCGGCGAGGAGAACGCGGTGGTCGTCGGCCACGACTGGGGCTCCAACATCGCCGCCGCCTCCGCCCTGCTCCACCCCGGGGTCTTCCGCGCCGTCGGCTTGCTGAGCGTTCCCTACGCGCCGCCCGGCGGCCCCCGCCCCACCGACGTCTTCGACCGGATCGGCGGCCCCGAGCAGGAGTTCTACGTCTCGTACTTCCAGGAGCCGGGCCGCGCCGAGGCGGAGATCGAGCCGGACGTCCGGGGCTGGCTCGCCGGCTTCTACGCCGCGCTGTCAGCCGACACCATGCCCGCCCGGGATGAGCCCGACCCGCACTTCGTCGCGCTCGGCGGCCATCTGCGCGACCGCTTCCCCGCAGGCCGGCTCCCGGCCTGGCTGAGTGAGGACGACCTCGACGTCTACGCCGGGGAGTTCGAGCGCACGGGGATCACCGGCGCACTCAACCGCTACCGCAACATGGACCGGGACTGGGAAGACCTCGCCCCGTACCGCGGAGCCCCGATCAAGCAGCCGTCCCTGTTCATGGGCGGCGCCCTGGACGCCTCCACCACCTGGATGTCCGACGCCATCGACGCCTACCCCACCACTCTCCCCGGCCTGTCGGCCTCCCACCTCCTGGACGGCTGCGGCCACTGGATCCAGCAGGAGCGCCCCGACGAGGTCAACCGCCTGCTGACCGACTGGCTCGCCACCCTCCAGAGCTGAACCGGGCGGGCTGCCTGCAAACCGGGACGCCACCACTTGATCTGCCTCACGCGCACGACGTCCCGACGACCGCGGACGTTCTCCCCTCCACTCCATCACCGGCGCCACGCACCAGGGGGCACGGTGGGCAGCCGTCGCTGCCGTACGTGTTTACTCACTGGACTGTGCTACTCGCCGACCGCACCGTCGATTGCTTCGCGCAGTAGGTCGGCGTGGCCGTTGTGCCGCGCGTATTCCTCGATCATGTGGGTGAGAACGTACCGGAGTGAGATGTCCACGCCACCGCAGTTGACGGTGTCGTCGAGGGAAGCGAAGGAAGAAGCCACTGCGCGGGCACGGTCGCACTCCTCGCGCCAGACTTCGAACGCCTCGTCCACGTCGGCGTCCTCGACATGGAACTCGGCGAACGTGCCGTCGACCTGGCCGGGCCAGAGCGACTTGACGTCCTCGGCGTTCAGGGCGAAGCGGAACCAGCTTCGCTCGACGGAGGCCGCATGGCGTACCAGGCCCAGAAGTGTGAGACCTGAGGTCGGGATCACCCGCTGTTTCAGCTGTTCGCCGGTCAGCCCCCGGCACTTCATGGCCAGGGTGGCCCGCTGGTAGTCGAGGAACGAGGTGAGCGACGCGCGGTCGTCGGCCACCTTCGAGGGGGATGTGCGCTGGTCATCGTCCACCGGAACGATGATGGCAAGGACACCCTCCCGCAGGCCACACCTTCGCGCAAACCGTCGGCCACCAACTCCCAGCGCCCCCACGGCCTTTGAGACACGGTTTTCGACCAAGGCGGCCGGATCGTCGAACTCGGTGCGCTCCCGGCCGGTTGGGCGTCACAGGGCATGGTGGAATTCGGCCCTTACGTGCCCTTCTCAGCCAGAGCCTCCACGCCTGCACGCAAGAAGGTCATCGCTGCGGCGATGTCCTCGCGTGTCGGTGTGGGGCCCAGGGAAGAGCACAGGGCGGCGGCGGCCGCGGCCGTCATCCGGGCGCCCCTTTCGTCGGGAGATGCGTCCGTGTCCTCGATCAGGCGGCGCGCCCCGCGCTCGACGATCTCGGCCATGCGCGCCTTGTGGGGTGCCAGCAGTTGCGGGTTGAGGGCGAGCATGCGCTCGGTGACCGCGCTCAGCTCCTGGGGGTGGTCCAGTTCGCCGTACAGCCAGTGCTCGACGGCGTCGATGACGTTCCACTCCGGTTCGCGCTCGCTGATGGCGGTGTGGAGCCGGGCTTCGAGCGCGTCGAGGTGCGCCAGGGCGAGGTCGAGCTTGGCGGGGAAGTACAGGGTGACCGTGCGCCGGGAGACCTCGGCCTTCTCGGCGATGTCGGTGATCGTGGCGGCCTCGTAGCCGCGTTCGGCGAAGAGCTCGTGGGCGGCACGCAGGATCGCTTCCCGCTTCTTGTCCTTGTTCAGCTGCCTCAACCCGTCCGCTGCCATGACCCGACCTTACCATCCGGATAATTTTGCACTCAGTGTAAGAACGTCTAGAGTCCAGGACGTGCGGGGCTCCCAGGGAGATCGAGGTGCCGCGGCCTGGTGGCCGCCGATGCTCTGCCCCGAACGACATGAACAGTGACTTTTCCGGAGGAGTGGACATGAATCTGCCGTTGGTCGGCAAGATCGCCGTCGTCACGGGCGCGAGCCGTGGGGTGGGCAAGGGGATCGCACTTGAGCTGGGTGCCGCCGGCGCGACGGTCTATGTGACCGGTCGCAGCGTCGCGGCGGGGCAGCTGCCCGGCACCGTGGACGAGACCGCCGAGGAGGTGACGGCGTTGGGCGGCAAGGGGATAGCCGTCGTCTGCGACCACCACAGCGACCTGGAGGTGGCGGCTGTGTTCGAGCGCGTGCGCCACGAGTACGGACGGTTGGACCTGCTGGTCAACAACGTCTTCTCGGCGCCGGACCTCGGAGCGTGGCTCGGCAGGCCGTTCTGGGAGTTGCCCATCGCCGCGTGGGATCAGGTGCTGGACATCGGCACGCGGTCTCACTACGTCGCGAGCGTCTACGCGGCACCGCTGCTGTTCACCGCGCAGAGGGGGCTGATCGTCAACATCTCGTCAGAAGGCGCACGCCAGTATGCCCACAACACCGCGTACGGCGTGGGCAAGGCCGCGCTGGACAAGATGACGGCCGACATGGCGGTGGAATTGCGTCCGCGGGAGGTCTCCGTCGTCTCGGTGTGGCCGGGTCTCGTTCGGACCGAGTTGGTCGACGCCGCCTCGCGGGCGACTGGTGACGGGGGCTCGGAGATCGAGCTTCCCGGCGAGGGCACGTTCGACGTCGGCGCAGCGGAGTCGCCGCGTTTCGTCGGGCGGGGTGTGGTGGCGCTGGCGGCCGACCCGGCAGTACGGGACCGATCGGGATCCGCGGTGTCCACGAGGGATCTCGCACATCACTACGGCTTCGCAGATGTAACCGGCACGGTGCCGGGCGCCGGCGACTGAAGCAGCCTCATCACGATCATCCATGTGTGGGCGCGCGACGGCACGAATGTGCCGGGCCGTGTCTGCGCCGTAATCGCTGACCTGCCCGTGCCCCGCTGGTTAATTGGGCGTCGGGGCACAGGCAGGTCGACGGTGTTGCACGTCGGGATCAGGTGACGGTCCAGTCGCGCAGCTGGCGGGCGATCCGGGCGACGCCGAGCGCTCCGGAGGCGGCGTCCCGCACGAGCGCGACGGCGGCCTTGGGCGGGTAGTCGAGTGCGCGTCCGTTGAGGATCAGATAAGCCTCGGTCGCATGCCAGGCGAAGGCATCGTTGGAGTGCTCCAGACACGGCAGTTTCGCCAGGGTCTGCAGCAGCGCGCCGGCCTTGAGATGCAGAGATCCATAGATGTCGCGTTCCATCGCCCGCGCATTGACCCGGGCGACAGCGGCGTACAGCGGTCCGAGGTCGTCGACCTGCGGGTCACCGTCGAGCAGTTCGGCGGCGTGCAGCAGGAACGTGACGTCGAGGGGGAGGGGCTCCGGCTGGGTCACGCGGCGTGGCCTTGCCCCTGGTGCCGCTCAAGATCTCGACGGGCTTCCTGCTCGGCCGCCCGCTGCTCTGCACCGGGGTCCAGACTGCTGGGCTCGGCCGCGAAAGCCGCGCCGCTGCGGGCCATGGACGCCTGGAAACCCTCCAGGAACTTCCGCTCCACGGCGGTCGCACGGTCGTAGGCGGCAGAGAGGATGTACTCCTGCATGCTGACCCCCGCCTGCCTGGCCGCTGCCGCGATGGCAGCCCGCTGAGCAGGATCGGGGAAGCGCAGGTTCATCGCTTTGGGATCCGACATGGTATCCATGGTACCAGTGGTACCCCGTGCACGTCTCAGGGGTGACGCGAACGCTCCCGGCTCCAGGCTCGATCGTTACGGTGATCAACTCGACCATCGCGGACATAGGGAGAGAATTCACCGCCAACGGGGGCGGTTCTGGCTGCTCCCACGCGCCAGTCGGGTACGTACCGGGGCACGACAGCCTGCGTGTCAGGCGGGCTCCCACAGGGCGGGCACTTGCGTACGCCGGGGGTGGCGGAGTTTCGGCATGGCGGTGCCCCGGCGAAGGGGGTAGCGTGATCGATAGAGCAGTCGTGGTTCCGAAGTCGTTCGCCCGCGGTCATCTTGCCCGCGGGCATTTTGCTGTGCAGCGCTCTTTGGACCAGGGCGATCACCTCAGGCCCGTACCTGTGCGGGCTCGAACCCTCGTCGAAGGAGACAGACATGGCCAAGGGCACTGTGAAGTGGTTCAACGCGGAGAAGGGCTTCGGCTTCATCGCGCAGGAGGGCGGCGGCCCGGACGTCTTCGCCCACTACTCGAACATCGCCGCCCAGGGCTTCCGCGAGCTGCAGGAGGGTCAGAACGTGGAGTTCGACGTCACCCAGGGCCAGAAGGGTCCCCAGGCGGAGAACATCCGCGTCATCTGATCCTGACGCCCGAATCGGCCCGGCACCCCAGAGGGTGCCGGGCCTCCGCGTTCGACCGCGCCCTTCCATGACCCCAAGCGCGGCACCCCGGCGGACGGCACGGGGGTGGAAGGAACACCGGGCCCAGCTACGGACGTCGTCCGGCAAGGGGGAGCGGGTAGTTCCGGCACAGCGTGCGTACCGGCCGGGGTTCGTCGTCCAGCGCGGTCCGCAGCGCGGGGAGTCGTGGCCGTTACCCCCCCCGAGCCGCCACAGCGGACCCACGGCCGCCCCGCTCCCGGAGCTACGATCCGGTCATGGCCCTCACCGTGAACGCCGTGGACCGGTTCGAGGGCTCCAGGCCCCGCCTCCAGGCCATCGCCTACCGCCTCCTCGGCTCCGCGACCGAGGCGGAGGACGCCGTGCAGGACACGTTCCTGCGCTGGCAGGCCGCCGACACGGACCGCATCGAGGTCCCCGAGGCGTGGCTCACCAAGGTCCTCACCCGTCTCTGCCTCAACCAGCTCTCCTCGGCCCGCGCGCGGCGCGAGACGTACGTGGGGGCGTGGCTGCCGGAGCCGCTGCTCGCCGGCGACCCGATGCTCGGCCCCGCGGACACCGCCGAGCAGCGCGAATCCGTCTCGTACGCCGTCCTCACCCTCCTGGAACGACTGTCCCCGAACGAGCGGGCCGTGTACGTGCTCCGGGAGGCGTTCGGCTACCCGCACCAGGAGATCGCCGGGATCCTCGACATCACCGAGGCGGCCAGCCAGCAGATCTTCCACCGCGCCAAGAAGCACGTCACCGACGGCCGGTCCCGCACCGAGGTCGACGAGGCGGCCGCGCGGCGGATCGTCGAGGAGTTCCTCGCGGCCGCCGCCAGCGGTCGGACCGACGCGCTGGTGCGGATGCTCACCGCGGACGCGGTCGCCATCGGCGACGGCGGCGGGAAGGTCCCCGCGCGAGCCAAGGCGTTCGAGGGCGCCCGGGCGGTCGCCGCGTTCATGCGCGGGCTCTTCCGGCCCAGCAAGGCCAAGCGGACGCTCGTCGGCGGCTCGCCCGGCGTCTGGGCAGCCACCGTCAACGGTGCTCCCGCCCTCGTCGCGGTCCTCGACGGACAGGTCATCGGCGTCATGTGTCCGGAGGTCGGCGCCGACGGCATCGTCGCGTTCCGCAACCAGGTCAACCCGGACAAGCTCGCACGGGCGACCCGCCTATGGGCCACGACCGACCACGGTGAACCGCTGGTGCTCCACGCCTTCTGACCGGTTCCGAGCAAGGTGTGACCTGCTTCACATCGCGTTCCTGTCAGGAATCCGCGGGCTGCCCGGTTCAAGAGGCGAATCCGCGGGAGACAGGAGCACGGACATGCAGCACCGCATCATCGTCCTCGGAGCCGGATACACCGGAGCCATCGCCGCCGGGCGCCTCGCCAAGCGGCTGCACCGGGACGACGTCGCGATCACCCTCGTCAACGCCGAGCCCGACTTCGTCGAGCGGGTCCGGATGCACCAGGTGGCCGTCGGACAGGACCTCGCGCCCCGGCCCTTCAGCGCGATGTTCGCGGACACCGGCGTCGACCTGCGACTCGCCCGGGTCACCGGCGTCGACGTCCACCGCAGGACCGTCACGGTCGTCGGCGCCCCCGACACCGGGTCGGCAGGCCCAGCCGAGGAACTGGAGTACGACACGCTCGTGTACGCCCTCGGCAGTGGCTGGAACCCCCAGGGCGTCCCCGGCACCACCGAACACGCCCACGACATCGCGGGGCGCCCCGGCGCCCTCCGGCTCCGCGCGCGCCTGGCCGGCCTGAGCGCCGGGGAGCGCGTGGTCGTGGTGGGCGGCGGACTCACCGGCCTGGAGGCCGCGACCGAGATCGCCGAGGCCCGCCCCGAACTCGACGTCGCCCTCGCCATCCGCGGCACGCTCGGCGACTGGCTCTCGCCGAAGGGCCGCGGACACCTGCGCGGCACCGTCGACCGGCTCGGCATCACCGTGCACGAGAACGCCGACGTCACCGGCGTGGAGGCCGACCGCGTCACAGTCGCCGGCGGCGCGGACCTGCCGGCCGCGGTCACCGTGTGGACCACCGGCTTCGCGGTCCACCCGATCGCCCGGGCCACGGCGCTCCAGGTCACCGACACGGGCCGGATCGTGGTCGACCGGACCATGCGCTCCGTCTCGCACCCCGAGGTGTACGCCGTCGGCGACGCCGCCCTCGCGATCGGCCCGGCCGGCAAGCCACTGCGCATGTCGTGCGCCACCGGCACCCCGATGGCCTGGCAGGCGGCGGACGCGATCGCGGCCCGGCTGACCGGCGGGAAGATCCCGACCACACCGCTCCGCTACTTCAACCAGTGCATCTCGCTCGGTCGCCGCGACGGCCTGATCCAGTACGTCACCGCCGACGACCGCGCGGTGCGGGCGGCCCTGACGGGCCGATTCGCCGCCGTCTACAAGGAACTGGTCTGCAAGGGCGCCGCCTGGGGCGTCGCCAACCCGCTCCTCGGCATGCCGGCCCGACGCCGCCGCGTCGTCAGCCGGTCGACGGCCGCGGCAGCCACGGCGGAGGCGACCGCCTGAGCCCGGCCGCGGGACGAGTGCCACCGCACGTCACGCGGCGAACGGCACGCGCCCGCGAGCTCCGGGCTCTGGCGGCCGCTCTGTCTCAGGCGGGCTCCGCCTGAGACACGTGGACGAGCCGGCTTCCCGAGCTGATCTCCAGGACCAGAGACCGCTCGGGCCTCGTCGGGGGTTTTGGCCGCGCACCGAGCGGACCGGTCTCAGAATCGAAGAAGGGGCCGAGACGCGAGAGGGCCGGTGAGTGATGGCGGAGGAACCGAGGGCCGCGATGGCCCTGTTTCTGGAGCGCTCGCACACCGCCTCCCCGCAACAGGTCGCGCAACTGGTCGACGAGGCGGCCCGTCGACTCGGGTTCGCGTCGGCGGCCGTCTATCTGGTGGACGTGCAGGAAGACCAGCTGGTGCCCCTGCCCGGCACCGTGGGCCAGGGCGATGCCGCCCTGGCCATCGAGGGGACGGTGGCCGGATGGGCGTACCGGACCATGTCGCTGCGGCTGTCCCGTCGGCAGCCACTGACGGTGTGGCTGCCTCTGGTCGACGGCATCGCACGGATCGGCGTGCTGCGCGTCACCGCCGACCAGCTCACTCCCGCCCTGCTGGACGGTGCCACGGAGCTGGCCGCGGTGACCGCGCTGACCATCGTCTCCAAGAGCGGGTTCAGCGACCTGTTCAGCCGCACCGTCCGCCGGCGCCCGATGACCACCGCGGCGGAGATGGTGTGGGCGTTCCTGCCGCCGCGCACTCTGGGCACCGACAAGGTCACCTCCAGCGCCGCGTTGGAGCCCGCCTACGAGGTCGGCGGAGACGCCTTCGACCATGGCCTGGACGACGGACGTCTGCACCTGACCGTGGTCGACGCGATGGGCCACGACCTGGCCGCGGGACTGGCCTCCGCCGTCGCCCTGGCCGGCTGCCGCTCCACCCGGCGCGCAGGCGGCACCCTGACCGACATCATCGACCGGATCGACGAAGACCTGCACCGATGGCAGCCCGGCGGCCTGCTCACCGGCGTCTTCGCGCATCTGGACCTCGACACCGGGCAACTGGCCTGGATCAACGCCGGTCATCCGCCGCCGCTCCTGATCCGCGCCCACCACGTCATCCCGGGGGCGCTGGAGGCCCAGGGCGAGCTGCCGCTCGGCCTCGGCCCGGGCTACCCGGCCTCCCGGACCGTGCGCCAGGCCCAGCTGGAACCCGGCGACCGCGTCCTGATCCACACTGACGGCGTCACCGAGGCCCGCTCCGCCGATGGCCGGCCTTTCGGTGAGGACCAGCTCGTCGACTTCGTCTCCCGCGCGCTCGCAGCCGGCGAACCCGCCCCCGAAGCCCTGCGCCGCCTCGTCCACGCCATCCTCGACCACCACCACGGCCAGCTACAGGACGATGCCACCATCGTCCTGGCCGAATGGCACCCGGACACCGACGACACCGGTACGGAGTCGTGAAGCGACTTCCGGCGTGTCACTCGCGACCGATACCCGCGAGGTTCGGCCCGTCGAGCAGCACATCCGCAGCTTTCTGGTAGTGCTGTAGCTGACCCCGCCGGCTGCGGTGATCGGCGTCGGAGTCGCCCTGCCCCTACGCCGAGGAACTTCTGCGCTGCGTCCGTGCGACCCGTGCTCGACCGCACCGCGCGCGTGGCAGTTGGCCAATGGGCCCCGCCGAGGCGGGGCGTGGTGCTTTTCGGCCAGGTTTTCGCGTGTGGGGACGCGGGGGCGGGGGACCTGGTGAGGAGGCTGGATTCAGCGGCGTACCCATGGGGCTGGCCTGGCTCAGGCTTCTCTGGTTCAGCCAACGAGCCAGGGAGGCCACCCGGAACGTCATGGGACGGTGCTCTGCTCGCAGACGCGACGGGCGATCTCGCGGAGGCGGGCCATGATGATGCCCATGCCCATGCCCTCGCCGATGGTGTGGCGGGTGGAGACGGCCTGTTCCATGGTCTCGGTGAATGCGCCTGGCGCCAGGTATGAACCTCCGGGATCCGGTTACACGGCATGTGCCCCGTGGGTCACGGGGCGTTGGTGCGTGACAGCCGACTGCCGTCGACGCCACCGTTCACAAGGGGGAACAGCCGTGATGTCCGACAAGTCCTCGGGATCGCTGAGCCAAGAGGGAGCCGCCCTGGCAGGGGAGGTCGCGGCCTATCTTCTCGTCCGGGCGGAACGGGACCAGGCACAGCGCGAGGCCGAGCTGCTGTGCTCCCGGCTGCCGTGGCTCACCACCGCTCAGACAGAGGACGTGGTACGGCGTTACGTCGAGCAGCACCTCCTGTCCACCGCACAGGCGACGCACACCGACGCCGCCCGGGCCCACCGGCTGCGCACGGAGTACGAGAGGCGCTACCTCACCCTGCGCCGCACCTTGCTGAAGCTGCACGCCGCGTACGCGTCCGCACTGCTCGTCTGCGCCGCCGCGGCGGTCACCGCGGGTGAGCTGGTCACCCGATAACGGGTCTCGATCGACCGTTCCCCGTCGTGGTTGTGCGGACGGTCATGGGCCGCTGCGGAATCCTGGCTGCTCGGAAACAGGAGCGGCACCGCATCGATCCGCACGTCGGAGAGAACGACGACCGCCTGGCCGAGGATCAGCGCTGCAGTGCTCTGAGGACCATGTCCCCGAAGCGGCGCCATGTCGCGGGGTCGCGTTCCGCCAACCTCACCAATTGCAGGGCCGTGCCGCACAGGAGCACCCGTAGATCCAGCAGTGTGATGTCCTCCCGTAGCCTCCCGGTGGCCCGTGCCGTCTCCATCGTGCCCGCGAGTGTCTCCAGGACGGACGCGGCGGCCGGAGAAGCTGCGTCCGCGAGCCTCTCCGCGAGCAGACGGTTGCGCGCCAGGGTCTCGAAGAGTTCGAGGACGTAGAGGCGGAAGCCCTTGTAGGGGTCGGCTTCACGCGATGCCGGTGCGGTGCGCTGTTCGAGTTCGACAAGGCTCAGCCCCGTGACCGTCTCCAGCAGGTCCTCCTTGGTGGGGAAGCTCCGGTAGACCGTGGCCTTGCCGACCTGGGCCCGCGCGGCGATCAGGGGGACGGAGGCCTGGGTGCCGTACTCGCGGAAGACCTCGACCGCGGCGGCGACCACGCGTTCGTGATTGCGACGGGCGTCCGTCCGCCTCGGCGTGTTGACGGCTCCCTGTCCGGATTCGGGAGCTGTGGAAGGGGTCATGGAAGCGGGAACCTGTCTCAGGGGATGGGGACGGACGGCCACGTCCATGATCTCAGGCTGGCCGCACCGGTGGGCAACCCCATGGGTGCGGAGGATGAGCTCCACCGCCCACAGCGGGTCTGCCCACCGGTGCAGTGTGAACGTGTCCCGCCAAGCTCCGAACGGCCTGGCGGATGGTCAGTCGGAGACGCTGTCGGAACTGCTGTCGGAACTGTCGGAAGGCGTGTCCAGTACCGGTTCGCCGTCGTAGACCTTTGTCACCTCGACGTCCAGAACGGTGGAGATCCGGCCGAACGTCCAGTAGTAGCCGATCACTTGGAGCACTTCGACCAGTTCGCGCTCGGTGAGGAACGTGCGAGCCTGCTCGAATGTCTCGTCGGAGACACGCGGGCGTTGTACTGCCTCGGCGGTGAAGCGGAGCAGGACGCGGTCGGAGGGTGTGAGCTCGGGGCTGTCGAGTTGCCTGGTGCGGATGAGTCGCCGGGTCCGCTCGTCGACTCCGGCCGCCTGCGACATGGGGTCGTGCTGGGCGGCGACGAACGTACTGCCGGTGTACTCGGCGACGGTGAGGATCACCAGCTCACGTGCCCGGGCCGACAACTCCAGAGCGGTGAACTGTGCTTTGGCGAGCTGCACGAACGGCTTCACTGTCCCGGCTGAATGGGACAGCATCTTGACCATGGGATCGGGCGGCAGGGAGGTGAGGAATTCGCGGACCTCGGCCGGGAACGACGCGGGGTCCGGATCGGTCAGGCGGGGCATGCTGTACTCCGATCGTGCGGGAATCAGCGGGTCTCGTCCGCGCTGATGTCGAAGCCGGTCTCGCTCAGGTGCCGGAAGCGGCCGTCCTCCGCGAAGGTGCCGAAGATCGCGATCTCCCGGCTCTGGGTGGAGCCGTCCTCCAGGGTGATGTGGAAGACGTGGCGCTCGGCGTAGGTGGAGCCGTCACGGAGTTCGTCGAGCACGGTCACCGTGCCCTTGGTGACCTGGCTCCGGACGCGGGCGACCATGTGCGCGAACTCTTCGCGGCTCAACGTTCCCCCGTCGCTGCGGTGGGTGTAGTCGGGGGAGTAGTAGCGGTCGAGGAGCGTGTGCAGCTCGTCGTCGGGGTCGGTCTCGAAGATCAGGGCCCGAAGGGCTTCGCTGATACGGGCGTTGGGCATGGCTGGGTGGTCCCTCGCGTGCGGGGTGAACTGGAAGCGGACCCTGGGGTCCGCTAACAAGCTTAGCGGACCCCAGGGTCCGTTTCCAGCGGCTCCGACGCGGATTCGGCCCCCGCCTCGGGGGCGACGACGGCCGGGCGAACCGCCTGACCGGGGCGACTCGGCACAATCTCGACCCCGTCAGTACCCCTTGCACTCCGTCGGGTCCGGGGTGCCCGGTGGGTCCTTGATGCCGATCAGTTCGGCCAGGTTCTTCCTGTACATGGACTCCCAGCCTTTCTTGTCCGCCAGGATCTTCTTCAACGCCGAGCACACCTCGTTCTTCAGGCCCGGCTGCCCGGGGAGCATCGCCACGCCGTAGTTCTCCGTTCCTGCGATGTTGTCCAACCGTCGCACCTGGCCCGGATTCTTCTTGGCGTAGCCGGCGAGAATGACGTCGTCCGAGGCCACCGCGTAGACGTTCGTCCTCTCGTCCAGCAACTGGTCCAGGCAGCGCTGATAGGTGGCGGGCGGAGATTTCATCATGGTGAAGCCAAGTCCGGGCAGCACCTTCGCGTACGTCGATTCCCGAGCGGTACACACCTCAACGCGCAGTTCTTTCAGGTCGCTGGGGTCGTTGATCGTGTACTTGCTCGACTTCTCGCGGACCAGGAACCCTCGGCCCGCCGTGTAGTACGGGCCGGCGAAGTCGACTTCGCTGTCCTTTCTGATGCTGTACGAGGCGACGACGAGATGTACCGTCTTCTTTTTCAGTTCGCTGCTCCGGTTTTCGGTTGTGACCGGGACAAGCTCGACGTCGTCTTCATCCGTGTACCCCATGTGCGCGGCGACCGCGTATGCCATGTCGACGTCGTAGCCCACGTACGTGTTCTTCTCGCCCTTCACCCGTTCGCTCAGGCCAGGCTGATCAGCCTTGATGCCTATCCGTAGTGTGGGATGCGTTTTCTTCCATGTGTGTGCCCCGCCGCCCCGGCTGTCGGAACCCGCGGCTTTACTGTCTTCGTCTTTTGTGCCCGAGCCGGAGCCGTTCGCCACGAACCAACCGGCGGTGGTCAGCAACGCCACGCACAGGGCTGCCGCCACCGCCTTCGGCCCCTTCCGGAAGCCAGGCCGCAGGCGCCTTTCCACGAGTGCCGGGGGAGCCGGGTCGGGCGCAGCCCGAGAAGACGCGTCGGGGCCGGAGCCCCTCGGCGCAGGGTCCGGTCCCGGTAGGGGTGCTGACGGGTGCGTCGCGGCCTTGGCCGAGGCCGCGTTCGGCGGGTCGCCCAGTACCTCGCGCAGCATCGTGTCCGCGGTGGCCGCGTCCAGGCGCTCGCTGGGGTCTGTCCGCAACAGCCCCCGGATCACCGTGGTGAGGGGGCCGGCGTACTGGAGGACCGGGTTCGGCGACTGCCGGATGTGCTCCTGGACCTCCCAGACCTCGCTGCCCCCGAAGGGGAGATGGCCCTCGACCATCTCGTACAGCGTGATTCCCAGCGCCCACAGGTCGGACGCGGGGGTGGGGCCACGGGAGCCGGGTGCGAAGAGTTCGGGCGCCAGGTACGGAGGTGTGCCGATGACGCTGCCGGACCGGGTCACCGGGGCGGCGCCCTCGAACGTCGCGATCCCGAAATCCACCAGGATCACCAGCCCGTCGTCCCGGACCAGCACGTTGCCCGGCTTCACATCGCGATGGACGACCGATGCCGCATGCGCTGCCCGCAGACCTTGGAGGATCTGATGGCCGATGTCCGCCGCCCTAGGCACGGCGAGTACCCTCTGCCTGCGCAGCAGGTGTGCCAGAGACCCGGCATCGAGCAGCTTCATCACGATCCAGACCTGGTTGTCGGTCTCGACCTGGTCGTAGACCGACACCACGTTCGGGTGCTCGATCTTGGCGATCGCCTCCGCCTCCCGGCGCGCCCGCTGCATTGCCGCGGCCTGGGTGCCGGCGGTCATCGCGTTGCGGTCGAGCAGACCTTTTACGGCAACGAATCGACGCAGCCGCTGGTCATGGGCCTTCCACACCTCGCCCATACCGCCGCTGCCGATCGGTTCCAGCAGCTCGTAGCGGCCCTCGATCACCACATTCGGGCGGTCGGACGCGGGTGAGGTTCCAGGGGGCGGTGTCCGGGGCCACTTCTGGGTCGCCCCTAAGTCCGCACGCGGAGGGGCGCTGCTCGCCCAGTGGTCGTCGAGGCCACCGTCTGCCCCGTCCCTGTCTTCACCTTGCATGCGCCCCCCTCACAGCCTGCACTGGACAACAGTAGACGCTCGGTCAGAAGTACGTGGAGAGGGACGAACCGCTCCGGGGCCAGGGGAAGTTCTGTGCGTCGGCTCCAGCCGCCATGACATGGGTGAGCGCGCCGGCTGTCCATCCCACCCACGCTCGAAGGGGGATGTGGGACTGACGCGTAGTGCGTTCGCCGGCAGTGGAGGATCGGGCGACGGCGGCAGATGCTCCCGGCGGTCCGGGGCCTCGCGACCTGGGCCATCGGGCCCGGCATGTCGTCTTCCGGGAGGTGCTCGACCGGGTCGGTGACAAGTCCGAAGGCCGGGCCCGAGCAGCGGGTCCGGCCTTCGTTCAGGAGCGCGCGGCTCCCGTTCCGCCCTCGCGGCGGACGATCACGCGTCCGGCGCGGAGGGGCGGGTGAAGCTGAAGCTGTCGATGTTCCCCACGCCCGGCGAGGAACCCGTCGCGATCAGGAAGACGTCGTGCACACCCTTGGTCGGGGTGATGGGGACCGACTGCGGGATGTACGTGTCGAAGCCTCCGCTGGACAGCACGGTCACGGTGCCGATCACCGGCCCGGTACGGCCGTCCACCCGGATCTCGAACTGCCGTCCGCTGTAGCCGGGGTCGTCGCCGATGCTGCCGGTGAACCAGTCACGGCCGGTGCCGAAGTCGACTCCGGTGTACTTGACCCAGTCCCCGCCGTCGAAGTTCCCCAGGACGCTGCCGGTGCCCGCCTCGTGCCGGCCGACCCCGCTGCTGTCGGAGTACCGCTCGGCCTGCACGGTCGTACGCTCCACCGCCGAGCCGCCCACCCACTTCTTCACGCCGTACTGGTAGGCGCCGGCGTCGGGACGCCGGTCCTGGTACCCGTCGGTCGCCGGCGGCCTGACCACGCCCGCCGAGCGGGCCGGGGAACCGGCCTGGAGCGAGAAGTCGTGGTTGAGCGGGTCGGTGAACAACGGGTCGGTGGAGTAGGGCAGGTTGTGCGTCTGGGAGACGTTGGCCGGGCCGTCGGTGTCGCCGATGTTGTTGGCGATGTCCATGCCGCTGTAGTTGCCGCCGAAGAAGCTGACGGCCCTGCTGTCGGTGCCCGAGGTGTTGTTGTAGACCTTGTCGCCCGAGGAGGTGTCGCCGTTGAAGAGGACCACGCCGTACGAAGTGGCGTCCCAGGCGACGTTGTTGTGCACGGTCGCGTTGAAGACGTTGTTGTCCAGGTAGATGCCCGGCGCGAGATTGCCCCGGCCGGCGAGGCCCGGACTGTGCAGCAGATTGTGGTCGAGCACGCTGCCCGCCATGTCGACCGTGCAGCACACATAGATGGCGCCGCCGTCGGTCACGAGCGTGTTGTACCCGGAGAAGTCGTTGTACGAGATGTGGTTCCCGGGGAACTTCTGCCCCGTCATCTTGTTGTCGACGTTGAGGTCGCTGCGGCCCACGTTCGCCACGGTGTTGTGCGTGATGGAGTGGTCGGAGCCGATGACGTTGATGCCGGCCGCGTAGCTGCCGAGGTAGTCGACGTTCGTGATGGTGTTGTTGGTGACGGCGTTGTGCTTGCCGGCCACCACCACGCCGTTGCCGGCGCTCCAGTCGACCGTGCTGTTGCGGAAGCTGTTGTCCGTACCGTCGAGAATGATGCCCGAGGTCGACTCGCCGGCGGTGAGCATGGCGCAGCCGTCCGGGTTCTGCACCATGTTCGGGTCGGGGTCGAGGTCGTCGTACGCGGAGACGTACCGCGCGGTGATCCGGTCGAGCACGTCATGGGTGGACGTCGCCGCCGTCTGGACGGTGGTGCCGCGCAGGCCGATGCCGACCAGTGAGGTGTAGGAGCGTCCGGACAGGTCGAAGCCCAGCTCACGCTGCTTCGCCTCGACGGTGTGGTCGGCCGGGCTGTCCCCGTCCTTCGTCCACAGATAGAGGGAGTGGCTGCCGGCGTCGTAGAACCACTCCCCGGAGTGCCCGAGCAGGCTCAGGCGTCCACTGAGGGAGTAGGTCGTCTTCTGGTTCGGGCTGAGGCTGATGCAGTTGGGCAGGGAGTCGGCGGTGAGGCTGCCGACCGAGGAGTCGGTGACCTTGGCGGTCTCGGTCACGAACCAGTTGCGCGCGGTGAGCCGGGCGCCCTTCCAGTAGCCGGCGGGCTGGGTCAGCGCCTTGTCGGACAGGCTGGTCTGGGTCCCGGACTGCGCCGTCGCCCAGTTCGGCGTGAGCGGATTGTCGCCCGGGTAGGGCCACTGCGCCTCGATGTTCATGGCGCCGTCGACGAAGACCTGATTGCCGGGCAGGCCGGAATCGATGGTGACGTCGGCCCGGTAGACGTGACCGTCGCCGACCGCCGAGGCGAACGCCGAACCGTCGATCGTCGAGTCGTCCGCCTTCAGCTGGGAGAGGTCGTCGTCGGTGACCTTGGACCAGCCCGTCACCGGGTCGGTGCCGTCGACGGTCACGCGTGCCCCCGGCGCCGCGCGGTAGGTGATGCGGGCCTGTGCGGTGCCCTGGTGGGCGGGGGCGATGCTCTCGCGGTAGGTGCCGGAGGCGATCTCGCAGGTGTCGCCGGCGGTCATGACCACGGCGCACTTCTGTATGTGCGCGAACGGAGCGGACGCGGAGCCGCTGTGGGCGTCCGATCCGGAGGGACTGACGTAGTAGGTCCTGCCGTGCGAGGTCTGCGCGCCGGCGGCGACCGTCCCCGCGGACAGCAGCACCGTGGCGGACACGAGCGCCGCCAGCCGCAGTCTGGACTGGTTCATCATTGATCCAATCGCCTATCGATGATCGGGCACGTTAGCGACGCGTGCGCGGCCCGGTCAATCTTTGCAACACTATCGATTAGATGTGATGTGCCTCGGCGGAGCCAAACGCCGGCCGCCTCCCCCGCCAACTCCCCAGGTGGCGCCCCGACCGCGACGGCCACGCCGGTGGACCGCCCCCGAAAAACGACTGTGCCCCGCGACCGCGAGGTCACGGGGCACAGCGCCGATCTACGCCGGCTCAGTCGACGGGAATCTCTCCCCGGGCGTGCGCGGCGAACTTCTCCGCCGCCAGCCGGGGATGACCCGACTCCAGCGCGAGCAGCAGACCCGTGTGCTGCTCGGCCATGTCCTTCCAACTGCCGGTGAACAGCGGGTCGGACACCACCCGCAGCGCGCGCAGGCTGGGCTCCATCACGGCCCACACCTTCGGCAGGAACGGGTTGCCGCTCGCCTCGCACACCATCCGGTGGAAGACGATGTCGGCGTCCCGGAACAGCCCCACGTCGCCCGCCGCGGCGGCCTCCCGCATCAGCTCCACCTGGGCGCGGAGCTGCGCCATCGCCTCCGGATCGGGGTGTTCCGCCACCGTACGCGCGGCCAGCTCCTCGATGACCACGCGCACTCCGCGCGCGGCGTCGGCATCGTCCTGCGACACGGTGGCCACAAAACTGCCCCGTCTCGGGATGTGCTGCGCCAGCCCCTCGTGCACCAGACGCTTGACCGCCTCCCGGACCGGCGCCTGGCTGACGGCCAGCTGGCGGGCGATCTCGGACTCCACCAGACGGTCGCCCGGCTTCAGCTCTCCGCCGATGATCAGGCCGCGCACTCGTGTGTACACCTGGTCGGACAGCAGGACCCGCGTCAGCGGCTGTCCGATGGCGCTCGCCATGAAGCCCTCCTTGTGTAGACCTCTTCGCATCCTATCGATGCTCGCGTCGATTTTGTTGCAGCCCCTTGACAGGCCGATGACGTAGGCGTTCATATCGCCTATCGATAGAAGCGAATCCGAGGGAGCGCGTCATGAGATACACCAGAGCCGCCGGTGCCGCCGCCGGCACCCTGCTCTCGCTCAGCCTGGTCACGGCCTGCGGCGGCAGCGGCGGAGGGTTCCAGTCGAAGGAGGGCGGCGACACCAAGGCCGGGGCCACGGGCACCGTGCGGATGCTCGTCAACATCACGCCGAACCTCACCAAGGACTACTGGCGCAACCTCGTCGCCCCCTTCGAGAAGGCCAACCCCGGCATCAAGGTGCAGATCGAGGCGCCCACCTCGTCGGACGGGGCCGTCGACACCACGCTGCCCCAACTGCTCGCCGCGGGCAGCCCGCCCGACGTCGTCGAGGGCTCCCACAGCAACAAGGTCGTCCCGTATCTGCGCGACCTGTCGGACCAGTCATGGGCGAAGTCGGCGCCCATGGCCGACGCGCAGCGCCTCGACGGGCACCTCTACGACGTATCGATAGGCCAGCAGGCACAGTCGCTGATCTTCTACAACAAGACCGCCTTCGCCAAGGCCGGCATCAAGAGCGAGCCGACCACCATGCAGGAGCTCACCGCCGACATGGCGAAGCTCAAGGGCGCGGGCTACCTCCCGATGCGGACGGCGGGGGAGTGGGTGACCGAGGCGCAGTTCATGCAGCTGTTCGTGCCGACGCTCACCACCTCCGACCCCGACTGGTACCTCCAGGCCGCCAAGGGCAAGCGCTCCCTGGCGAAGGACCTCGGGCCGGCCGCCGCGCTGTACAAGTCGTGGATCGACAAGGGGTACCTCGACAAGAACGCCCTCGGCACGAAGTACGCGGACGGTGAGACGAACTTCCTGTCCGGCAAGGCAGCGCTCTACCCGATGGGCTGCTGGTTCGTGGCCGCCGAGCACGCCGCGAAGAAGGACTTCGAGGTCGGCGTGTTCGCGGCGCCACAGATGACGAACTCCTCGACGCCGAGCCTGTCCGTCACCCCCGGCTCCAACTACCGGATCTTCAAGGCCGGCAAGCACCAGACGGCCGACGCCAAGCTCGTGGAATTCCTGACCACCGACAAGGCGGCCGTCGAGAGCCAGCTCAAGCAGGACACCTCGTACCGCACCGGCTACCCCTACCACCTCTCCCCGCTCTCCGACGAGGTGCAGAAGCTGCTCGACGACTCCGCCGGCGATCACCAGGCGATCATGGGCGGCGGCGAGTACCAGATGCCGGCCGGGTTCGAGGACGAGGAGGGCAAGCAGATCCAGAGCCTCTACACCGGGGGGAGCCCCGCCACGGCCATGAAGAACGTCGACACCTGGCTGAAGGCGCAGCCCAAGTGAGCGTTCACTCCTCGCCCCGCCCGGCCGCACCACCGCGCTCCCGCCGTCCGGACGGTGCACGGACACCGCTCCGCCCCCGCACCGCACGCACGCGGGACCGGCTGGCCGGAGCGGTGATGGCCACCCCCGCAGTGGTGCTGTTCACCGTGATGATGGTCGTACCGCTCGCCCTGTCCGCGTACCTCAGCCTGACGAACTGGGACGGGTACACCCCCGACCCGGACCTGATCGGCCTGCAGAACTACCGGCAGCTGCTGCACGACCCCGAGGTCCGGCACGCCGCCTGGGTCACCGGCCTCATCGCGGTCGTCGGCACCGCCGCGATCAACGTGGCCGGCCTCGCGGTCGCCCTCGCGATCGCCACCCCGGGACGGCTCAACACCCTGCTGCGCACCGTCTTCTTCTACCCGTACGTCATCAGCGCGCTGATCATCGGCTTCCTCTGGTCGGCGCTGCTGTCCACCGACGGTGCGATCAACGCGGTGCTGCGCGCGGTCGGCCACGCCGGGCTGCCCTTCCTGTCCCAGCCCGGCTGGGCGCTGGTGAGCCTGATCCTCGTCATCGTCTGGTCCGGCTTCGGCTTCGCCCTCGTGCTCTACATCGCGGGCCTCCAGACGGTCCCGGCGTCGCTCGTCGAGGCCGCCCGGCTGGACGGCGCGGGCCGCGGCCAGATCCTGCGCCACGTCACCCTGCCCATGATCGCGCCGATCGTCACCGTGAACATCGTGCTCACCCTGGTCTCCCTGCTGCGCACCTACGACCTGGTCCTGTCGCTGACCGGGGGCGGTCCGGCGGGCTCCACGCAGACCGGTGCCTATCTGATCCTCGCCGAGTCCTTCCAGAACAACGTGCTCGGCTACGGCTCCGCCCAGTCGGTGGTCCTCACGGTCATCACCGCGGTGGCCGCCCTGGCCGTCACCCTGCTGCGCCGACGCACGGACACGGGAGCCGCCGCATGAGTCCCGAACCGGGCCCCCTCGCCCAGCTGTCCGACTCCCTCGCCCCGCCCGCCGAGAGCGGTCCGCCGGTCCCCGCCGCCGACGGGCCCGGCCGCCCCACATCACCGGGAACCCGGATCGGGCCGTGGACCGTCGCACGGCCGCTCGCGCTGGCCGTCGGCGCGCTGGTGATGCTCACACCGCTATGGGTCCTGGTCGTCAACGCCTTCAAGTCCGAGCAGGACATCCGCAGCTCGCCCTTCGGGCTCCCGCTGTCCCGGCTGAGCCTGTCGCACCTCCACGACGCGCTGACCGACCCCGACTTCGACGTGGTGAAGGCGTACGGTGTCACGATCCTGTTCGTGGTCCTCGTCAACGTGCTGTCACTGCTGGTCGCCGCGCCCGTGTCGTACGTCGTCGCGCGTGGCCGCAGCCGGTGGCACACCGCGCTGCTCCTGCTGTTCGTGGCGGGCACGTTCGTACCCAGCCAGGTGCTGCTGATCCCCGTCGTCTACGTGCTGAAGTACCTCGGGCTGATGGGCACCATCCCCGGGTTCGTGCTGTTCGAGACCACGCTGACGCTGCCGGTGTCGGTGTTCCTCTACAGCGCGTACATCCGCACCGTGCCGGCCGAACTCGACCAGGCGGCGGCGGTGGACGGCGCCGGGCGGCTGCGCACCTTCTGGCTGGTGATCTTCCCGCTGATGCGGCCCGTCGTGGCCACGGCGGTGATCCTGCACAGCCTGAACGTGTGGAACGACTTCGCCAACCCGCAGATCATCCTCGGCCCCGGCAGCGGCCTCTACACCGTCACCACCGGGGTGTACGCAGCCGTCGGCAAGTACTCCACGCACTACGCGGTGGTCTTCCCCAACCTGCTGCTCGCCGTGCTGCCCGCGCTCGCCTTCTTCGTGATCATGCAGCGGCACATCATCAGCGGCCTGACCACCGGCGCCACGAAGGGCTGACATGAGCGACACCGACACCCCCGACCAGCCCCCGGTACCCGAGATCACCGCCAGCGTCCCGAGCACGGCACCCCCGGTCTGGGCCGTCCTGCAACGCCGGCTGTTCGACGACCTCGACACCGCCTGGCGGGCCTTCCGCGACCGCTTCACCGACCCCCGGGACGGCCGACTGCGCTTCACCGGCCGCATCGACGACCGCGACGGCGCCGACGACTTCTACGAGGCGTTCTTCAACTGGCCCGCCCTCTACCTCCTCGGCGGCGCCGACGACCTGCTGCCCGCCGTCAAACGACACTGGGCGGGCGTCACCGCCCAGCTCACCGAACTCGGCCTCTACAAAGACGAGTTCGAACGCGGCTACGACTGGTTCCACCAGGGCGAGGCGCTCCTGATGTTCTACGGCATCTGCGCCGCCGACCCCGCCGACGAGGACTTCCGGCGGCGCGCGCTGCGCTTCGCGGAGCAGTACCTCCCCGGCAGCCCCACCGGTGTCTACGACCCCGAGGCGCGGATCATCCGTACCCCGCACAACGGCTCCGACGGACCACGGCCCGGCCTCGGACCCCAGTGGGACGACGGCTTCTCCGCCGACCAGCCCGGCATGCGCCCCTACGGCCTGCCGCTGGAGGACGTGCCCGGCATCACCTCCTGGGACGATCTCGCGGACCCCGCACTCGCCGTCCGCATGGGCCGTCACATGCGCGACCGCCTCGGGCGCGGCGACACCGCCGTCAACCTCGCGGCCACCGCCCTGCTCACCAACGCCTGGCTCTACGACCACGATCCGCGGTTCGCCTCCTGGATCCTGTCGTACGTCGACGCCTGGCGCGAACGCGCCGCCGAACACGGTGCGCTGCCCGACAACGTGGGGCCGTCCGGCACGGTCGGCGAGGACCACGAAGGACGCTGGTACGGCGGCCACTACGGCTGGACCTGGCCGCACGGTGTGCACTCCGTCGGAGCCGCCGCGCTCGTCGGTGCCCTGAGCGCCTGCCTGGTCGGCGACGACCTCGACCGCCTCGACCTCGCCCGACGCCCGCTCGACCAGGTCTGGGCACAGCGCCGCACCGGCGTCCTCGGCGACCAGGCCACCAGCCAGCGGCACAGCTGGGAGCCACTACTCGGCGACGAGGCCGCGAAACCCGTGAACCTCCTGCCCACCCGCGTCGGCGTCCACGGCTGGTTCGACCCCCAGCCGGCCCAGACCGCCTACTGGACCTGGCTGTGGTGGTTCGGCATGCAACCGCAGGACCGGGCCCGCCTCGACGCCGTACGGGACGCGGCCGGCTACGACTGGAGCGCCGTCCGGGCCTTCCGCAACAAGGAGGAGGCCGGGCACGAACCGCCCTGGCTGGCCTATCTCGCGGGCGCCAACCCCGGCTACCCCGAACAGGCCCACCACATGGCCCTCGCCCAGGTCCGCCACCGCATGGCGCTCCTCGCGGCCGACGCCGACACGGACGACGACAGCGACCTGCACCGGTGGCAGCGGCTGAACCCCGTGGTCACCGAGGTGCTCACCCAACTGACCACCGGCGCCCCGCAGACCCTCTACAACGGCGGCCTGCCCCTGGCCAGGGTCCGCTACGACGACCTCGACCGCGCCCGCCCCGGCCTGCCGCCCGACGTCGCCGCCCTCGTCGACCGGCTCGACGCGGACCGGACCGGCCTGCACCTCGTCAACCTCAGCCCGACGCACACCCGCAGACTCCGCGTCAGGGCCGGCGGCTTCGGCGAACACCTCATCACCACCGCCCACTGGGAGAGCACCGCCACGGACCGCACACCAGACCCGCGCGACTACGCGCTGCCCGTGCCCGACACCCGGCCCGAACACGCCGACGTGCACGGCAACACCCTGCACATCACCCTGCCGCCCGGACACGAGCTGCGTCTGCGGCTCGGCATGCGGCTCCACGCGCTGCGCCCCACGCACCAGCGCGCCACCGAGGAATCCAGGAGAACCCCGTGACCGACACGTCCTCTTCCCCCGCGTCCGACCACACCGACGGCACGGACGCCCTGTCCGCCGTGTGGCCGTTGCCCGTCCGGGGCGAGACACCGGGACGGCCGGACAGCGCCGAGGTCAGGGCGCTCGGCGCGGTCAGCGCCGCCACCGCCTGCGCCAAGCTGAACGAACTGGGCATCCGCCGCACCTACATACAGGGTCCCGCCCCGCTGACACCGGGACAGAAGGTCACCGGCCGGGTCCGCACCCTCCAGTTCATGCCCCAGCGCGAGGACGTCGCCAGCGGCCTCGGCCAGGAGTACGTCGAGCGCAGCACCGCCCTGTGGGCCGTGCTCGAAGCCGTCGAGCCCGGGGACGTCCTGGTCGTGCAGGCGTACGGGAGCGCCTTCACCGGCTGCTTCGGCGACATGCTCGTCCGCTACTTCAAGCGCAAGGGCGGCGCCGGCATCGTCGTGGACGGACGCATCCGCGACGCGCCCCGGGTGCGACGGCTGGGCGTGCCCATCTGGTGCACCGGCACCACCCCCCACTACGCCTCACAGTCCGAACTGTTCCCCTGGGCGTACGACGTGCCGGTGGCGGCCGGGGGCGTGCTCTGCCTGCCCGGCGACCTGGTCGTCGCCGACGACGACGGCGCCGTGATCGTCCCCCGGGCCAAGTCGTCCCTCGTCGTCGACAGCGCCTCCGACCACGAGCAGTGGGAGGAGTTCAGCAGACTGCGCATCGACGGCGGCGCCCGCCTGTCGGACTACTACCCCCTCACCCCCGACAGCCGTGAGGAGTTCGAGCAGTGGCGCGACTCTCGCACGGCCTGACCGGCCCCCTGCGCGGGGCGGCGGCCCTGCCCCGGCTGGGGCTCGGTTGCGCCCCCATCGGCGACCTGTACGGGCCGGTCGACCCCGCGGACGCGATCGCCACCGTGCACACCGCGCTCGCCTCGGGCTACGGACTGCTGGACACCGCCCCCAAGTACGGCGACGGCCTGTCCGAGGCCCGCCTCGGCCGGGCACTCGCGTCCGTCGACCGCCGCACCTACCGGCTGTCGACCAAGGTGGGCTGGGACGTCGCCGAGGGCCGCGCCCCCGTCCCCGCGTTCGACGCCGACGGCGTGCGGCGCAGCGTGGAGGGCAGCCTGCGCCGCCTCGGCGTGGACCGCTTCGACATCGTCCATGTGCACGACCCGGACGACCATCTCGACCAGGCCGTCGCCGAGACCGTGCCCGCGCTGCTGCGGCTGCGCGACGAAGGGGTCGTGGGCGCCGTCGGGGCCGGCATGAACAGCGACCGGGCACTCGCCGAACTCGTGCGCCGCACCGACCTGGACCACGTCCTGATCGCCGGCCGCTACACCCTGCTGGAACAGGGGGCCGTCACCGGACTGCTCCCGCTGTGCGCCGAGCGGGGTGTCGGAGTCGTCGCGGCCGGTGTTTTCAACTCGGGCCTGCTGGCCGATCCGCGCCCCGGCGCCCCGTACGACTACCGGCCGGTGCCCGCCCCCGTACTGGAGCGGGCGCTGCGGATCCAGGCGGTCTGCGCCCGGCACGACGTGCCGTTGCGGGCCGCGGCGCTGCAATTCCCGCTCGCCCACCCGGCCGTGACCACCGTGCTCGTCGGATGTGTCAGCCCCGCCGAGGTCACCGACAACGCGGAGCTGACACGTATGCCGCTGCCCGAGGCGCTGTGGAACGATCTCCGGGAGGCCGGCCTGATCGAATCCGGGGCGCCGTCGCCCTGACGACGGACGTCGGCAACCGCCGACGATCCTCGAACCACGCACCCCGAACCATCCTCGAACCACGCACACCGAACCGGGAGACCGTGCCGTGCCCCTCGACCCGTACTTCGAGACGCTGCTGCGGCCGTTCAGGTCCGGGGGGCCGGCCGACCGGGCGGCCGAGGTCGAGCGGTTCTGGACGGTGCCCGAGCGGTACCGGCCGCCCGTGACCGACACCCACGACGACAAGGTGCCGGGACCGCACGGCCCGGTGCCGGTGCGGGTGTACGCACCCGCGGACGGTGCCCCCGCGCTCGGCGCGCTGCTGTGGGTGCACGGCGGCAGCTTCGTCAGCGGGAACCTGGACGTCCCGGAGGCGGACGCCGCGGCCCGGGCACTCTGTGTCGCCACGGGGTGTGTGGTGGTCGGCGCGACGTACCACCTCGCCGGGCCCGGCACTCGCTTCCCCGTGCCGCACGACGATGTGCTCGCCGCCTGGCACTGGGCCCGCGGGCACGCCGGGGAGCGCGGCCTCGACCCGGAACGGACCGTGCTCGGCGGGGCCAGCGCCGGGGCCAACCTGGCCGCCGGGGCCGCGCTGCACACCAGGGACGAGGGCCGGGCCCGGCCGGCCGGGCTGGTCCTCGTGTATCCGACCCTGCACGCCACGGCACAGCAACCGAGTGCCGAACTGGCCGACAGGGCGGCCGAGTTGCCCGACGAACTGCGCTGCCCTCCGGAAGCGGTCGCCCGGATGACGCAGGACTATCTCGGCCCCGACGCGACCGGCGTGCCCGATCACGCCATGCCGGGCCAGGCGCAGCTGCGCGGACTGCCGCCCACCTTCCTGATCAGCGCCGAGTACGACGACCTGCGCTCGTCGGCGGAGGCGTTCGAGAGGGCGCTCGCACGGGCCGGTGTGCCGACGCGGGTGCGTCTGGAGGAGAGCAGCCCGCACGGTTATCTCGCCCATCCCCTCAGCCCGGGGTTCGACCGCTCGGTGCACGCCGTCGCGGACTTCCTGCGGTCCCTGTGGGGGCGTTGAGAGCGGGGGAGACGGACACGGTCCGGGAGCCGTGTTTTCCGGGTGTCCGCCAGTGGTCGCGTGCGGAGGGGGAGCCCCCACTCACACCTTCCAGAAGCCACCGAGCTGGTACGGGTCCGCCACCTCGTCGAAGCCGATCGGCCGCAGTACGTAGTCGCACGTCAGCGTCCGGTACGGAGCGGCCGGTCCGCGTGCCCCGTAGTCGGCGGGATCGTCGTGCAGTTCGGTCGTGAGCACCATCTCCCGGTGGACCGCGCCCTCCGCCACCTGGTTCACCAGCGGGTCGTCCGCGAAGTGGATCTGGTGCGTCAGCATGTGGTGGCCGTCGTGCGTGACGTTCGCGTGGATGTGGCGCGCGCGTGAGGTGGCCTTGCCCAGCCTGTGCAGCAGTTCCGCGGTCGCCGACCCCGGCGCCGTCAGTGATTCCAGGCCCGGCACGACGGTCCGGTACTCGTAGCGGCCCTCGGCGTCGGTGGTGATCTTGCCGCGCAGGTGGTACTTGGGAAGGTTGTGGTCGACGATCCGCAGCGGCCCGGCCTGCTCGGCGGATATCCCCGAGTACCAGCCTTCGGCGTTCGTCTGCCACAGGTCCACCACGGCCCCGCCGAGGGGCTCGCCCGAGGTCGACCGCACGGTACCGGAGACGATGAGGGTCTCTCCGGGCTCGTCGGGAGCCATCGGCAGCACACCTGGATTGTCGATCTCCGGTGCCCCGGCCACATAGGCGGGCCCGAGCGCCATCCACGGGGAGGCGCCGTCCCGCTCCGGGCTGGCGTAGGCCCTGCCGTACGTGACGTCCTGCATCGGGATGCCGATCAACATGTTCGCCGCGAGCAGGAGTTCTCCCGTCTCGGCCAGCTTCGTCACCCAGGTGATGGCGTGACCCAGCTCTTCGGGGGTGATGCCGTGCCTGATCGTCTGGTCCTCGAGCGCGCGCTGCACGGCGTCGAAGACCACGCGCAGCCGTTCGTCCTTCGCGGCGCCCGCTACCGCTTCGGGAGTGACCGTCATGTCGCCTGTCCTTTCCGTGGACGTGTCCGTGAAATAAGTGACGCACATGCGTCATTTAATGGCAACGCTCTAACCGGCGCAGGTGCATCACTTGTCTCGGTATGATCGGCCCATGGCCGAAACGGGACCGGACAGACAGCTGCGGGCGGACGCCGAACGCAACCGGCAGCGCATCATCGCGGCGGCCCGGCAGGTGTTCGCCGACGAGGGCCTGGGCGTGTCGATGCGCTACCTCGCCCAGCGCGCCGGGGTGGGCGAACCGACCCTGCGGCGCCGCTTCCCGACCAAGGCCGACCTGATGGCGGCGGTGTTCGAGGACAAGGCCACCGCCTATGCCGACGCCGCCGCCAAGGCGCTCGCCGACCCGGATCCCTGGCGCGGTTTCACCACCTTCGTCGGGGCCCTGGCCTGCATGCAACTCGGCGACCGAGGCTTCACCGAGGTCCTGACCATGACGTTCCCCAAGAGCATCAGGCTGGAGGCGCAACGCCGTCGCGCGTACGAGAACATCGGCATGCTGATCGCCCGGGCCAAGGCCGCGGGCGCGCTGCGTGAGGACTTCACGCCCGAGGACATCATCCTGGTGCTGATCGCGCACGCGGGCGTCGTGGCCGGCGGCGGCGACATCGCGGACAAGCTCTCCCCCCGGCTCATGGCCTACCTGCTCCAGGCGTTCGCCGGACCCGCCGCCGGGCCCCTGCCCGCCCCGCCGACCATGATCGAGACCTACCGCGCCCTGCTGCGGATGCACGAGGACGGCGAGACCGTGACCTCGTTCTGACCGCGCACCGCGCGACGGATCGAGGGCGCAGTGATCCGGGACAAGTGACGCGGCCTCGCCGGTTGATGCTATTTTTGACTCGTAAGCCGATCGGTGCGCTGTGTCGTTTCGCGGTGTTCTGGCCGCTGGTACGTCTCATCTTCCCGTGTGATCCATGGAGTGCCCCGTGCCCCCTTCGGTAAGTGGCGTGTGTGCGTCTCTTGTGGTGCGGGGCTGAGGACTTCCCCGGAAGGGTGGTGCACGATGGAGATCGGTGCGTTCACGTTCGCCGACGTTCCGACCGGTGACGGGGCCGAACCCGCCCGGCGGATCCCCGAGTTGCTGGAAGAGATCGCCCTCGCCGACGAGGTCGGGCTGGACGTGTTCGGACTCGGCGAGCACCACCGGGCCGGGTTCGGGGCGCCGGCGCCGGCGGTCCTGCTCGCCGCCGCGGCGGCCCGGACGACGCGGATCCGGCTCACCAGCGCGGTGACCGTCCTCGGCTCGGACGATCCTGTGCGGGTGTTCGAGCAGTTCACGGCCCTGGACCTGGTCTCCCGGGGACGAGCCGAGATCATGGCGGGACGCGGGGCGCTGCTGGATTCGTTCCGCCTGTTCGGGTACGACCTGCACGACTACGACGCGTTGTTCGACGAGAAACTGCGTCTGCTGCTGGCGCTGCGCGAGCCCGGCCCGGTCACCTGGTCGGGACGGTTCAGGCCCCCGCTGCACCAGGAACTCGTGCTGCCGCGGCCGGTGCAGGAGCGCATTCCGGTGTGGATCGGCGTCGGCGGGAGCCGCAACTCCGTGGTGCGCGCGGCATCCCTCGGCCTGCCCCTGGCCGTGGGCACGATCGGCGGGACGGCCGAGCACTTCGCCCCCATGGTCGAGCTCTACCACGAGGCGCTGGAGCACTACGGCCGGCCGTCCCAGCCGGTCGCCGTCACCGTGCACGGCTTCGTCGCCGACACCTCCCAGGCCGCCGCCGACGTCTACTTCCCCGCCGACGCCGCGCTGTTCAGCTCGCTCGGCGCCGAGCGCGGCCTGCCGCCGGTCACCGCGGCGGACGCGGCGGCGAAGAACGGCCCCGGCAGTATGTACGCGGTCGGCTCGCCCGGCCAGGTCGTGGAAAAGCTGCTCCACCAGTACGACGTACTGGGGCATCAGCGGGTCATGCTCCAACTCGCCCTCGGCCCCGTGCCGCACCGCGAGATCATGCGGGCCATCGAACTGCTCGGCACCGAGGTCGCGCCGACCGTCCGTGCGGAGGCCGCCCGATCGCGGGCCAACGAGCAAGGAGCGACCCGGGCATGACGCCGCGCCGGCATCCTCGTGCGGCTCCGCCGGGAACCAGGGGGGACCGGCCGCCGAGGAGCCGTGGTGCGGTTGCCTCACCTCGTCGCCCTTCAGGCGTCACCGGCCCTGTCACCCCACCGAAACCGAAGGTGTCCACGTGAGGGCCCGTCGCCGATGCGGTCGTATTCGGTCCTTTGGTCACTTCTTGACAGGGTGCAGTTGGATTTCGCGGTTCGCGAAGAGGTGGACGTATCCGCAGCGCCAGCAGATGAGTCCGGTTGCGGTCTCGTCCGCCCAGGCGACTTTGAAGAGTTCACCGCCGGTGCTGTTGAGTTTGACTCCGCGTTCGCGGAACTGGTCGCTTCCGCAGATCTGGCAGGTGATCGACATGTCGCCGATCGATGCCTTGACCGGTTTGGCCATCGGTCCGTCCCCCCCTGTCGGCTCGTTCGCCGTCGTCCGTGCAGGAGATCATGGACGTGGCGGGAAATGACGGGAGTTGAGCAACATCTGAGGGCAGATCGCCGGGCCGCCGCCGCGCCGTCACGGCACTCGGGTTCACCCGCTCGCCCTGACCTTGTCGGTGTTCACAGGAGCAGGACCAACATCACCGCCATGCCCACGGCCATCGCCGCGTGGCAGGCGGGTTCGGCCGCCTCGTTGGGGATGAGCGCGACGGTGCCGCGCACCGCCGGCGTGACGGCACGCCCTCGGTCGAACGCCCGGGACAGCCACAGCAGTCCGAGCGCGACGAGGACGACGGCCAGGAGACCGGCGGTCCACTGCCGGCCCGCCTGGGTCAGGGACATGGCACTGAGCGCACCCGGACCGGACATCTCCATTCCCGGCATGTCGTGGCCGGCGCCCTGGGCGCCGGAGGACATTGCTGGTCCGTCCATCACCGCCACCATCCAGGCCATGGCCACCATCATGGCGATGTGCGGCAGCGCGGCCAGGAGCCCGGCCGCGCGCGAATCCGTCCCCGAGGGGCGCACCGTCGCGGCGGCCACGAACCACAGCGCACCGGCCGAGAAGACGAGGATCTGCGGATCGGCGGGAAGACCCATGCCCCAGGGCCAGGCCATCGCGGCCATCAGCGCGCCCATGACGGCGTGGAAGGTGTGGCCCACGCGGTTCGGGACCGTTCGACCCGGTGTCGCCGCCAGCCACAGCGCGTTGAGGGTGGGGAGGACAAGAAGCACGGTGAGGATCCATCTCAGGCCGGTCGCGGTGATCACGCGGCCGCCTCCGTTCGCGCGGCACGGCGCCGGCGCACCGAGCCGAGGACGCAGTCCACGACGACGAAGCACAGCAGGGGCAGGCCGAACAGCGGTATGTAGTAGCCGATCACGGCGGTGACCAGGACGGCGGGCGCGAGGAACCAGCCCGGCACCCTCCGCCAGGCACCTCGCGCGGGCGCCCGCCCGACCGCGAACCCTTCTCCGCGAGTGGGCCTGCGCAGCCACCACATGCGGTAGCCCCACAGGAGCATGCCGATGAGGGCGACGGCGAGCAGCGCCAGGACGATCTGGTTGGCCAGGCCGAAGAGGATGCCCATGTGGGCGTCGATGCCCCAGCTGGTCATCTTGGCCAGGAGGGGGTAGTCGGCCCAGTTCGCCCGGTCCGTGATCCTGCCGGTGGCGGGGTCGACGGCCACGGCGTCATGGCGCTCGGGCCAGCTGCGCGTGTTCTCCTTGACCACGTACGTGGCCTGGTCTTCGGTCGGCGGCGACACGTTCAGCACGCCGCGCAGTCCGGCCGCGTGCGCGGAGGCCACGACCTCGTCGACGCCCACGTCGTTCGCCGGTCCCGACCCGGCACCGGGCTTCTTCTCTGCGGTGGGACCGGGCAGGCTGGTGGAGATGGCCGGGCTGGGACCGGCCAGCGCCGACTGGATCTCCCCGATACTCGCTCCGGCATGCACGGACCAGGTCATGCCGGTGCCGGAGCCGGGCAGAGGGCGTCACGGCGCCTGTGCACGGACGGGCGGTTGATCGGTGCGGGCAGGGCCGACAGCAGCCGCAGCGGGGCCGCCAGCCAGGCCGCCGCGGCTCTGAGGACGCGGAACACGGCCCGCTCGCCATGGGCCAGCCACAGCCCGCACAGCACCGCGGCCAGCAGGTGGGCGGCGAACATGCCGACCGAGGTCGTACCGCTCATGCCGGCCATGTCGTGCATGTGCCCGACACCGGCCATGCCGTGCACCGCGTGCGCGGTCGACCCCATGTCCATGGCGCCCATGGAGCCCGTGTCCATCAACCCCATGTCCATCGACCCCGTCGAGCCCATGCCCACGGTGCTCGTGCCCGTCGAGCCATCGGCGCCGGGCACGACGGCCAGGTCGGGCGCGGACGCGAGGTTCTGCGCCTGGGTGAACGTCTCGTGGAGCACCGCCTGCGCGGCGGTCACGACCACGACGATCGACCTGCGGCCACGTTCCCGGCCCGCCAGCAGCCATCCGGCCGCGCCGGTCCCGGCCGCACCGGCGCTCACGGCCCACCAGGGCACGGCAGTTCCCGACATGGTCGCGTGCCCGAGGGCGGCAAGCAGCACGCAGACGGCGGCGAACACACCGGCCCGCACCGCTCGGCACCACCCTCGGACAGTCATAGCCCGCTCATCCTCGCACCCGGAGCCCGATCGTCGTCAGAGAGTACGTACGAACTCCCGCCCCTCGACTCATCGCCTGCGCGATGACACAGTTCACACGAGTCACGCGGGAACTCCGGGATCGAGGCGAGCGACTACGTGAACAACGTCGAGCTGGGTCGCACGACAACAGCCAGGACGTTCACCCGCCCGCCGCGCCTGAACTCCAGGGTGAACGGAACGAGATCACCCGAACTCCATTCCTCCGAGGGCACGGGCACCGTCAGGCCCATCGCGTTCGGCAGCATGACAAGGGTGTCACCCGCCGCGACGGAGACGGAATCGATCGCGGACCGATAGGCCACGTTCCCCGACCGCATGCGGTGCCGGGAGAGCGTCACGTCACCCCGGACACCACGGGCCGTGACCCGGACCAGAGCGTCGGCCGAGCCGCCCTCGTTGGCGATGTGGAAGAAAGCCACGGTCTCCGGCACTTCGGCGGCGGGCAGCAGCACCTGTCCCTCCGTGATCCGAAAACGCGCCGGACTTCCGGCCCGGCCTGCGCCGACCCAGGTGGTCAGACCCGCCAGTGTCACGCTGCACGCGGCGACGCGAGCCCCGTGGCCAGGTTGACCGCGGCCGTGACGCCCTCCAGCGTCGAGAGCTTCTTCTCCACCCGCCTGACGCAGGCCGCGCAGGTCATCCCGCCAACGGTGATGTCCGTGACCACGAGGCTCGTCGTCGATTCCGTCACCGCCACTCACCACCCCCGTGCCCCATCCCCGCCATGCCCGGCCTTCATGAACACACTGGACGTACGGACGGTCGTACCGCCACCGGACACGGTCAGTACCCCGCGGCAATGAAGGACGGCCGCTCGACGGACAGGTGCCCTGCCGACGACGCACCGTCGGCAGGGCACACCGGCTCACTCGGTCCGGGAACCGCCGGAGCGGCTGCGCACGATGGCGAAAGCCGCCGCGGCCAGACCCAGCACACCCACGATCAAGCCGGCGACACCGAGCCCACGGGCCGTCGAGTCGTCGGCGGACACGGCCGAGCCGGAGGTCTCGGAGCTCTTCCCGGGCGCCGACGATGCGGCCGAAGCACCGCCACCCTGCTCCTGCGCGTCCTGGGCCGTGAGTTTGAGGACCGGTGCCGGGTTCTCCGGCTCCTCCTCACCCTGTGCCTCCTCGATCCAGCGGACGGTCTTGCCGTCGGAGTACGTCTGCAGGGTCTTGAAGGTGAGCTGGTCCGTGTTCTCGGGCAGTTGCCCGAAGGCCACGTCGAAGTCCTCGTAGTGCCCGGGGTCGATCCTGCCGCCGGTCCAGGTGATCTCGGACACCGCGTCGGTGATGGTGCCGTCGTCCGTCTTGACCGGTGTCTTCAGCTTCGTGTCCGTGACCTTGGCGGTCCAGCCGTCGCGCGGGGAGACGAGCACACCGAGGACGGGGTGGTCGGTGGGCAGGAAGACCTGCACCTTGGTCGTGGACGCGCTGTCCTCCTCGTTGGGGACCCGGAAGGTCACCACGCCGTCCGTGGCACCCTTGGCGTAGCTGTCCGGATGGACCGTGACGTGCGCGGAGGCGATGCCCGCGGCGGCGAGGGTTCCGGCCGCGGCCAGAGCGGTGACGGCGCCGGCGCGGCGCAGTGTGGTGCGTACTCGGGACATGGTGGGTCGATCTCCGTAAGGGAAAAGGTGTGCGGGGGTCAGATCGGGTACCGAGTCCCAGGAGGCCCGCGCCGCTGCACCATGTACCGCAGGAGAACGCGCCGCACCGGCCACGGTTCCGCACCACGAGGTCGTACGGCCGTCCCGTCGTCCGGCACGAGTGGGCGCCCACCGCTCACCAGCCACCAGGCCAACAGACCCGGCACCAGTGCGGCGACCCGGCGCAGCAACAACCACAGCGCCGCCTCCCCTCGCCGCAACCACCAGGTCAGCACGAGTGCCGCACCGACATGAGCGGCGGTGGCGTGCGGAATCAGGGCATGGGTCGAGGACATACGCATGCCGTGCATGACCATCCTGGCGTGCGGCCGGACGGCATCGAACACGAGGTGCAGTCCGCCCTGCGCGGTGAGCGTCCCGCCACCGATGGCCGCGAGCGACCGCTCCCGGCCCGCCAGCAGATACCCGGCCCCGCAGATCGGCACGAACGCCATGACCTGAGTCCACACCGGCGGTGCCATACCGGTCGCCAGCGTGTGGCCCCCGGCACCCAACAGGACGCACAGCGCGGCGAACACCGCCGCGCGCAGGCTCCGTACCGCCGGGGACGCGCTCACGCCCCCGATGCTGCCACGCGGCCGACGGATCGCCGCCCCCGCCCGGGTAAGAGAACCACCAACTCGTCCCGCCCCAACCCCTCTTCGTGACCGTGGACAGTCGTCGAAGGAGCCCTCTCGCCATGCCCCGTCGCCGTCTGGTGGGGGAGGCCCTCCGGGCAGTGATCTAGTGGCGCAACAGCCAGCGCCAGCGGGGCTGTTCGAGCACGACCGACGTCGCGGCCAGCGCGGTTGCGAGCACCGCCGCCCACGTGGGCCACGCGAACCACGGCGCCACCGCCGCGGCGGCCGCTTCGAGCAGCACGAGCAGGAGCATCACCGTGCCGGGGATCGCCACCGGCGGGTCGAAGGGGCGGTCTCCGGGGGTCCCGACGACGGCCGGCAGTCCGATCAGCAGGACCAGCGCGGCGATCGCGACCGCCCAGCCGACCCGGTGCAGCGCCCATGGGGTGGCCGTCCAGCCGATCAGTTCGGTCAGGAACCGCAGCCCGGAAGCGGCGTTGACGCGGTTCGGGGAGTCGGCGGCCTGGCTCATGATCCCTCCCCGGCAGGGAGCGGCGCGGTGCCGGGCCCACCGGTGGCGGCCTCGGCCCGCATGCCGTTGATGAGCGTGTCGACGACGAACCGGTAGCTGTCGGCCCGGTCGCGCTCCATCTGGAAGGCATCGTCGCTTTCGAGGCCGACGAAGCCGTGGACGACGGTGCGCAGGGCCCGGACCGCGTCGATGGCGCGCACGTCGGTCAGCCCGAAGCCGGCGACCGCGTCGAACAGGATCCGCACCGCTTCGTGGGCCGCGGCCTGGTACTCCTGGTCTTCGGGGTGCGGGGCGCGGATGCTGGCGGCGTATCTGCCGGGGTGGTCGAGGGCCCACTTCCGGTACGTCTCGGCGATCGCGCGGACCGCGTCCGGACCGGACCGGCCGACGGCGGCCCGGGTCAGGACGGCACTGATGTCGCGGACGGCCTGGAGGCCGATGCCCCGCTGGAGGGCGTCCAGCGAATCGACGTGCTTGTACAGCGACGGTGTCCGCACGCCGACCCGCTCGGCCAGCAGGCCCATGGTCAGGCCGGCGAAGCCGACCTCGTCGGCGAGTTCCGACGCGGCCGCGATGACCGTGGCCCGGTCGAGTCCGGCCCTAGGCACGGGCCGTCTCCAGGAACGAGCGCACCAGGCCGACCACTGCGGAGGGGAACTGGACCTGCGGGTAGTGGCCCGCCCCCGGGAGCATCTCGAGCCGGCCGACGCCCTTGGGCAGCGCGGCCACGATGGCCTCGCCCTCGGCCTTCGGGTCACCCCAGTCGGGATCGAGGGTGCCCATGACGACCAGGACCGGGCAGTGCACGTTGCCGAGTTGGGCACCGGCGTCGGCGGCGCTGTTCATCTGCTTCTGCAGGGCCTTCATCCGGCCCGGCTCGTGCAGCATAGCGTCGGTGCGTTCGAGGCTCGCGGTCCAGTCCGCCGGGCGCGGCTCCGGGGTCGCGATCTCCAGGTATTTCCGCCACTGCTTGTGGCTGCCGAGCATCGCGACGGCCGAGATCGCCGTCGCGCCCTTGCGGTAGCGGGACACGCCCAGGGCGCTCAGCGAGTACTCCACCTTGCGGGTGAACGGCGCCAGTTCGACGACGGCGCTCACGAGTGTCGGCGCCTTGGCAGCGGCGATCGTCGCGGCACCGCCGGAGATCGAGTGGCCGACCAGCACCGCGGGACCGCCGAGGTGCTCGATCAGTGCGATGAGGTCGCCGGCGATGTCGGTGCGGGTGTACGACGGCCATGTCGCGGTCGACTCGCCGCTGCCTCGCAGGTCCACGGCCGCGACGCGGTAACCGGCGGCCACCAGCTCCGGGACCATGAACCGGTAGGCGTCGCGGCTCTGGCCGATCCCGTGCGCGAGCACCATCAGCGGCCCGGAGCCGGTCACCTCGTAGGCGAGGGTGCCGCCTTCCACGTTCAGGAACTCAGTCATGTCGACCTCCGCAGCCGTAGCTAATCTGGATAGCTAAAAAGCTACTTGCATTAGCCGAAGCGCGTCAAGGCCGGTGTGCGAGGATCCATGGCGGGGCCCGTGGGACGGGAGCCGTACGGCGCCGAGGGCGGGAGACAGCGGGCTACTTACGCCCAGCGCCACGACACGCCCTGGACCGCACTGGACGCGCGGCGACCACCACCTGCCCGTGTACGTCATCGCCCGGACTGCTCAGGGGCCCCGCTGTGCGATCCGCGTCAGCCCGGGGGCGCCGCGGCCCGCCGAGCCGTGCTCGCCCGCCGGACCTCGCGCGCCCGCCGTCCGCGCCGCCCCCTCGGCCCCGCGCCCGCCCGGCCGTCCCGCCGTCGTGGTCCGGGCCCGCGCCCGCCCGGGTCCGGAGTCGCACTCCGGGCCCGGTTGGGCGGGAGTCCGGTCACAGGCTGCTGAGCACGCGAACGCGATCGGCGAGTGCTCTTCGGGTCACGTCGGCGTCCGGGGCGAAGCGCTCGAATCCGTGTGGGCAGCCCGGGTGCACGTGCAGTTCGACGGGGACGCCGGCGCGGGCAAGTGTGGCGGCATAGGCGATGTCCTCGTCTCGGAAGATGTCGAGATCGCCGACCTCGATGTAGGCCGGAGCGAGGCCGCTCGCGTCGTGCAGCCGCGCCGGCGCGGCGATCGCCGGCACCTCGTCGCTGCCGCGCCCCTCACCCAGCACGGCGGTCCATCCGGTCCAGTTCGCGTCGTAGTCCCACGTCGCGTACGGGACCAGTTGCGGGTCCGGCTCGACATTGCGGTCATCGAGCATCGGGTAGATGAGGATCTGTCGCGCGATCTTCAGCCCGCGGTCGCGGGCGAGGATCGCCGCGCCGGCAGTCGGCGCGCCACCGCCGCTGTCGCCCATGACGGCGATGCGTTCCGGGTCGACACCGAGTTCCTCGGCGTGTTCGTGGAGCCAGGACAGGGCCGCGAAGACGTCCTCGGACAGGGTGGTCCCGTTCGATTCCGGGGCGAGGCGGTAAGCGACCGACAGCATGGGGACGCCGCTGTGGCAGGTATACCAGTCCAGCAGGCCGTCGTAGGCGTCGAGCGTGCCGAGCACCTGACCACCGCCGTGCGCGTAGACGGCCGCGGAGCCCGGCTGTTCCCCTTCGCGCTGATACCAGCGCAACTCGAGAGCTGCCCCATCGGCGGTCCGTACCTCGTAGAAGGTGTGGCCGACGCCCGCTACGGCCGGAGTCAGCGCGGCCATGCCGCGCTGAGCCTGGTTGCCGTTGGTGCGCAGGGTTCGCCAGTCGCCGCGCGCCACCACCGGCGCGGGACCTGTGGCCGCCAGGCGCTGCAGGGCGGCTGCGACCTCCGGGTCCAGGCGAGTGCTCACGCGGCGGCCTCGTCGTATTCGGACGGCTGGTTGAAGATCACGGTCAGTGAGACGATCTTGCCGTCGCGGATCGAGAGGTAGGTGCTCATGATGAGCTCGTCCGGCAGGTTCGTCTTGTCGTAGTCGCCGTCGTATCGGCCGCGCACGATCACGTCGCCGTAGTGGTCGAGCACCTCGACCGGATCGATGGTCACGTGGTCGCCGACCATCTCCTTCTCCACCCAGCGGCGCACGGCCTCGGCGCCGCGGATCTCGCGCCGGTTGTCGTTCACGTAGGCGTCCTCGGCGAAGGTGGCCATCACCGCGTCGGTGTCGAACGAATTGATGGCGCGCACGTGCTCCGCGACGACGCCGTCCAGGGGAATCTCCGTAGTGGCCATTCCGGCTCTCCTCTCGTCTCGCCCTCCGGTTCTTCCGGGAGCGATGTCGACGTTCGTTGATGCCGCGAAGGGAGGGTCAAGCCGCAATCGACGCTGGACTCTCCCCTTACCGGAGGGTCCACACTGAGGAACATGTCCGAGCTCCTGTCGATCGGGGACTTCGCCCGTGCCACCCACCTGAGCGTCAAGGCGCTTCGCCACTATCACGACCAAGGGCTGCTCAAGCCGGTCCAGATCGATGCGGCGTCGGGCTACCGACGCTATGGGCTGGAGCAGATTCCCACCGCGCAGATCATCCACCGCTTCCGCGACCTCGGCATGCCACTGGGTGACATCCGGGATGTGCTGCACACCGACGACCTCATCGCGCGCAATGAACTGATCGCCCGTCACCTACGCCGCCTTGAACGCGAACTCGCGCACACCCAGAGCGCGGTGGCCTCGCTCCGCGATCTGCTCGAGCGCCCCCAGGTCAGCACCTCGATCGAGCACCGGCGCATACCCGCCCGCCACGCTGCCGCAGTCGGCGGAGACGTCACGACTGCCGACGTCAGCGCCTGGTACCACGGCGCGCTCGGTGAGCTCTACGCCGTACTCGACAGTCAGCACATCGACCCCGTCGATGCCGCGGGCGCCATCTATACGGATGGGCTGTTCACGGTGGAACACGGCCAGGCCACCGTCTACATCCCGATCAAGGCGCCCCTGCGTCCCGCAGGTCGCGTTCAGCTCGTCGAACTGCCGTCGGTCGAACTGGCCGTGATCGCCCACGAAGGCCCCGAGAGCGGCATCGACCGCGCATACGGAGCCCTCGCGGACTACGTGAGCAGGCACGCCCTGGCTGTGGAGGGGCCCATCCACGAGTTCTACCCGATCAACCGGCACCACACCGCTGATCGGTCGCGCTGGCGCACCGAGATCGGCTGGCCCGTCTTCGCCACCGGCGCCACCCCCTAGCACTCCGTGATCGCAGAAACGGCCGTCACCGCGGCGGCAGCACGATCAGAAGGATCACTCGCGCCCCAGACCTCGATCTCTCAGCACCCGGGTGCGAGCGTGTCCGCCGTACGAGGAGGTGCTGCCCACCGCGCGGGAGAGCAAGGCGCACACCCCCGCACGGCCGGCTTCTACCGCCTGCTGGTGGCCTGATGGCCCGGTGTCACTTCAGGTGTCGGGTGAAGAACTGGGCCGCGGCGTCCCCCGCGAACTGCGGGACGCCGGTGTGCCCGCCCATATTGGCGTGCAGTGTCTTCTCCTTGGAGCCGAAGGCGTCGAACAGATCCAGGGCCGCTTGCCGGTCGTTCCCTTCGTCGTCCCACTGCAGCAGGACGTGCAGAGGAATGGTGACCTGGCGGGCCTCCTCGAACATGGCGCGGGGGACGAGACTCCCGGCGAACAGCACGGCGGCCGAGATGCGCGGCTCGACCACCGCCAACCGGATGCCGATGGAGATCACTCCCCCCGAGTATCCGACCGGTCCGCCGATCTCGGGCAGCAAGAGAAGGGCGTCCAGGGCGGCCTGCCATTCCGGGACCGCCCTTTCGACGAGCGGGAGGACGAGGGCGTCGATGATCTCGTCGCTGACCGGCTCGCCGGCCTCCATCGCCCGGCGCAGGTCGGCGCGGGCCTGCTCGGCGGCGGGCCAACGGGGCCGGTCGCCGCTGCCGGGGAGCTCGATGGCGGCCGTGGCGAAGCCCTCCGCCGCGGAGTGCCGGGCCCGGCCCACCAGCCGGGGATAGGTCTTGCGCAGCCCGAGAGGCGGGGGGCTGAGCAGGATCAGCGGCACCGGTGCGGACGCGGATGCGGGTGTCCACAGGATGCCGGGGATCTCACCGAGGGTGAATTCGCGCTCGAGGACAGCGTCGTCGAGGCGCTGTTCGGAAGTGAATCGCATGGTCGTGCCTTTCGGGAGTGCCATTGAACGGCGCTCCCGGACGACCTAGCGTCCGACCGTGACCCCTGAGGGGAGCACCCATGTCGATAGTGCGTTCACGGGTACCACCTCCTCACTCTCCTGCACGGTCTCCGGGAACCTAGCAGCGGCTGCCGTGGTTCCGCCAACGGGTTTTCGCGGAGGCTCCGTGTCCGGACACCACGGCGTCCGGACACCACGGCGTCGGAGCAGATGCGTGTCGCCTGCCCGGGCGGCCGTGCCTCGTACTCAGGCGCTGACCGCGTCCTTCTGCCGGGTGGGCGTGAATCCGGTCTGTTTTGTTCTGGGGCCGAAGACGGCGAGGACGATGGCGCCCAGCAGCCAGGTGCCCGCGATGAAGAAGAAGACGCTCTTGTAGCCCGTACCGTTGTACAGGCCCGCGATGATCAATGGCCCCGCGGCGTTGGAGAGTCGGCCGAGGCCGTACGAGATGCCGGTGCCGAGCGATCGGCCGTGGGTGTCGAACAGTTCGGGCGAGTATGCGTACCCGAGTGCGGTGTAGCCGCGCTCGAACAGGTTCACGAGGAAGCCGAAGACGATGATCAGGGCCGGGTTGAACGTCAGCCCGTACAGCAGGCCGCACACGGCGATGATCGTGCCGAAGGCCACCAGGCACCACTTGCGCTCGAACCGGTCGGTGACGAGGGCGGCGATGTACGAGCCGAGTGGTGCGCCGACGGTGCTGAGCGCCACGTAGAAGACGGACTTCTCGACGCTGAAGCCCTCTTTCGCCAGGAGTGTCGGGGCCCAGCTGGAATAGCCGAAGAATCCGATGGTCTGAGTGACCCAGAGCACGGTCAGCAGCAGGGTCGGCAGGAGGTACTTCTTCTGGAGCAGGATGCGCAGCGGCGCCTTCTTCAGGACCGGCGGTTCCGTGGGCGGCGCGGGCAGCGGCAGCGGGCCCTTCTCCGCGGTGATCCGTGTTTCGAGTTCCGTCAGGATCGCGTCGGCCTTGGCGTGCTCGCCCCTGCTCTCGTACCAGCGGGGGGATTCCTTGAGGTGCCGTGCGAAGAAGAGGTAGACGATGCCGAGCGCGCCCCACAGGTACACGAGCCGCCATGACCAGTCGTTGATCGGGACGACGGCGCTCGCGACGAAGTTGGTGACGGGTGTGCCGCAGATGCCGATGACGATCGCGTACGCCTGGAACTTTCCGCGCAGTGCGGAGGGGAAGAGTTCGCTGACGTAGATCACGGCGACCACGGTCATCGCGGACAGGCCCGTCGAGGTCAGTGCCCGGAAGACGCCGAGGGAGACGATGTCCCAGGAGAACGCCGAGGCCAGCGAGAAGACGCTGAAGAAGCCGGTGGTGATGTTGAGGGCCGTCCTGCGGCCCCACCTGTCGGCCATCCAGCTCGCGACGATGGACCCGAGGAACATGCCGACGAACGACAGTGAGGTGACGTACGCCACCTGGCTCACGGTGATACCCCAGAGCTTGATCAGCCGGGGTGCCGTCACCGCGAAACTGTTGATGTCCGCGAACTCGAAGAAGTAGGCGAAGGACACCGCTATCAGGGTTGTCTTGTGGAATCTGGAGATCGGCAGCCGGTCGAGCCGGTTCTTCGCGTTGGAGTGCATGGGGAGCCCCTTTTTTCGGTGTGGGCGTGGAAGGGGCTCAGGCGTTTTCGCCCGGCCAGTAGAGCCGCATCGGATTGTTCACGAGCAGCTTCTGCCGCAGCGTGGAGGTTACGGCCACCCGGGGCACGTAGTCGACCAGCAGTCCGTCGTCCGGCATGTGGTCCGTGAGGTTCGGGTGTGGCCAGTCGGTGCCCCACAGGACGGAGTCCGGGAATTCCTCGACGACCTTTCGGCCGAAGGGCACCACGTCGGAATAGGGCTCGCGCTCCCCGTCGAGGGCGGGGCGGCCGGTGACGGTGAGCCGTTCGGGGCAGGTCACCTTGACCCACACGTCGCCGCGCTCCACGAACCGCAGGAACCGCGTGAAGTCGGGCCCGTCCACGGACTTGGTCACGTCGGGGCGGCCCATGTGGTCCACGACGAGCGGGGTGGGCAGAGCGGTGAAGAAGCTTTCGAGGTCGGTGAGGTCCTCGCTCTCGAAGTAGATGACCACATGCCAGCCGAGCGGCGCGATGCGCTCGGCGATCGCCTTGAGGTCGTCCTTGGGTGCGGCGTTGACCAGGCGTTTCAGGAAGTTGAACCGCACCCCGCGCACGCCTGCCGCGTCCAGCTCCGCCAGCTCGGCGTCGGTGATGTCGGGCCGTACGGTCGCGATGCCGCGCGCCCGGCCGCCGGACGCCCGCACGGCGTCGACCATGGCGCTGTTGTCGGTGCCGTGACAGGTGGCCTGCACGATGACGTTGCGGCTGACGCCGAGGTGGTCGCGGAGCGCGAACAGATCGTCCTTGCCGGCGTCGCACGGCGTGTACTTGCGCTCGGGCGCGTACGGGAACCGGGCGCCCGGCCCGAAGATGTGGCAGTGCGCGTCGACGGTGCCCTCGGGCAGGGCGAAGGCGGGGGTGGACGGGTTCCGGTACCAGTCGAGCCAGCCGGGTGTCTTGGTGAACGAGTCGCTCATGCCTGTTCTCCCTGCTCGCCGCCGACGTAGCGCAGTCCCGCGGCCCGCAGGGGCTCGCGCATGCCGTACATGTCGAGTCCGAGTTCGCCCGCGGCGAACCGCTGCCGCTTGCCCTCCTCGTTCTCCTCCCGCTTGCGTCCGGCGGCCGCGACCTCGGCGGCCCGTTCGGCCGGCACCACGACGACGCCGTCCGCGTCGGCGGCGACGACGTCCCCGGGGCGCACCAGGGCGCCCGCGCAGACGACGGGGATGTTGACGGAGCCGAGGGTGGCCTTGACGGTGCCCTTCGCGTTGACGGCGCGGCTGAAGACGGGGAAGTCCATCTTCTCCAGCGCGGCCACGTCCCGGCAGCCGCCGTCGATGACCAGGCCGACGGCGCCCCTGGCGCGGGCCGAGGTGGCGAGCAGCTCGCCGAAGAAGCCGTCCTCGTTCTCCGTGGTGCAGGCGGCCACGAGCACGTCGCCCGGCCCGACCTGCTCGACGGCGACGTGCAGCATCCAGTTGTCCCCGGGCTGGAGCAGCACGGTCACGGCGGTCCCGCAGAAGGCGGCGCCGTGGTAGACGGGCCGGATGTAGGGGCGCATCAGGCCGGTGCGGCCCATCGCCTCGTGGACGGTGCTGACGCCGAGCGGGGCGAGCGCGTCGACGTCGGTGCGGGAGGCGCGGCTGATGTCCTGGTGGACGACTCCCAGTTCGTACATGGTGGTGTGCTCCCTCTGCGTCAACGCCCCTGCTGCCTGAGCAGGGCGTCGAGACGCGGGTAGACGGCGCGGACGTTGTGTTCCTGGATCTCGGCCAGGGCCGTGTCGCTGAGCCCTGCCGACTCGACGTAGCGGCGGGTGTCGTCGAAGTAGTGGCCCGAGCAGGGGTCGATGTCCCGGATGGCGCCGATCATCTCGGAGGCGAAGAGGATGTTGCGGCGGGGCACGACCTCCAGCAGCAGGTTGATGCCGGGCTGGTGGTACACGCAGGTGTCGAAGAAGACGTTGCCGAGCACGTGCTCCTCCAGCTCCGGCTTCTTGAGCGCCATCGCGAGTCCGCGGAAGCGGCCCCAGTGGTACGGGACGGCTCCGCCGCCGTGCGGGATCACCAGGCGCAGCGTGGGGAAGTCCTTGAACAGGTCGCCCTGGACGAGCTGCATGAAGACGGTCGTGTCGGCGTTGAGGTAGTGCGCGCCCGTGGTGTGGAAGGCCGGGTTGACGCTGGTGCTGACGTGCACCATCGCCGGCAGGTCGTACTCCACGAGCTTCTCGTACAGCGGGTACCAGGACCGGTCGGTCAGCGGCGGCGCCGTCCAGTGCCCGCCCGACGGGTCCGGGTTCAGGTTGACGGCGACCGCGCCGTACTCCCTCACACACCGTTCGAGCTCGGGCACCGAGGTGGCCGGGTCGACGCCGGGCGACTGGGGGAGCATCGCGGCGGGCACGAAGCGCTCCGGGTAGAGGGCGGCGACGCGGGCGCACAGTTCGTTGCAGATGGCGGCCCAGCGGGAGGAGGTGCCGAAGTCGCCGATGTGGTGCGCCATGAAGGAGGCGCGGGGCGAGAACAGCGTGACGTCGATGCCGCGCTCGTCCATCATCCGCAGCTGGTTCCGCTCGATGCTCTCGCGGATGTCGTCGTCGCTGATGTGCAGGTCGGCGGGGTCCGGCACGGCCGAGGGGTCGGTGAGCCCGGCGATCTGCCGCTCCCGCCAGCCGCCGAGCGCGGGCGGTGCGGTGGTGTAGTGGCCGTGGCAGTCGAGGATCATCGCTGTTCCTTCTCGGGGACCATGGCGGCACCCGCCATGATCAGACGGGCGGTGCGCAGCAAAGCGGACTTGGTGACCCGCTGCGGGTCGTCGGGGTCGAGGCCCAGCGCCACGCTGAACTCGCCGGACGGGTGCTCGACGGAGACCGTGACGTCGGCGCCCGGCGCCGCCTCCACACCGGCGATCGCGTGGGCGACGCTCCCTTCGAGTACGCAGGCGGTGGCCGCGGTGACGGCGGCCAGCACGCCGATGGACTCGTGGCACACGCGCGGGATGAAGCTGCGGGTGCTCAGGGTGCCGCCGTGCGCGGGTGGGGCGACGAGCGTCATCTTGGGGTAGTTCTTCGCGGTCACGTCCCCGAGTCCCATGAGCTTCCCGCAGGTCAGCCGCAGGTCCTCGACGCGGGCCCTGAGTTCGGCGTCGGCGTTGAGTTCCGCCGCGGTCTCGTAGCCGGTGCGGCCCAGGTCGGCGGCGGCCACGATCACCAGGGGCTGGCCGTTGTCGACGCAGGTCACGTCGACGGGGCCGACGCCCGCGACCTCGACGCGGTCCCGCACGTGCCCGGTGGGCAGCAGCGACTCGCAGACCGAGCCCGCGGTGTCGAGGAAGTTGATGGTGACGGGCGCCGCGGTGCCGGGGACGCCGTCGATCCTGGCGTCGCCCCCGTACGCGACGAAGCGGCGGCCGTCCGGGCCGAGCGGAGTCCTGATGGTGATCTCGGCGCTCAGCCCGGTGTTCAGTGTGAGCACGCGGGCCGTGGTCTCGTCGCCGGAGGGCTCGAGCAGCCCGGACTCGACGGCGAACGGGACGACGGCGGCGAGCATGTTGCCGCAGTTGGGCGTGGTGTCCACGAGGTCGCTGTCGGGCTGGAGCTGGCAGAACAGGAATTCCAGATCCACGCCTTCACGTGTGCTGCGGTCCACGATCCCGGCCTTGCTGGTGAGCGGGTGCGCCCCGCCGAGCCCGTCGATCTGGCGCACGTCGGGGGAGCCCATCACGCCCAGCAGGACCGTGTCACGGTCCGCGGTGTCCGCGGGCAGGTCGGCGGCGCGGAAGAAGGGGCCGCGCGAGGTGCCGCCACGCAGGAACCAGCAGGGGATCGCGGCCTGCCCGCCCGGTGGCGGCGGCTCGGACACGGCCGTGGGGCCGGCCGTCGTGGGCTGCGTCATTGCTCTCCTCTTTCACTGGTGTCGGCCGTCAACATAACCATCGATGAAATTGTTGACAATAGCTACGACGAAATAGTCGTCGTAGTCGAAGTATGGATAGACTGCGATGACGTGCAGCCCGATGGACGGGCCCGGAGCGGGGAGGACGACGCGTGGCGAACAACCGGGTGACCGGTCAGGAGGGGCGCCTCCTCGTGAGTACGGCGATCCGCCGGGCGCTCTCCGCGGGCGACCTCGTGCCGGGCCAGCGCCTGGTCGAGCAGGAGCTGTCCGAGAACCTCCATGCGACCCGCAACTGCGTCCGCGAGGCACTTCAGGACCTCGCGGCCGAGGGTCTCGTCGAACTGGTGCCGCGCCGTGGCGCCCGCGTCCGCGTGGTCTCCGTCGAGGAGGCCATCCAGATCACCGAGTGCCGCGGCGCCCTCGAAGGCCTGTGCGCCCGCCGCGCCGCCCAGCACGCCTCGGCAGAGCAGCGCGAGGGCCTGCGCGAGATCGGCGCCCTCATGCGGGAGGCTGTCGCGGGCGGCGACCTCAACACCTACTCCGCGCTCAACCGCGAACTCCACGCCCGTATCGCCGAGATGAGCGGCCAGAAGGTCGCGGGCGGACTGCTCGACCGGCTCAAGGGCCAGATGGTCCGCTACCAGTTCCGCCTCGCCCTGCGCCCCGGCCGCCCCGCCAAGTCGCTGCCGCAGCACCTCGCGATCATCGAGGCGATCGTCACCGGCGACGGACCCGCCGCGGAGGCCGCGGCCCGCACCCACCTCGACAGCGTCATCGAGGAGCTGCGAGCCACGCCCACCACCGAGCCGACGAGGTTCGCAACGCTCTCGGCCCGCGCCTGAACCACCCCGAAGGCAGCGACGGCGATTCCGCGAGGGCTCGCAGAGAACCAACATGCTGGTTCGATCTCTGCGGGGCTGCTGTTGCCGAGGAACACGGTGACGTCAGCGGACGTACGGAACCTGGCTGTCGAGGGCGGAACGGGGATGTGCGTGAGGGCGCCCAGGCCGGCGGGGTGAATGTGCGTACGGTGTGGCGCCGGCCGGAGGCCCGGCCCTATCGTCGCCGTCCGCGCGGTACCCGGCCTCGGGGCCGGCCGGGGCGACGGGCGCGCCCGGGCCCGTCGGTGTCCTTGGTGGCGGCCTGGGTGATGTTGCGGGCCATGCCGCCGAAGACGACTGCGTGGAAGGGGGAGACGGACCACCAGTAGACGTGGCCGAGCAGACCGCGTGGGTGGAACAGGGCGCGCTGACGGTAGTGGGTGCGGCCGTCGGCTTCTGTTTCCGCGTACATCTCCAGCCAGGCCAGGCCCGGCAGCCGCATCTCCGCCCGCAGCCGCAGCAGCCGTCCGCGCTCGATCTCCTCGACCCGCCAGAAGTCCAGCGAGTCGCCGACCCGCAGGTGCTCGGCGTCGCGCCGTCCGCGGCGCAGACCGACACCGCCGACGAACCTGTCCATCCAGCCCCGGACCGCCCAGGCCAGGGGGAAGGAGTACCAGCCGTTGTCGCCCCCGATGCCCTCGATCACCTTCCACAGCGCCTGCCTCGACGCGTCGACAGGAAGCTCCCGCTCGTCCTCGTAGAGACTGCCGCCGGCCCAGTCCGGGTCCGTGGGCAGCGGGTCGCTGGGCGCGCCCGGAACGGAGGCCGAGGACCAGCGCGTGGCCACCTGTGCTTCTCGCACCCGCCGCAGCGCCAGGACGAGCGCCTCGTCGAAGGGCAGCGGTCGGCCCGGCAGGTCCGGCATGTAGCGGGCGATGTCGTGCTCGTGACAGACCACCTCGTGGCGCAGGGACTCCGTGAGGGGCCGGGCGATGGAGGCGGGCACGGGGGTGACGAGACCGACCCAGTGGCTGGACAGCCTGGGCGTCAGGACCGGAACGGGCACGATGAGCCGTCGGCGCAGTCCGGCGACGAGGGCGTAGCGGCGCATCATCTCGCGGTAGGTGAGGACGTCCGGCCCGCCGATGTCGAACGTCCGGTTGACGTCGTCCGGCATGGTCGCGGAGCCGACGAGGTAGCGCAGCACGTCCCGCACCCCGATGGGCTGGGTGCGGGTGTGCACCCAGCTCGGGGTGACCATCACCGGCAGGCGCTCGGTGAGGTATCGCAGCATCTCGAAGGACGCCGATCCGGAGCCGATGACAACCGCTGCCTGCAGTACGGTGGCGGGCACCGGCGACTCCAGGAAGATCCGCCCCACCTCTGCCCTGGAACGCAGGTGGGGGGACAGGGCACCCTCGGGCACGCCCTTCGGGGCGAGTCCGCCGAGATAGACGATCCGTCGTACACCGGCGGCCCGCGCCTGCTCGGCGAAGGAGTGCGCGGCGCGGCGGTCGGTGTCCTCGAACCCCGCGCCCGATCCGAGGGCGTGCACCAGGTAGTAGGCGACGTCGATGCCGCGCATGGCTGCGGCGACCGACCCGGAGTCCGTGACGTCCCCGCGAACCGTCTCGGCGTCGCCGGTCCAGGGGTGGTCACGGAGTTTGTCCGGCGAACGGGCCAGGCAGCGTACCCGGTGGCCGGCCTCCAGCAGCTCCGGTACCAGGCGTCCGCCGACGTAACCGGACGCTCCGGTCACCAGGCAGTGCAGCCGCTCGGGTCCGCGGACGCTGTCTCGCTCCGCGGTGTCCGTCACGTTCCGCTGTCCCTCCGCACTCACGATTGTGCCTCCACGCGCTTGCTCCGACGCTGTTGCCTCGTCGTCCGATCATCTCCGCAACGGGCTGATGAAGCCTGCGCTGCCCCTGACAGGGCGGATGGGCGAAAGGTGGGGGCGGCCCGCTCGGAACTTCGCCGGTGAGGCTGTCCCGATTGCCGTCGCGACTCCCGGGGGACCGCCCCCGCCTCACGAGGCTTCGGGGAGATGCGCACGATGCGAGCCGGATCGCCGGACGCTTCCGTAATCCGCGGCGAGAGCCGCGACGACCTGCGTCAGGTGGCGGCTCTGGTCCCCTCGGTTCCTGCCGTGTCCTCGTGGGCATACGCGACCGGGCGCGGTGGTGTGGCGTTCGGTCGATGCCTTCGCCTCGTCCGAGCCGGTCGCAGTCATGCGCGGCTGAAAACGCCGACCTGGTCCGGGCAGCCAGTGCACGACGCCGTTCCTCGTCCCGCCAAGTTACTCGTGCGTTCTGCACATTGGAGTGGTGACAGCGGCAACTGTGCGGCGTGGTACGCCATGTGACAGCGTCGTCTCCGCCGGCTACTGGTCGGGAGGGAGCAGGCGTGAACAAGGGATATGCCGTTTACTGCGACGCGGATCCGTACTTCTACGACGCACCGCACCGCGCCCCTGCCCTGGCCGGAGCCGGACGCTCACGGTACGCCGCGGCCTCTTCAGCCGTACCGGACGGATGGGAGAGCAACGAGAGCGGGGATTGGCTCGCTCTGCGCCCGGTCGACGCCGAACTGCCCGCCCAGGGCTGGAAGATCCATGTCTCCGCCTGCCTCGACAACGCGGAGTCCGTGCTCGACCGCGTCCGTCGGCATTGCATCGACGGCGGTACGGCCTTCAAGTTCGTCCCCAGCCGCTACCTGCTGCACCAGCGGAACGCCAAGTACGCGGACCGCGCCGGCAGCGGCAAGTTCATCACCGTCTATCCGGCGGACGAGGCGGAGTTCGAACGGCTCGTGGGGGAGTTGTCCGACCTGCTGACCGGTGAACCAGGTCCGCACATCCTGAGTGACCTGAGAATCGGCGAGGGCCCTGTCCACGTCCGTTACGGCGGTTTCACCCGCCGCAACTGCTATGACGCCGATGGAGAACTGCGGCCCGCCGTGACCGGACCCGACGGTGTGCTGGTGCCCGATGTGCGAGGCCCGGTCTTCCGCGTACCGGACTGGGTGAGCCCACCTGCCTTCCTGCGCCCGCACCTCGACGCCCGTGCCGCGGTGACGCTGGCCGGCCTGCCCTACACCATCGAGTCGGCGCTGCACTTCTCCAACGGCGGCGGTGTGTACCTCGCCCGGGACAACCGCACCGGCGAGCAGGTCGTTCTCAAGGAGGCCCGTCCGCACGCCGGGCTGGCGGCCGACGGCGCCGACGCCGTGACCCGGTTGCACCGTGAACGCCGGGCGCTGGAGCGGCTGACCGGCCTCGGTTGCACGCCCGAGGTGCTCGATCACCTCACGATCGGGGAACACCACTTCCTCGTACTGGAATACCTCGACGGCAAACCCCTCAACACCTTCTTCGCCCGTCGCCATCCGCTCATCGAGGCCGACCCGGGGGAGCGGAGACTCGCCGAGTACACAGCCTGGGCCACCGATGTCCACGCGCGGGTGGCGCGCGCCGTGGAGGACGTCCACGCCCGGGGTGTGGTCTTCAACGACCTGCACCTGTTCAACATCATGATCCGGGACGACGGCAGCGTCGCCCTCCTGGACTTCGAGGCGGCCCACCACATCGACGAACCCGGCCGACAGACCGTGGCCAATCCGGGGTTCGTGGCGCCCGCCGACCGGCGGGGTACGGCGGTGGACCTGTACGCGCTGGCGTGTCTGCGACTCGCGCTGTTCCTTCCGCTCACGAGTCTGCTGGCCATCGACCGGCGCAAGGCGGCTCACCTCGCCGACGTGATCGCGGACCAGTTCCCGGTGGACCGGGCCTTCCTGGACGCGGCGGTCGACGAGATCACGCGCGGCGACGACGCCCCCGCAGTGCGCGGACAGGTCGTTCGCCGGGCCGTGCCCCTGCCCGGCGACTGGCCGCACAGCAGGGACTCCATGGCGGACGCCATCCACGCCTCCGCGACGCCGTCCCGCACGGACCGCCTCTTCCCGGGTGACATCGCACAGTTCGCGACGGCCGGCGGAGGGCTGTGCTTCTCCCACGGCGCTGCCGGCGTGCTGTACGCCCTCGCCGAGAGCGGGGCGGGACGGGACGAGGAGGGCGAACAGTGGCTGCTGGAGCGGACCAAGCGACCGCCCTCGGGGATGCCGCTCGGCTTCCACGACGGCCTCGCCGGCCTCGCCTGGACGCTGGACCGGCTCGGCCACCGCTACCGCGCCCTCGACCTCACCGAGCTGCTGCTCGACCAGACCTTCGACCGACTGGCCCCAGACCTGTACAGCGGAACCGCGGGCCTGGGCCTGGCCCTGGACTCACTGGCCGTCACCACCGGGGAGTCCGCGCCGCACCTGGCGGCGCTGCGCTGCGCCGAACTCGCCGCCGCCGGCACGCTGGGCGGGCACGGTGCGCCCAACCGCCCCCGAGCAGGGCTGCTGCACGGCGGAGCCGGACGCGCACTGCTTTTCGTACGGCTCTTCGAACGAACCGGTGACATGGCCTACCTCGACCTCGCCCGCGACTCGCTGCGCCAGGACCTCGCCCGCTGTGTCCGCGGCGCGGGCGGCGCGCTCCAGGTCGACGAGGGATGGCGCACCATGCCCTACCTGGGGGCGGGCAGCGTCGGCATCGGCATGGTGTTGGACGACTACCTGACGCACCGCGAGGACACGGAGTTCGAGCGAGCCAGGAAGGAGATCGTGGCTGCGGCCCAGGCGATGTTCTACGCCCAGCCAGGGCTCTACCGCGGTGTCGCCGGCATGGTGCTGTACCTCGGCCGCACCCCGGCCACGGCCCCCGGCGCGGGCCCGGAAGCCGTCCGGCGCCAGCTCGCCGCGCTGTCCTGGCACGCCATGTCCTACCGCGACCGGCTCAGCTTTCCCGGCGAGCAGATGATGCGCCTGTCCATGGACCTCGCCACCGGAACGGCCGGATGCCTGCTCGCCGTCGCCTCCGTCCTCAGCGACGCGCCCGCCTGCCTGCCGTTCCTACCGCCGCTGCGTCTGAGCGGCGGCCCCTTGACTCGGCCCACCAGGGGTCGTGAAGAAAAACATCCGCTGCCGCACGAAAGGAAGATGTCATGAATCTGTTCGACCTGCAGTCGATGGAGCCCCAGAAGGAAGAGGTCTCGGGGGACGTCGAGACCGGTAGCCGCGCGAGCCTCCTGCTCTGCGGCGACAGCAGCCTGAGCGTCACGACCTGTAACTGACGCTTCCGCTGACGGCCACGGCGACGTGGCGAGCCATGGCGCCGGATGTCGGCGCCCCGGGACCACTCCCGGGGCGCCGCGCCTGTCCGCCCTGGTCACCACGGCTGGGCGGCAGGCGTGGACGCCGGGTCGCCAGGTCCGCGGCCGGGATTCACGACGTACGGACGGAGGTACGCGCCGGTGCGAACGAGCGGGCCCCGGGGGCCGCGGACGCCCGAGACACGAGCGGGCGCGGAATGCTCGGCGGCCGGGCGCGGGCCGGAGACACTGGTGCTGCTGTGCTCGACCGCGGCGGCCGCGGCGGCGCTGGCCCAGCCCTTCGTCCTCGGCCGCACCCTGGACCTGCTGCTGCGCAACGGCGGCGCCGAGGGGTGGCTCCTGCTGAGCGCGGCCCTGCTCCTGGGCGAACTGCTGCTGGACAGTCTGACCTCCCTGTTCACCGGACGCTGCAACGCCGCGTGGACGGCGTCCATACGCTCCAGCGCCCTGCGCGGCCTACTGGGCGCCGTCCCCGAGAGCGCGCGAGCGCACCCGCCGGGGGACGTCGGGACCCGTCTGACTCTCAACGCCGCGGACGCGGGCAGTGCCCCCGCTGCTCGGGCAACACTCGGAGCCTCACTGATCACCCCGCTGGGCGCACTGGTGGCACTGGCCTTCGTCGACCTGTGGGTGGCCGCCTGCGTGCTGACCGCCCTGCCCGCACTGGCACTGGTGCTGAGGACCTTCGCCCGCGACACAGGCGCATCGGTGGCTGCCTACCAGCGCACGCAGTCCCTGATCGCGTCGCGGCTGCTGGAAGCCCTGGAAGGCGCGGCCACGATCGGCGCCGCCGGGACCGGCGACCGCGAACGCGCCCGCATCCTCGCGCCGTTGACGGAACTGGCCGCCCAAGGGCGGAGCATGTGGGCGCTGCACGGACGGGCGCTCGGCAGGAGCAACGTCCTCGTGCCGTTGCTGACCCTGGCCGCCACGGCCGTCGGCGGCCTGCGGCTCGCGGCAGGCGACCTGAGCGTGGGTGACCTGCTCGCCGTCTGCCGGTACACACAACTCACGGCCGGCGTCGGCAGCTCCGCGACACTGATCGGTGCCCTCGTACGAGCCCGCGAGGCACGGCACCGCACCCTGGAACTGGAGAAGATGCCCCCGCTGGAGTACGGATCGCGGCGGCTGCCTCCGGACGGTCCCGGCGCGCTCGAACTGCGCGGCGTGCGCGTGGTACGCGACGGCAGGCAGGTGCTGCACGCCGACCACCTGCGCCTGCCCGGCGGCGCCACGGTCGCGGTGGTCGGCCGCAGCGGGGCGGGAAAATCCGTCCTGGCGGCCGTGGCGGGACGGCTCATGGACCCGGACGAGGGACACCTACGGCTGGACGGCGTCCCGCTCCACGAGGTGACACGCGAGGCATTGCGCACGGAGGTCACGTACGCCTTCGAACGCCCTGTCCTGGGTCAAGGCACGGTCGCCGAGGCAATTGCCGCCGGTTCGCGGCGTCTCGCCCCCGAACAGATACGGCAAGCCGCCCGGGCGGCGGGCGCCGACGGCTTCGTGAGCCGGCTGCCGCACGGTTACGACACCCCCCTGACGCAGTCGCCCCTCTCAGGCGGAGAACACCAGCGGCTCGGACTGGCGCGGGCTTTCGCGCACGCCGGACGGTTGCTGGTCATGGACGACGCCACCTCCAGTCTGGACACCGCGACGGAGCACGAGGTGAACCTGGCACTGCACCGGGCGGTGCGGCGCGGCACCAGGCTCGTGGTCGCGCACCGCCCGTCGGTGGCGGACCGGGCGGACCTGGTCCTCTGGCTGGAGAACGGGGAGGTACGCGCCGTCGGGACGCACCGCGAACTGTGGCGCCGGGCCGGGTACCGGGCCGTCTTCGGCGGCGCGGAGGCCGACGCCGTGACGCCGGACGAAGGATCCGCGCACCGTCAGCGACCCGCAGAGGTACGGCCGTGACGTCCGCGGACGCGGATGTCCCCCCGGACGACGGGACCGGTGCGCTGAGCCGCCTCGCGCCCCTGGCACGCCGCTTCCTCGCCCGCCGCGAAGGCGTACTGGTACGACTCGCGCTCTGGTCGCTGGCGGAGTCGGGGCAGGCTTTCCTGGTGGGGTACGGCGTTGCCCGCTCAGTCGACGAGGGGTTCCTCGCCGGTGACCCGCGCCGGGGACTGCTGTGGCTCGCGGTAGCCCTGGTCGCGGTGGTGTCCGGTGCCCCGGTGGCGCGGGGGGTGTTCGCACAGCTCGCCGGACTGACGGAACCCCTGCGCGACGGGCTGGTACGGCACGCGGTCGACCGTTCCATGGCCCGGGCGGCACGCGGCGGGTCGGCCACGGCGGACCGGACGGCCGTCTCGCGGCTGACGAACCAGGCCGAGATCGCCCGGGACAGCTTCGCCGGACTCGTCCTCACCCTGCGCTCCTTCGTCTTCACCGCCGTCGGCGCCCTGCTCGGCCTGCTGTCCCTGGACCCCGCCCTGCTCGTGGTCGTCCTGCCGCCCCTGGTGGGCGGCCTCGCCCTCTTCCTGGTGACGCTGAGGCCCATGGCGGCGGCCCAACGCCGCGTCCTGGCAGCCGACGAGGACTTGGGCGACTACGCGGCGCGGTCCCGCGCGGCGCTGCGGGACCTCACCGCGTGCGGGACCGGGCCCGATACCGAGCGGCGTGGTGCCGACCTGATCGCCGGCGCCGCCGAGCAGGCCCGGGCCCTGGCCGTATGGGTGGCGCTGCGCACGGCGTCCCTCGGGATCGCGGCCCACCTGCCCGTGCTCGCGCTGCTGGTGGCCGTGCCCTGGCTGCGCGGTCGAGGAGTGAGCACGGGCGCCCTGCTGGGCGCGTTCACCTACCTCGTCCAGTCCCTCCTGCCCGCCCTGCACACTCTGATGACCGCGCTGGGCGCGGCCGGGAGCCGGCTGCTGGTCGTCCTCGACCGGCTCGTCGGTCCGGAGCCGGACAAGGCAGTGAGCGCCACGAGCCCGTCGCGCCACCGGAAGGCCGCCCCGACGACCGGCCCCACCGTCGGACATGGTTCCGGCACCCCAGTACACGCACCGGCCGAGGCGGTGCGCCCGGTACCCCGGCCCTCGCCCCCAGCCGTGGAACTCCGATCCGTCACACTGTCGTACGGCGTTCACGCCGAGCCGGTGCTCGACGCGCTCGACCTGCGCCTTGCCCCGGGGGAGCACCTGGCCGTGGTCGGGCCGAGCGGCATCGGCAAGTCCACCCTCACCCGCCTCGCCGCCGGGATGCTCGCGCCGAGCCACGGCGAAGTACGGGTGGCCGGACACACGGTGACGGGACGGGCCGCCGTGGAGCTTTCCGCGCTGCGCGTACTCCTCCCGCAGGAGGCCTACGTGTTCTCCGGCACCGTGCGCGACAACCTGGCATATCTGCGCGCGGACGTGTGCCGGGGGGAACTCGATGCCGCAGTGCGGGTATTCGGCCTGGAACCGTTGGTCAAGCGCCTGGGAGGGCTGGACCACCCGGTGCGCCCCGCCGAACTGTCACTGGGGGAGAGGCAGTTGATCGCGCTGACCCGCGCGTATCTGTCGCCCGCACCTCTGCTGCTGCTGGACGAGGCCACCTGCCATCTTGACCCTGCGTCCGAGGCCCGCGCGGAGCAGGTGCTCGCCGCCCGGCCCGGCACCCTGCTCGTGGTCGCGCACAGGCTGTCCTCGGCGGTCCGTGCCGACCGGATCCTGGTGCTGGACGGTGTACGGGCGAAGTGCGGCACGCACGACGAACTCCTGGAACGTTCGCCCCTCTACCGCGAGTTGACGGGCCACTGGCTGGCGGGGCCGTCTCGGCGATCGTGAGGGCGGCCCGTTCCGTGCGGCGCCGGGGCCGCGGCCACGGTTGCGTCAGGTCCAGCCGGCGCTCTGCACGATGCGGATCGCATCGATCCGGTTGCGGCCACCCACCTTCCGGATCGCCGTGGCCATGTAGTTGCGGACCGTTCCACGGGACAGGTGCAGATGCGCCGCGATCTCGGCGATCGGCGCCCCCTGGGAGGCCAGGGCCAGCACACTCAGTTCCCGGTTGGTCAGCGGCATTTCCGCACACGTCAGTAGGACGACGGTGAGCGACTCGTCCAGGAAGCGCTCACCTCTGGCAACCGTGTGCACCGCCGTGATCAGCCGATGCGCTGGAGCGTTCTTGTCGACCAGCCCGAGAGCACCCCGGTCGAACGCCCGGCGCAGCACCCCCGGCCGCTTGGCCGTCGTCAGAACGACGAGCCGGTCCCCGTACCGGGTCCACAGGCGCTCACCGTGTCCCTTGTCAGGACCCGTCAAACACTCGCCGTCCATCACACAGACGTCGGCTGACGGCTCCGGGCGTTCCAGACCCTCGGTCTGGGAGCACAGCGACGAGACATCCAGCGTGTCGTCCGATCTCAGCAGCTGTACCAGCCCCGAGCACATCAGGTTCTCGTCGTGCACCACGACAGTACGAAGCATCTCCCCACTCCTTATCAGCGGCTGCCGCGTTCGAACAGCCCACCCCCGCGCCAACGGGCCGTGTTCCCCCATCCGCTTCGGCAGAACGCGCCACTCACGCACTCGAGAACGGCACCGGAGTCAATCCGCCGTCTTATGCGCTCCGTCAGGGGAGGCCACGGCGAGCGCCCGCGCAAAAAAGGGCGAATAACACACCGATCCAGCCGCCGCGCGCGTCACAGCGGACAGCGAACCGTGGCCACCTGTTCGGCCCTCGGGCCCGACATCCCGGCCAAAGCGGTTCCCGGCACCCCGGGCTGTCGGACGTGGGATGACGACCGACCGAAAGGAATCCAGATCGGCTACGGATCGGCCGAAAACCGCCGCCCGCTGCTTTGGCCGAAAGGCGTCGGATGCACAACGGCGGTCTGCCGAACGGCGGTTCCCGTACGTCCGCCGGGCCCGCTACGGCGCCTGGTCGGGCCGCACCGTGATGTGATCGGGCTCCAGCTCCAGTAGGACGCGGTCGCGGATCTCCAGTGCCTGGGTGAAGTCGCCGGGGAGCTGGAGGCGTCCCGCCCGGTCCACGGTGGCGTACTCGCGGGCCGTGGTCAGGGTGCGCCCCTGGTCGTCGGTGGTGGTGCGACGCAGGACCTCCGAGGCGGTGCGTCCGTCACGGATCGCGACGGTGCGGTGGACCGCGGAGGCGATGGCGGTGTCGTGGGTGACCAGGACGACCGTGGTGCCGAGTTCCTCGTTGACGGTGTGGAAGGCGGCGAAGACCTGCTCGGCGGTGGCGGAGTCGAGCTGGCCCGTGGGCTCGTCGGCCAGCACCAGGGCCGGGTGGTTGGCCAGCGCCACGGCGATGGCGGTGCGCTGCTGCTCGCCGCCCGACATCTGGTGCGGACGCCGGTCGCGGCAATGGGCGACACCGGTCATCTCCAGGAGCTCGGCGGTACGAGCGGCGCGCTGCCGCCTGCCCTTGACGATTCCGCTGAGGCGCATGGGCAGGGCCACGTTCTGCGCCGCCGTGAGATAGGGCAGCAGGTTGCGGGCCGTCTGCTGCCAGACGAAGCCCACCACTTCGCGCCGGTAGCGCAGCCGGGCCCTGCTGTCCATGGCCAGCAGGTCGTAGCCCGCGACCGAGGCGCCGCCCGCGGTGGGGACGTCCAGGCCCGCCAGGATGTTCAGGAGCGTGGACTTGCCGCTGCCCGAAGCGCCCACCAGGGCCATGAGTTCACCCTTCGCCACCAGCAGGTCCAGTCCCTGCAGGGCCTGGACCTCCCCGCCCCGGCCGGCGAAGATGCGCACGACGCGGTCGCACACGATCAGCGCGTCATGGCCGTGGGCGGGTCGCTGCCGCCGCTGCTCGACGCGCCGCTCCAGATCGGCGAGCGTGAGCGCGTCCGGCGCCGCCGAGGTCTGTTCCGTCATGCCTGATCCCCCATCCTCAGGTTCGTGCCTTCGCCGCGCCGTCCGGTCAGCCATGCCTGGGCCACCAGTACGGCGCACGCCACGGTCAGCAGCCCCGCCGAGGGCAGGACGAGCGCGAGCGGGTCGGTGTCCAGCACCACCGTCGGTACGTCGGCCATCCGCGGCCTGCTGGTGAAGGCCAGCGCGGTCAGGTCCACCCCGGGCCGGAGCAGCGGGACGACGGCGAGCCCGGTGAGCATGCCGCCGAGCACGCCCAGCAGGACCTGCGGCAGCATGTCGAGCACGGCCAGCCACTGGCGCTGGCGGCCCTGCATGCCCATGGTGCGCAGCCGGGCGAGCGTGATGCGGCGCTGCGGTGAGCTCTGCAGCAGGGAGAGCAGCAGTGCCAGGGCGCAGTAGCCGCCGCCTGCCGCGACCACCGCCAAGTAGACGTGCTCGGTACCGGACTGCAGGGCGGTGCTCTTCAGCGCCGCCCGCTCCTCCGACCGCACCAGCACGGTCAGCCGGGCCGACGCCTGGTGAGCGGTGGCGCGCAGGGAAGCGCCGTCGATGTGGTCACCGGTCATGTAGAGCGCCGTGGCGTTCAGGGAGCCCGCGTCCAGCCAGTCGGGACGGGCCTTCGCCAGGGCCTTCGACGACACGATGACGAAGTTCCGGCCGGGCGTCGCCGCCGCGGCCGCCTTCCTCGACGCCACGGCCCGCACCTCGAAGGACCCGGCGGACGCCGACACGATGTTCGGGCCGCTCCCGAACTCTCCCGCCAGCCGCGGGGACACGACGGCGGCGAGCGTGCCCGCACGGCCGTCGTCGAGCGCCCCCGCGGGGAAGCCGTCGTCCACGCCCGTCGCCGCGGCGAGCCGCGCATAGGTGGTGGGGTCCACCACGAAGAGGTCGTAAACGGTTCCGCGGGGCTGCGTGAGAAGACCGGATTCGATGCGGACGGGCGCCACGTCGTGTACGCCGTCGAGGTGGCGGACGCGTTCCGCGAGTCCGGCCGGCAGGGCGGCCGGCGCCTCGATGACGGCGTCCGCGCCGACGGCCGCGAGGGCCGCCCGGTCCCGCCCGGCGCTCACGCCCGACAGGACCGCACCGCCGAACGAGGTGACGGTGAGCGCCACCAGGACGGCGAGCAGCGGCAGCGTGGCCGTGGCGGGGGCTCGGCCCGCGCGCGCCACGCCCAGGGGAAGGACCGCACCTCGCAGGCGGGCCGCGGGCCGGGCGAGCAGCCGGAGCGGCAGCGGATACAACCGGAGCAGCACCGCGGCCACGACCACCGCCACGAGGACGGGGGCTGCCGCGGTGAGCAGGTCGAGGCCCGCGTCCGCCGTACCGCGGCGGCGCAGCGCCAGCACGGCGCCGGTCACGACGAGGACGACGGTCGACTCGGCCACGGTGCGGCGCCGCGAGGGGCGGGCGCGCACGAGGTCCTCCGGCTCGCCCGGTCGCACCCTGCGGACGGAGAGCAGGGCGCGTACGGGCAGCGCCAGCGACGCGACGGCCGCGACCGCACCCGCCGCGGCCACGGCGGCGGCGGAGCGCTGCGTGGGAATCAGAAGCAGGGCGAGCACCAGTCCGACGGCCGCGGACGGCGCCGCCGTCAGCACGCTCTCACCGAGCAGACGCACCGCCAGACCGCCCAGACCCGCTCCCCGGGCGCGCAGCAGCACCAGCTCCGTGCGCCGCCGGGCGGCAGCCAGTTCACCCGCCATGAGCAGCACGATGACAGCGACCGTGCCGACGCCGACCGCCGCGACCATGATCAACGGCGCGGTGGCCGCCCGCTCCCTTCCGAACGGCTCGACGAGGGTGGCCAGCCCCTCCTCCTCGACGGTGAGTCCGCGCAGCCCGCTCCGCTGCTGGAGCTGTGCGGCCTGCGGGCCGCTGGTCAGCGCGGCGACACGGTCCACCAGGTCGGAGGCGGAGCGCGCGGTCAGTGCACCGGTGTCGGCGGGGTGGTGCCAGTACGCGGTGGCGCCTTCCCGCAGACCGAGCAGGGCGCCCGCCGCTCCGTCGTCGATCAGGGCGGTGAAGTGCCAGAAGTACTTGGGGTCCCAGGGGTCCCGTCCGGGGACCGTGGAGAACTTCGGCGCCTTCAGTTCCGGCTCTTCGTTCCAGAAGGCGGCCCCGCCGTGGAGCGGCCGCACGACACCGGTGATCCGCATCGCCGGCCCGGCTTCGCCACCCCCGGCCAGATGGACCACGGAACCCGTGCGCAGACGCATGATGTGCGCCGTGCGCTCGGTGACGGCCGCCTCGACGGTGCCGGTGCCCGAGCCGGGCCGGGGCAGTCGTCCGTCCACGACCTGGGTGAAGCGGTCGAGGTCCGGCTGGGCGACGACGGTGGCCTCCGGATCGGTGTGCGCGGTCGGCCGGGGCAGGTACGCGTCCGTCGCGGGCACGGCCTGAGCGGTCCGCACGCCGTAGACGGTCTGCCGCCGGTCCAAAGCGAGGGGCGGGCGGACGAAGCTCTGGAACACCGATTCCGTCGAGGCCAGGGAACGGGGGGTGACGAGGGACTCGGCGTTGTAGGGGAAGGACAGCCACGACACGTCCAGCGTCGCCGTGACACTGCGATCGGCGACACTCGCCCGCGCCACCGTGTCGCGCAGAGCCGTGTCCTCCTGGACGTCGATCGCGCGGGGCAGCGCCGCCGCGAGGAACGCCGTGACCAGGACCAGCAGCGACAGGGCGAGCGCGGCGCCGGGTGCCGCGCGCAGACGGGTGCGTATCCAGGGCGTGTCGGCCGAGGGGGCGGTGCCGTCCTCGGCGGAGGTGTGCCGGGGGCCCGGGAGAGCGGTCATGTCATTCACCTCCCTGGCGGCGCAGGGCCTGGACCGGTTCGCCTGATCGCAGCGCCGTCAGTACGACCACGAGCAGCGGTACCGCCGTCACCGCGATCAGCATCCGCGCCACGGGGCCCGCGGGCAGTTCGACGCGGAGGGCCGGAAGCGGGCGCTCCGCCTGCGCCGTGAGGACGATCAACGGCACGACGAGCCGCGTGAGCAGTACGCCGAGGCCCGCACCGACGGCGACCGCGACGGCCAGCAGGAGCCCCTGCTCGGCGGCGGCCCCACGGGCCAGCGAACGCCGGGAGGCGCCCAGAGCCCTCAGCACCGCGTGTTCGTCCGCCCGTTCCCGGTACGCGCCGACCGCCGCCACCGCGCAGCCCACGGCGGCCAGCACGCCCGCGGCGACCACCGCCGCCGGGAGTCCGGCCTGCGGGCCCGCACCGAGCGGGTCGGCCTTGAGCCGGTCCCGCTCCTCGTCCCGGACCAGCACGGAGGCCGCATCGGCACGGCTCCGCAGCGCCGCCGCAACACGGGGAGCGGCGCCGTGGTCCGCGGCCAGCCACCACTCGCCGGGCTGCAGTGTCACCCCGCCGTGGTCCGCCAGGGCCCGGTTCACGGCGCGCAGGTCGAGCAGCAGGGCGCCGCCGTCGTCGGTGGCGGGCGGCACGACGGTGGGCAGGGCGCTCACGACCGCGGTGACACGGACCCTCAACGTCGTGTTGCCCAGGCCGATGTCGGCCGTCCGACCCACATGCGTTCCCGTGGCACGCAGGAAGGCATCCGTGGCGATCGCGGTCGGCAGGGGAACGGCGGCCGTGTCGGCCCGCAGGTCGAGCTCTCCGTTCGAGAGTCCGGCGGAATTCCGCGGCGACGCCTGCCCGGTGTCGTATCCGATGGACAGCGGGGCCGCGGCGGTGGAGGGCGCCGCCGTCGCCCGGGGCTGCCGGGCTGCGCCGTCGGAGTCGTCCGGGGCGGGGGCCAGCACCCGGGCACCCCAGGCCGCGCCGGTGGGCACCGGGACGGTGTGGATGCGTCCGTCGGCCAGGACGGCGCTGAGCCCGGTGACCGTCAGCCGGCGCTCCTCACTGTGTTCCGGCAGGCGATAGGCGGCTTTGACGCCGGTCAGCCGGAGCGGCCCGGCGGGTGCCGCGCCCTCGGCCCGGCCCCACTCGGCGGCGAAGTCCGCCGTCAGCACGTGCGGACGGCCGTCGGCGGGCAGTGTGCCCAAGGGGAAGGAGTACGGGACGCCGTACCGGTCCGTGACGGACGCGACGAGATCGGGGGCGACGCCGCTCCGGGACGACCCGGCCGCCGGACCGAGCACCTTCAGGCGCGCGGTGATCCTCAGCCGGCCGGTGTTCTCCGGCAGTTCGAAGCCCGCGGTCCTGCCCTGCGCCTGCGCACCGGAGTGGAGGGGCCCGAGCAGCCGGCTCGGTGAGCGGTCCGTCAGGTCGTCGCGCCAGTCGAGCACGGAGGCCGCGGCCTCAGTGTCCATGGCCAGTACGGTGGCGTTGCGGTCGCGGGGCAGCGAGACCTCGGTGCGGACGGCGGGGGTGGTGGCCGCGATGCCGGGAACGGCGTCGTAGACCCCGCCCTGGGCGAAGGGCGGGGTGGACGAACCGGCCACCCGGAGGTCCGCGCCGACCGCGAAGTCGGCCTGGTCGCGCTGGGACCGCGCCCAACTGGAGTACTCGCCGGTCGCGAACACCCCCATCGCCACGGAGAGCACCACCAGCAGCACGGGTCCCGCTCCCCGTCCGGGCCGGCGGGACAGCTGCCAGCCGGTGAGCGCGGCCGTCAGTCCGCGGGTGCCTGCGGCCCGCCGCTCACCGAGCCGGGCCGCGAACGGCAGCAGGCGCAGGGCCAGTACCGCACCCGCGCACAGGCAGAGCGCCGGGGCGGCCACCAGCACCGGATCGACACCGAGGGCGCCGCCCGTGTCGACCGTCAGGACCCCCGAGCCCGAAGCACGGCGGGACAGCTGCCAGTAGGCCAGTACCGCGACGACGACGAGCGCCACGTCGGCCCCGGCCTTCACGATCCCGGGCAGCGCGTCCCGGCGCCTGCCGGTGTTCCGCTCGTCGACGTACGTGCCGGAGCGGCGCAGCGCCGGGCCCACGACCGCGAGCGCGCAGACCAGCGCGGTGACCGCGGCCACGGACCACGTTCCGGCCGGTGAGGTGTCGAGCCGCACCTGCGCACGGGCCAGCGGGCCATGGCCGGCCAGCATCCGCAGCAGCGGCCCCGCGAGCAGGGGGGCCACCACGACCGCGGGCAGCGCGAGCAACAGGGCCTCGACCGCCGCGAGCCCCGCCACCCGTGGACGGGAAGCGCCACGGGCCCGCAGTTGCGCGATCTCGCCGACCCGTTCCCCGGCGAGCAGTCCGGCCACCAGGAGCAGGGCGAAGGCCGCCAGGAGCACCACCTGCAGCGTGCTGATGAGCACCGTGGACCGGCTCACCAGGAGCGTGCGGCGCAGATCCGTGAGTAGATCCGGCAACTCGCTTCGGGCTCTCACGGATCCGCCCGTCGCCCGGTCCAGGTCGCGCAGCGTCTGCTGCACGCTGTGTCGCAGACGGTCCATGCGCGCCGTGCTCATGGTGGAGAAGTCGGCGCGGGCCTGCCAGTACATGCGGTCCGGCGGAACGCTTCCGGAGGTGAAGGCGCCGGGGTCCGCGAGCATCGGGCCGTAGGTGGTGAACGACAGCGTCCGCACCCCCCGGCCGCCCAGCGGGTCGAGCCGCCAGTACAGCGCGGTGCGGTCGACCGGGCGGTACAGGCCCGTCACCAGCACGTGCAGGGGCCGGCCGTCGCGGCGGTCGCTGAGCGTGAGGCGGTCCCCGGCGCGCAGACCCAGCGCGCGGGCGGCCTGTTCGGGCAGGGCGACGGGCACCGGGTCCCCGGCCCTGGGCGGGCCGGGCCGGGCCCCGCCGGTCATCGTCACCTGCGCAGGGTCGAGGGTGGCCAGCAGCGTCAGATCGGGGTCGGCGTCACGGGAGGCGCCGGCGGCGCGCGGCAGGCCGTAGGAAGCGGACTGGACGCTGGCGGCCACCCGTACCGGCATGCCGTCGAAGGCGGCGGGAACCGTCCTGCGCACGGCCGCGTCCAGCTTGGCGCGGTCGGCGATGGTGACATCCGCGTCGGCCTCGACCAGGGTGCGCGCCGCCCCCTGGTCCTGCATAGCACGCCGAAGTCCGACATCCCCGACCGCTCCGCTGAACGCAGCCAGCGTGGCGATCACGCACGTGGTGAGCACCACGCAGAGCAGCGCAGCACCCAGCAGCAGCCAGTGCGCGCGTGCGCGCAGCAACACGAACCCCGTCAAGACTCACCCCGCCGCCGTCCCGCGCACCCGCCAAGAGGCACGCGGCCGACTCCGCCCCCGGCGAAGCCAGTTCAGTTCTCCCCGTGCCCCCGTGGTCATGAGAACACGGGCCACAACGTACCCGGACACCAAGGGTCTGTCAGGTGATCCACAGGCGAGATTATGCTGACCGGCATGAGCGAACGGGTGCTGGACAAGGCGGACGGCCCGGCGGCGGGAGACCCGGCACCGGCGGACGGCGACATGGTGACGGTTCACCAGGTCACGCGGACCTACGGCCGCGGGGACACCGCGGTGCACGCCCTGCGCGAGGTATCGTTCGGTGTGCCGCGCGGAGAGCTCGTCGCACTCAAGGGCCGCTCCGGTTCCGGCAAGACCACCTTGCTCAACGTGGTCGGCGGGCTCGACCGCCCCGACTCCGGCAGTGTCCGTGTCGCCGGGACCGAACTGGTGGGTCTCGCCGAGAAGGATCTGCTCGACCTGCGCCGTGACCACATCGGCTTCATCTTCCAGTCCTTCGGCCTGCTGCCCGTCCTCACCGCGGCCGAGAACGTCGGCGTCCCGCTGCGCCTGCGCAAGACGGAGCGCCGCGAACGCGAGGATCGCGTCGCCCTGCTGCTCAGCATGGTCGGCCTGGAGGACCACGCCGCCCAGCGTCCCGGCGAGTTGTCCGGCGGCCAGCAGCAGCGCGTCGCCATCGCCCGCGCCCTCGCCAATCGCCCCTCCCTGCTCCTCGCCGACGAACCGACCGGACAACTCGACGCGGAGACCGGCCGCTCCGTCATGGAACTGCTGCGCGCGGTCGTCCACAGCCAGTCCGTCACCGCCCTCGTGGCCACCCACGACCCCCAGCTCCTGGCCATCGCCGACCGTGTCCTGGAGCTGCGGGACGGCCGTATCGTTCCGGCGGAATGAGCACGGGGTCGGCCCATGGCGGCTGAATGGTGACGGGGACTCTCCTGCGGCCTTCCGCGCCGGAGTTCCGAGGCACGACCACACCGTCTCGCGCCCGTCGGAGCACTCCTCCGCAAGATCGCGAAGGTGTTCCGCGGCTCAGGGATGCAGGCGGGAATTGACGCCCGGCGGTTACTGGGCTTCGGAAAGCGCCGGCTCCCGGGCGCTGTCGCTGTCGTGCTGACGCACGGCGGGCTCGGGCAGGGTGCGGAACATCAGCCAGCTGAGTGCGGGCATGACGATCAGCGGGATCAGCGCGGTCTGCAGGGACGTCGCGTCGGCGAGGGCGCCGATCGCGGGGCTGGCCAGCCCGCCGATGCTGACCGCCAGGCCGAGGGTGATCCCGCTCGCGGTGCCCACCCGTGACGGGAGGTAGTCCTGGCCGAGCGTGACTTGGAGGGAGAACGGGACGTACAGGCCCACCGAGGTCAGCGCGACGAACACGTACAGGGCCGGTCCCGGCACGAAGACCACGCCGGCCACCGCCGCCACGCTCACGAGGTAGGACCAGGCGGAGATCGTCACCCGGTCCCACCGGTGCGCCCAGTTGCCTCCCAGTACCGAGCCGACCACGCCGCCCGCGTACAGCACGAACAGGGCCGCGGTGCCCGCCACGGCGCTGCCGCCCATGCGCTGTGTGGCGTAGAGGGAGACGAAGGCGCTCAGGCCGACGAAGACGATCGAACGGAAGACCACCGCCAGCGACAGTCTCACGAACGACGCCGCGTCATCGGTTCCCGCCTGCGCCGCCTTGATCGTCCCGTCGGCGTGCATGCGCCGCAGCGCCCGCAGCGCGGGGAGACACAACACGCTGCCCGCGAGTGCCGGCAGCACCAGCAGCGGTGTCCACCGCAGCCCACCCGTGGCCACGACAGCCGCCACCAGCAGCGGAGCCAACGCGAAGCCGACGTTGCCCCCCGTGGAGAACCAGCCCATGGCACGGTGGCTGCCCAGGCTGGCGAGCCGGGCGACCCGCGCGGACTCGGGGTGATAGGCGGCCACTCCGATCCCGGAGACCGCCACGAACACCAGGGTCAGCCCGTAGGAACGGCTCAGCCCGCTCAGGGCCACACCGGCCCCGCCCAGCACAGTGGCGAGCGGCAGCAGCCAGGGCATGGCCCACCGGTCGGTCAGTGCGCCGAACAGCGGCTGGGCGATCGACGACAGCAGCGAGGCCGCCAGGATCAGACCTGATGCGGCCGCGTAGGTGTAAGCACGCTCGGAGACGAAGAACGGCACCAGGGCCGCCACGGCTCCCTGGTAGACGTCGACACAGGCGTGACCGACGGACAGCAGATTGATGGATGTGTTCCTTCGCATGCGGCCATGCTGCGAGCCTCACCCCGTGTCGCGCTTTCGATAAACTGCCACATGATGAAGAAAAGCCGCCACACGGTCGCCGCCCCGACGCTCACCCGGGAACTGCCCTCGGGCAGCGGGATCGACGCTCACCGTCACGACGACCACCAGGTCGTCTACGCGGCCCGGGGCGTCCTGTCCGTGACGACCGACGCCGGTACCTGGATCGCCCCGAGCACCCGTGCCATCTGGGTACCGGCCGGTACCGTCCACGAGCACCACGCCCACGGCGACACCCGGCTCCACCTCCTGGGGATCGTCGCACGCCACAACCCCCTGGACCTGCACTCACCCGCCGTCCTGGCGGTCGGCCCCCTGCTGCGTGAACTGATCATCGGCTGCACCCACACCCCCGACGACCGGAGCCCCGAGCGCGACCGCCTGCACGCGGTCCTCCTGGACCAGCTGCGCGCCTCCCCCGAAACGCCGCTCCATCTGCCGACGCCCGCCTCTCCTGTGCTGCGTGCCCTGAACGACATCCTGCGCGCCGACCCCGCCGACGATCGCACCCTCACCGAACTCGGCCGACAGATCGGGGCCAGTGACCGCACCCTCTCCCGCCTCTTCCGCAGCGACCTCGGCATGACCTTCCCCCAGTGGCGCACCCAGCTACGGCTTCATCACGCCCTCATCCTGCTGGCCGACGGAACACCCGTGACCACCGTGGCCCATCGGTGCGGATGGTCGTCGGCCAGCGCTTTCATCGATGTCTTCCGCCGGACCTTCGGCCACACCCCGGGAACCCACCTCGAAACCTGACACCCGGCCCACCCACCCCGCCGCTGCCGGCCGATCTTTCATTGTCTCGCCGAAGCCAACGGCTCCCGTTCCGTCGCCCGGGATGCGGAAGATGCCCGGGTCGCCTGCGAGTTGCTCCAGAAGTGCCTCGTACAGGTTGCCGAAGCGCGGCCTGTGCCCAGTCCTCGGCCGTCAGCCCGAATGTGCCGACCGCGGCGATCGCCTCGGCCGGCACATCCACCCTGACCTCCCGCGCCCCCAGATGGACCGCGGGCACCGGAGGCCATAGGCGTACGAGGCGAGTGTCAGTTGAAGACAGTGTCGGCCGGGAGACCGGACTGGCTCAGCACATCGGCCCGGTTGTAGTAGTCATCGTTCGTCACGATCTTGTTCCCGCGTAGTTTGAGGATGGCGACGGCAGGCACGGAGAACGGCTTCGGCGCACCGGTCAGGTGCCCGCTGAACGTCCAGCTGATAGCTACTTGGTTGTCGTCGGCGAATGCGCTGTTGACCGTGACGTTGGCATCCCCCACGAACTGCTTGGTGATGGTCGCCCACTGGGCGACCCCGCCGCGGCCCTTGAAGGTCTGGTCGAGGGCATGGTCGCTGTAGCGGGCGTCGTTGGTGAACAGGGCGGCCAGACGCGCCGGGTCCTCGCTGTTCCACGCCTTCTCCCAGGCGTTGGCGATCTTCGGCCTCTCATGCGCGGAGGACGACGACTGGGACCGATCGGCCTGCTGGGAACCGTAGGCCGCGGCTCCCGTTATTCCGACGATCGCAGCCGCAGCGGCCGCGATGACGGTGGCGAGAGGGCGACGGATGACCTTCATTGTTTCTCCAGGAAAAGCATTGGCTGATGTACGTGGCCGTCAGCGACGACAATGTGGGAAAGCTCAGCGGGCCGCTCAGGCCCTATTTGGGGTGATCGACCAAGCCGTGGTCGGTCGGGGCGGCGTCGGGACGTCCGTTCCACCAGGGTCTTGGACCACGGTGGTTGCACACCACTGTCTTGAGTGGGGCAGCTGCGACCGGGGGTCGATGGGTCCCAACACCTCAGATATTCGCGGTCACATCCTGGGCATGGCGAATTCCCTCTGTCCGGCAGCCAAGGACTCCAGGGCTGCCATGCCCGCCAGGGAGAGCACCCGTGCGTTCTCCAGGGCCTTGACCACCCAACGATCGTCGTGCCACACCGACACCCGGGCTCACCATCCGGGCGAACACCACCTCGCCCCGCACCAGTTGGGAATCCTTCATCACCGTACTCAAGAGTTCCTCATGAGCCGCGATCATCTCCGAGCGGCTCCGGTAAATGGTGCCCTCGAGCTCCACAAACAGGGCGTCCTCCGCGAAGTCGGCGAAGAAACCGGCGACATCCCCGCGATTCCATGCCTCGTACATCCGGCCCGGAATGACGCTCATCGCCTCAACCGACTGTTCCATGCGATCACCTTTCTGCGATTCGTGCACCACCATCCTCACCGAGCCGGGCCACGGGCGCCTTGACCACGCGTGCACGGCCATTGGACGTCAGCGCCGTGTCCGATAGGTCACGCCGTAGGGATCAGACTCACCGGGCACAACACGCAGCTACGGCTCCACCAATGGGCGCCGAGGAACTCACGGACGGTCAGGACGAGTTGCCCCGGGCCGAGCGACCGCGGTTGTGTCGGTGGCGCCGCTGGTCGGTCTTCTCCGGGATGGTGTGCGCGATGCCGCGTCGGCGCAGGTAGGCGCGGAAGCCACGGGAGCTGTGGGCCTTGTCCGTGATGACCTCGTCGGGCCGGCGGCGTGGTCGGCCAAGGCCGGTGCGCGGGACCCGGATGCGTTCCAGGAGGGGGCGTGCGCAGATGCTGTCGTGGCGTTGGCCAGGTGTCAGCGGGATCGCGAGGGACCGGCCGTGGCACGTCGCAGGCGAGGTGGATCGTGGTGGCCAGTCCTCCTCGGGATCTGCCGAGGGCGTGGACGTCAGGTCCTTCCGCGACTCTGTCAGGTAGCTGATCCGGCCCATGTGCAGGTGAAGGCAAGCGAGCCCCGGAGCCAGGGACGTGGAAGCCGCCAGACCCCCAGCCGACGCGCAACCGGCCGAGCGGAACAACTGACGCGCCGGGCCCACCGCCGCGACCGCCTGCCCGACGCCTACCGAGCCAGCGCCGGCCTCGTCCCCGACCGCACCGTCACCGCCTCAAGACAGGCCGCGACCAGGCCAGACACACCTCACCCGCTGTCACGCACCAACTCGTCAGCTGCCGGCCCCCGTGTAGCGGCGCAAGCCGGTCCGCCACACGGTGTTCGCCACCAGCACGGCGGTGGCCGTCGTCGCCAGGGCGCCGAGCAAGAGGGCCGGGTCGGCCGGCCGGGTGAGTGTGCGCGCCGGTGCGCTGGCGATGACGGCGAGCGGGAGGACGTAGGTGAACAGCCGCCGCAGGGGACGTGCGTAGACGTCGGCCGGGTAGCGGGCCAGCTGCCACACGTTGCCGAACAGGCTGTACAGGTCCAGTTTCGGCGCCCAGAACGCGAGGCTCGCGAAGATCATCCCCACAGCCCACGTCGTCACGGCCGCGGCCAGCATGAGCACCGCCCACGCCCCGAACGCGCCCGCGCCCGGGTAGTGCGGCAGCGTGCCCGCGCCGGTGAGGACGACGGCGAGCCCGAGCAGGATCTGCACCCCGGCCAGGGGCGCCGCGGTGGCGAAGCTGACGAGGAACATGCTGGGCGCGGGCTGCAGCAGGTGGTGGTCGAGCTGTCCCTCCCGCACTCCGCGGGTCGGGAAGCCAGCGAGGTTCGGGTCCACGAACGTCGTTTTCACGCCGCTGAGCAGCTCGAACGTGCCGGTGAGCACCAGCACCTCGGGTTGCGTCCAGCCGGCGAGGTCGCCGGTGCGGGAGAAGATGACCAGCACCATGGTGATCGTCGAGGCCAGGGCGACCACCGACAGAACCGCGTCGAACGCGAGGTTCGCCCGGAACGCCAGGGCCTGGCGCAGGGACAGGGAAAAACTCGTGGCGAACAGCTTGAGCAGCTTCATGTGTTACGCCCCCACCGCGGTGTACCGGCGCACACCGGACCGCCAGACGGCAACGGCGGCGGCCGTACAGACCAGGCACCACCCGGCTTGCAGCGCGACCGCGGTCCCGGAGAGGGACAGCGTCCCGGCCGCGATCCCCGCGGGCAGGCCGAGCATGGCGTGGAACGGCAGGAGGGTGGCGACCGTCCGCCAACCGCCGGGCAGTTCCCCCAGCGGCGCGGCGATGCCACCGAGCAGGAACACCAGGATGTTGCCGAACGCGACGATCGCGTGCACGCGTTCGGTCCAGAACGCCGCGAGCGCGAGCAGCCACGTCCACAGGAACCGCAGCACCGCGGCCAGTACCAGCGACGGCAGCGCGAGCAGTACGGCCTGCCACCGGTAGGACGCGCCGATGATCAGTGCGACCACCACCGTGAGCGGCAGCCCGAACAGGCCCAGCCACAGCCGGATCGCGAGGTTCTGCCCTGCGGGCGCGAGCACCACGGGCTGCGGTTTCAGCAGTTGGTGGCCGATCTTCCCGTCGTAGACCGACTCGGCGAAGGTGTAGTCCTCGAAGGACGCCGTCAGCAGGTGCACCGCCATGAGCGCCACGAAGTACCGCACGATCCCCGTGTCTCCGGGCAGCACCGCCGACCACACGACGAGCCCGATGAGCGGCCCGATCGCGTAGTTCACGACCAGCGACGCGGTGAACCACCAGGTGCCGGCCCACTCCAGGAACTGGTTGCGCACCGCCAGCGCGAGCAGCCGCAAGGTCCTCACAGGCCCTCCCGGTACGCGCGGTCCAGTACGGACTCCAGTGATGGCTCCTCCACCGCCAGGTCGATCACGTCCAGCGAGGTGAGGAGGTGGGCCGTGACCCGGGCGACGTCGTCGCGTGGCACCCGCAGCTCCCACGACACCCCGCTGGTGGTCACCATCTCCGCGACGTCCTCGAAGTCCTCCTTCACCGCCGCGGGAGCGCTGATGCGCAGCAGTTTGTACGGCGACAGCTGCTCCGAGAGCCGCTTGAGCGGGCCGTCGTACTGCACCCGGCCGTGGTCGACCAGGATCAGCCGCCGGCACAACGACTCGACGTCCGCCATGTAGTGGCTGGTGAGCACGACGGTGGCACCGGATTGGTCGGCGTACGCGGCGAGGAACCGGCGGATGGCGGCGGCCGCGGACACGTCCAGGCCGAGCGTCGGCTCGTCGAGGAACAGCACTTTCGGCCGGTACAGCAGGGAAAGCGCGAGCCCCACCCGCATCTTCTCCCCGAGGCTGAGGGCGCGGAGCTGCCGGTGCAACAACGGCCCCAGACCCAGCAGTTCGGCCAGTTCGCCGAGCCCGGTGTGGTAGTCGGCGTCGGTGATGTCGTAGAGGATCCGCTGGTACTGGAGGGAATCGAGCACGGTCAGTTCCTGCGCGCCGCCCGTCGGCTGGCTCCCGCGGACCAGGGCGATCTGCTTGAGGAACGGGGTCCGGCGCTGCCACGGGGTGAACCCGAGCACGTCGACCGATCCGGCCGTCGGGTGCAGCAGGCCGGACATCAGCTTCATCGCGGTGGTCTTGCCCGCGCCGTTGGGCCCGAGCAGGCCGACGACCTCGCCCCGCGGGATCTCGAACGACAGGTCCCGCACGGCCTGGACCTCGCGGAAGCGCCGGTGCACCAGCGAGCGGAACGCGGCCGTCAGTCCCGCCTCCCGCACCGGGGCCCGGTAGGTCATCGACAGGCCGTCGACGACTACCGCGTTCACGGCCACAGTTCGGCGACCGGCAGAGAGGCGAACAGCTCGTCCCAGGCCCGGTCGTCGCCCTGCCAGCGGCCCTCGAGCAAGGGGATCTCGCGGCACACGACGCCCGGCGGCAGCTTGTCGAGGTTCTCCGGGGCCGTCCGGCGCAGCCAGAGGATCGCGAAGTCGTTGCCGGGGCAGCGCTCGCGCAGGGTGCTCTGCAGCAGTTCGAGATCGGCGACGGTCTCGACGCCGTTCGCGTCCTGCCGGACGTAGAGCACACGCGCGGACGAGGCGGCCAGTTCGCGCCAGCGGTCCGCGAGGAACTCCAGCTTCTCGCGCACGGCGGGCAGTTGCTCCTCGATGTCGGCCAGCGTGAGCTCGGCGCCGGGCCGGGCGTGGAACTCGTGGTAGAACTCGATGCCGGCGTCGAGGTCGATCGCGCCCCCGCCGTCGGTGGTCAATGCCATGCGGCCGGGTTTGAGCAGCCCCCGGAAATCGGTGTCCAGGGCCTGCCGCACGAATACGAGGTCGATTTCGAGCCAGTCGAAGAAGTACGCGGTCTCCTGGCCGGTGATGCGCCGGATCTGGTAGGTGGACTCGCAGTGCTGGCCGAGTCCGACACACAGGTCGAACGGTGCTGTCATGGTTCTCCTTTCCCGAGCTACCGGGCCGCGACGCGGCGCTCGTACGCGCGGAGCATCACGGGTGTTTCGAGGGCTTCGAGGTCGAGGCCGCCCGGGTGGATCTTCTTGCTGTCCAGGGCCAGGGCGCTGACGCGGCCGGAGCCGCACCAGCCCTCGGGTTCGATCGAGGCGATCGGGTCCCGATAGGCCTCGTCGATCGGCACGATGTCCCAGCCGGCGTCCCGGAAGGCACGGGCGGCGTCGGCGATGAACAGGGTGTTGAGGTCGTTCTCGTGGAGCAGCACCACGTGGACGGGTGAGCGGCCGATGGCGGCCACGGCGAGGCTGTCGTAGAACTCGGCGGGTTCCAGGAGGGATTGCACGTAGAAGTCGCGAAGGGCCGTGCGGTCGTAGGGGCGGTCCTCACGGACGGTCTGCGCGACCAGGGCGTCGAGGTACCAGTCCAGGGTCAGGACCGTGACGTACGCATTGTGCAGACCTCGCTCGGCCAGGGCTTTCCGGACCGCCGTTCGCTTGTGCGGGTCGGCATCGCCCTCGTCGAGGAACGGGAACCGGAACCACGGCCGGGCACCTTCGCGGTCCACGAACCAGTCGGCGGCCCGGTCGACGTCCGCGAGGAAGTCCTCGACCGACATCTCCTCCAGACGGGGATGGCTGTAGCTGTGACTGCCCAGCACGTGCCCGGCCGTCGTGTAGGCCCTGATCCGGTCCTCGCCGCCGACACCGCGGGGCTGCTGGAAATCACCGACCACCACGAAGAAACCGGCCTGTTCGATACCCGCGTCGGCCAACTGCCCGACCAGCGTGGCCGTGCGTTCGTCGGGGGTGAAGAAGACACCGGGGTCGTGAGGGGTGTCGTCGAAGGTGAAGGCCACGCGTTTGTCAGTCGGCATCGAGGGCTCCTTTCGCCGGGGCTGCCTGTACGTGCACGTCACCGCTGCGGTCGAGCTTGTCCCAGCCACCGCGCCGTCCGGTGAGGAGCCGAGCCCACGCGACCCATGTCGCCAGTGAGCCCACGAAGGGGATGACCACCGCGGCCCGGAAGCCGGTACGCACCTCGACCAGCCCGGCCGCCGCTCGGCCGGCGGCGTCGAGCGAGTGCGCGAACCGGCGTGCCACCACGAAGTGGCCGTAGTTCACCACGAGGGTGAGCACGCTCGCCGCCACCACCCACGTCGCGGTCCCCGGCCCCCGTGCCAGGAGCGCCACGGCCGAAAGCGGCAGCAGCACCGTGCTCGGCAGCCAGACCAGCGGCAGGATCGAGTTGTTCCACAGCAGGTACAGCCACAACGTGGCGGCGAGACCTCCGCGGCGCAGGGACGGGCCCGCGACACGCAGGAGCACCTGCGTCTTGCCGGTGGCCCAGCGGACGCGCTGGCGGCGCAGACCCGCCATCGTGTCCGGTGCCTCCGTGAGCACGGTCGCCGACGCCTCGTGGGTCGTGCGGTGACCGTTGAGGAGCAACGCCAGTGTGAGGTGCGCGTCCTCGGCCAGAGTGCCCTCGGGGTAACCCCCCGCCTCGACCACGGCGCTGCGGCGGAAGGCGCCGATCGCCCCGGGGATCACGGTGATCCGCCGCAGGTGGGCGAACGCCCGGCGCTCGATGTTGTTCGCGGACTCGTACTCGCGCACCTGCGCGGCGTAGACGAAATCCTGTGCGGGACGGCGGTTGCCGACGATCATCTGCCCGGACACCGCGGCCACGCGCGGGTCGGCGAAGTGGTCGAGCAGCCGGGCGAGGGTGTCGGGCAGCACTTGGGTGTCGGCGTCCACGGAGACGAAGAATTCCGAACCGACGGCCGTGAGGGCGTGGTTGAGGGCGGCCGCTTTGCCGCTGTTGAGCTGGTTGAGCACGAGCAGCACGTCGCCGTGCTGCCGCTGTGCCTCGTCCATCACCTTGAGCGTGCCGTCGGTCGAACCGTCGTCGACACAGATCACACGGTCGAGCTCGACCCCCCGGGAGGCGAGGATGGTGTCGAGGGTCTTGCCCAGAACCTTCTCCTCGTTGAAGCAGGGCACGATCACCGACACGCGCCGCCGGGGCTCCTCCCGCGGGCCGCGCACGGGTCTGCGCGCGACGGCCAGCAGGACGAACCCCTGGAGGGAGGAGGAAATGGATAACGACGTGAGCACCACGAACAGGACGGAAACGAACATGGCGTTCACTCCACGCCGAGGTCGTCCGGCGTGAGCTCGACGTCGGAGAAGGCCCGCAGGTAGGCGGTGATGGAGGTGCCGGCCTCGTCGGCGGGCCGTGAGCCGTTGTCCAGGTGGGCGAGCACGCCGTACGGTCCGCAGAGGTGTGCGGCGCCGAGCAGCGAGGCAGGCGACGGCTCGACCGAGCTCCAGAGGTCGCTGCCGGATTTCGCGAAGTGGCGGTCGAGTATCCGGGCGTTGTGGCGCAGAGCGCGGCGCAGCACCGCGAGCTGGTTGTCGTGGCGGCGGAGGTCGGCGAAGGAGTGGATGCCGTCGCGGCCGGTGAACGTGCCGCGCCACTCGTTGACGTCCGTGCCGATACGGGGGCCGCCGATGCCCTCGTCGTGGTGGACGTGGCTCGTCGTGCCGCCGCGCCAGGTGCTCTCCGGCAATGCCGGGGCGTAGTACGACGGGACTTTGGCCTCTTCGCCGTCGAGGACGACGGCTTCGCGCACCGGGCGGTAGTACTGCAGGTCTATGAGCAGGGCCTCACCGAACTGGAACCCCACGAAGCCCCATGGATTGACCACCGCGGCCTGGACGGCCGTGATGCCGACCGTGTCACGTTCGGCGAAGAGGTCCGCCACTCCGGTGCGCGCGAGGAACTCGGCGATCGTGACACGTTCGGTGACCGGGGCGCCGGTGGCGGGGTCGCGGACGAGCCGCCCTGGGCGTTCGACGCGCCAGTAGTCCATGACCGGTTCGTCGAGGTTGTCCTCGTACCAGCCGAGGTTCTGGGAGTCGAGACGGGATTCGAGGTCGAGCAGGCGGCGGCTGAACTCGGACATCACGCGAGGGCCTCCGCTTCGAGCAAGCGCATGCTGGCGAACACCACGTTGTACTGCTCTTCGGTCTGGGTGTCGCGGGCGACGGGTTCGAGGCCGTGCCCGCGCAGCTCGGAGATGACGTCCTGGGCGAGCCACTGGTCCTGCCAGTACGGCGTTTCCTCGACTTCGACCTTCAGCAGGTCGCACCGGTCGAGGAATTTCCGGCCGCCGGTCAGGACCTGTTCCGTGGCGCCTTCGACGTCCAGCCACAGGGCGAACGGCCCCTGCCGGTCGGCGAATTCGTGGTCCAGGGTCGACGCGGCCACGGTGACTTCTTCGTATTCGACGTCACCGAGCCAGTCGCCGCCCGCTCTGCGCAGCAGGGAGTTGTAGCCCTCGACACGGTCGTCCGCGAGGCTCGCGCTGTCGGTGATCACGAGGAAGGTGGCCTCACCGGGCCGGCTCGACAGGGCCTGGTGCCGGTAGTCCACACGGTTGGCGGCGAAGTCCGTGGCGGCGGTGAACTTCCGGTGCACGTAAGGGTTCGCCTCGAACGCGACCACCGCACAGCCCGGGACCGCGGCGGCGACCGCCATCGAGGTCGCTGCCTCATACGCCCCCGCTTCGACGAAGACCCGGGGTTGCAGCTGGGAAATCAATTCGAGGAATAATCGGTCGAGCTGCTCACTCGTACCGACCGTCCGAATCTTCCCTTCTTGTAAACGAAAATTCACTTCAGGGAACTTCCTTCCACTCCGCAGTACCGACCGCCCTCCGCGTGGTCCGCGCGGCACTGAGCGATCAAGTTCGACGACCGGGATTGACCCGATCAGACTATAATCGATCTTCAATCGGCCACGGCTCCGGGGTCGACCCGCGGAGCCGACGGCAGACAAGCCCGACACGTCCGACTGCGGGGCGAGACGGTCCGGTACGCGCAGTCGAGCTCGATTGCCGCACCTTCCCCGCGACGACAGCGAACGTTTTCAGCGCTGCCTCTGCGGAGCCTGGCAGTCGTTTCAGGCCGCTGATGACCTGGGTGCCGGCACCGGTGTAGGCGCGCTCGGCGAGGATCGGGACACCTTGTCGTTCGCAGATCCGGATGACGTAGTGGGCGCGGGCGGTTGTCTCTTGAGGGCGAATCGTCCCGCAGACACCGACACCCCCGATCGCGTGATGTCGGTCTTCGAGTGGGTGCCGTGCAGGTGTGGTGGTTGTCCCGGGGGAGAGGAGGACGCCGCCAGGGTGGTGCAGGTTGTCGTGTGTGCAACGGCCTGCGTTACCGGGTGTGTGGCACTCAGTTGCTGCTCGGCGGTACGAGTTGGCGTACGGCTTGGTGGAGGGGGGTCGGTGGGCGGCCGAGGACGTGGCCGAGGTCGTCCGTCTGCCGTTCCAGGGCCCCGGACCGTACTTGTTGTTCGAGCCAGCCCTGGATGCCGGGGGCGGGTTCGGGCCGTTGCCGGTGCCGGACGGGTGTGCCGTGCACCTGGGCGAGGGTCTCCGCGAGTTCGGGATGGGTCCACCGGGTGCCCGTGAAGTCGTAGGCACGGTCGAGGTGCCCCTCCTCGGTGAGCACTTGAGCGGCTGCTTCGGCGAGGTCTGCGCGGGAGGCGGTGTTGATCCCTCTACCGTCGGTGCCGTCCCACAACTCGCCCTCGGCGACGGCTGTGTTCAGCGAGGAGTTGAGGAACGCCTCGCTGTAGAAGGGATGGCGCAGCAGTGTGTGGCCGAGACCGCTGTCACGCAGGGCCCGTTCGGTGGCGTGGTGTGCCGCGGTGACGCCGTCGGCCTTCGTGTCGGCGTCCAGGAAGCTGGTGTACACGACCGCGCCGACGCCGGCCGTGCGGGCCGCGTTGATGGCGGCCTGGTGGTGTCCGGTGCGGCGGGTGGTGTCGAGTTCGGGTGAGGAGATCAGCAGCAGCCGGTCGGCGCCCTCGAACGCGGTGGGGAGTGTGTCCGGTACGTCGTAGTCGCCCCGACGGACACGGACGCCCCGGGCAGCAAGGTCGGCCACGCTCCTAGGGGATCGCACCGCGACGACGATGTCCTTCGCCGCGATCCGGGCCAGCAGCTGCGCCACGACCAGCCGTCCGAGTGCGCCTGAGGCCGCAGCCACGACGATCATCCAAGTCCCCCTCGCGGAGCGATGTGTTGAGGCGTCGCTGAAGGCCGGCCGGGCAGACCGCTTCGGTGACGGACACACCCTGGACGATCAGTGCTGCTGCGTCAAAGGCTTATCCGGAACACCGAGTTACATCCCGAAGGGGCGCGCCGCGGTCGATCCGGCCCGTGACGACAACGCCGATGGAGCAACTGGTCGCTGGACCAAGCGGCTTCGGTCCGAGGCCGGGGACGGGGACGACATGACCGATGCCGATCTGCCGACGGTCCCAGCGGGAAGCGGCCGCTGACCGTGCTGCACGACCGCGCCTTCGACATCGTTGTCGAAGGCGCGGCCTGCGAGGTCTGCACATGTTGCGGGTCTACGGAGTGCGGCAAGCCCCGGGGGAGCAGCGCGCGTTGGCGTGTGCGGTCGCCTTACGGCGTGTAGACGGCGTCACTGCCGTACAGCTCCCGGGTGAACGCGGAGACGTCGGCGCTGCGGTTGGTGCCGTCGAGGTTGTACGTCAGATAGACGCCGTATCCTTCGCTGACGGTGCGCCGGGCGAAGCTTGCGGCCGTGCTCTGCGAGGTCCGGCCGATCTCGACGGCCGCCGGCGACAGTTTGGACTTGGGCAGTGCGATGCCGGGGACCTGCCAGGTGCCGTAGAACGGGTTCCAGGCGTAGTCGAACTTGGACGAGATGTCGACGCCGCCGTTGGAGAGGCGGGAGGCGGCGGGGCCGATGTTGTACAGGCTGATGATCTTGTTGGGCATGTTCGCGCGGAGCGCCGTCACGAGTTGCACGAACGAGCTGGCGTTGGGCTGGCCGGTGCCGTTGTTGCCGTACTCGGCGTACTCGTCGTCGAAGTCGATCCCGTCGAGCCCGTACTTGGTCACGGCGTTGGACAGTTGCGTGGCGAACGCGGAAGCCGCCTGCTGGGAGGGGAAGTTGGCGAAGCCGGCGCCCTGGTGGTTGCCGAGCACGGAGAGGACGACCTTGATGCCCTTCTGCTGCAGCGGCCGTATCTCGGTGGCGGCGTTGTCGAGGACGCGCTGCACGTTCTCGTTGAAGTACAGGTACGCCGACTTCGTGCTCGTGTTGTAGTTGATGTTCGCCGCGAAGATCACGGCGACGTCGAAGACGTTGCCGCCGCCGTTGGCGAGGGTGTATTTGCCGACGTTGCGCATGCTGTTGTTGTTCACCTCGACGTACGCCACCGAGGTCGGCCCCTGTTTGGCGAGAGCGGGCGCCGCCGCCGCGGTCGCGCCGGTCGTCGCGGTCGTGCCTAAGGCGAGGGCCGCGACAGCCGTGAGGGCGAGTGCGGCCGTCCGCACTCTGCTCGATACCAGAGTGAACATCGTTGATGGGTCTCCCGTCGCATGAGTCGGCGCCCGACCTGTTCGAAAGCGCCGAGTGAGCCCTCCGATTTTTCCGCCCCAGCCCCCGGATCCCCAGAACCGTGCGCGAATTCTTCACGACTCCCACAAACAGCACGCCGCAAGCCGGTCCCCGGGCGGCAGGGTGTGCTCGCCGGGCCCCTCCCGTACACCCCGACCTCACCGTCCCCTCTGGTGACCGATGACAGTGCAGCGCCGACCGCCAGATCGGATCCGGTTGGCCGGGGTTTCGTACCGGCTTCGTGGTGGCCATGACTGCTGAACGCCTCGCCGGTGGCGAGGACTCTGCCCACGTCATGACGGGTGGCCGGGCGAGGGTTCTGCGAGCTCGGCAGCCTGCCTGGGCCGGGCCGCAACTACGTGCGGGTTGCTGAATGTTCTGCGGTCGCGGGCGGGTGTTGGTTTGTTCGGTGCGGCAGGCTTCTCTCCGGACCAGGACCGGTAAGGGCGCTCCCGACGCTTCCGGCGCCCTCGGTAGTCGGCCGGGTGGCGGCCGTCCCCTCCTCAACACTCGGACCGTTGCCGGGGTGCCTGCCGAAGGTTCGGTGACGGGACAGCGGGAGGGACAGGTGGCGACCAGGTCACCCAGTCCGGCCGACTCACCCAGGTCACCCAGGCTGGGCCGGTCCGGTCAGGTCGGCGAGTGTGGCGGGTGGTGCGCCCATGACCACGGCGAGCCGGGTGGCTTCGGCAGTTTCCGGCCGGAGGCAGCTGGTGTGGAACGCGCGCTGTACGCGGACGGGTGTCTCTTCGTCGGGGGAGGCGCCGGTGGCTGGAGCGCCGGCCCGCGAGGGGCAGGCCGCCGCAGGCTCGTTGAGGTTGGTCCAGCTCATGACTTCGCGCATGGCCGTCCGGCTGATCGGCGAGGTCTTCGCCGCGCGCGACGGACAGACCGTTGTGGTCCCGTCCACCGGCACCCTGCCCGTCGTGTACCCGCCCCTGGCCCGCTGGCTCGGCGCCGTCCGTGAACAGCGGAGAGCCCGGGAGGCCAGGGATGGGGCCCTGCCGGGACTCACCCTCTGTCCGCGGCCCTGACTCCGATCCCGGAGGGCGCGGTCAGGGCCGCCGCCGTATTGCTGGTCACCGCCGTCGCTGGCACCGGCGCTGGCTTCCTGATTGCCGCCCCATCGCCGCCCCGGTCAGTGGATGAGTGAGCGGCCTGTGGGCGCCAGCCGCAGTACGCGCGCGGGCGCCGTCTGTTCCCGTTCGAGGTCCGGCAGGATCTCGTCCCGTACGAGGGGATGGGCCAGCACATCGGCGAGGTGCCGCCGGTAGGCGCTCTCGTCGGGGTACGAGGTGAGGACCGCGGTGATGTTCTCCCCGGTGCGGACGGGCAGCCTGGGGAAGGTGTTGGGTGCTGTCTCGGTGGTGAGTGCGGTGACCGGAGCGGGTGCGGTCCTGTGCAGCAGGGGGAGGAGGCCGTCGCGGATCAGAGCGGTGCCGTGGTGCCGTGCGGGCGGGAAGGACCACAGGGTGGCGGCGACGAACCGGTCGGGTGCCAGGGCGCCGGCCGGGGGCCGCTCGGACGGGGAGACGCCGAAGCCGCTCCCGTCCGGCAGGGGACGCAGGAGGAGCACGTCATCGGAGTCCGTCATGGTGGCGTTGGCCTGGGGGCCGTGTGCGGCCCAGACGGGGCCGCCGTAGAAGGCCGTCAGCGCATTGCGCCGTACCGCCATGTCCCGGAACCCGCGCAGCCAGACGAAGCGATCCGGGTCGTCGAGGTCCCGGAACTGACCCAGCACGAGCATTCCGGCCGATTCCTGGGTCTCGATGAACTCCCGCTCGAACAACTCGATGAGCTCGTCGCGTCGGCCGGATCGCAGCGTGTACTGGCGGAGTTCGATCACAGCGGGCTGCACGGCAGGATCGGCGGGGGCGGAAGGCACGGCATGCTCCTGTTCGGTTCTCTACTGTGGGCGCGGGTTCCCGGGCCGTTTTTCCCGGGCCGGGCGAGAAGCCGACGGTAGGGGAGGCGTGTGCCAGGCGCTGTCAGGGTTTGCGGGGAGAATGCGCCCATGTCTGCCGGCCGACTGCTGTCGTTACTGCTGTTGCTGCAATCGCGTGGCCGTGTGTCCGCGCGGGGGGCCGCCGAGGAGCTGGGTGTGTCCGTGCGTACGGCCTACCGTGATCTGGCACGCCTGCAGGATGCCGGGGTGCCGGTCTATGCGGTGCCCGGGCGTGGAGGCGGCTATCAGCTGGTCGACGGTTATCGCACCCGCCTGACCGGGATGAGCGAGGGCGAGGCGCGGGCGCTGTTCCTGGCCGGGCTGCCCGGCCCCGCCGCCGATCTGGGGCTCGCGGCGGAGGTGACGGCAGCACGGCTGAAGCTGCTGGCCGCGCTGCCGACGGGACTGCGTGAGGAGGCCGCGAGGACCGCGGCGGTGTTCCACCTGGACGCTCCCGGCTGGTACCGGGAACCCGAACAGACGCCGTACCTGCCCCTGTTCGTCGACGCGGTGCTCACCGGGCGTGCGGTGGACGTGCACTACCGTCGCTGGCGCGAGCCCCAGGAGGTGCGCCGCCGCCTTCGCCCCTACGGCCTGGTACTCAAGTCCGGTGTCTGGTACCTCGTGGCCGCCGCCAGGACCAGGATCACGACCTATCGGGTGACCCAGGTCCTGGACGCAGTGCTGACCGACGAGTCGTTCAGCCGGCCGCGCGACTTCGACCTGGGCGCGTACTGTGGACCTCCTATCTCGACGACTTCCAGACGCGCCGTTACACCGGCACGGCCACCATCCGCCTGTCCCCGCGAGGACGCCGGCGCCTGCCCGACAACGTCCCTCCGGAGGTGGTGCGGGCGGTCGATTCCACCGCGACCGCTGTCGGCGACAACGGATGGGTCGAGGCAGCGATCCCGACCGAGAGCACCGAGCACGCCTGCGGCGAGCTGCTGCGACTCGGCATCGACGTCGAAGTCGTCGCGCCGGCCGAACTGCGCCGGGCCATGGCCGACACCGTAGGCGTACTCGCCAGAGCCTACGGAACCGCCTGCACGGCACGGCAGTTCGGCTCACTCGCCGGCGACATCAACTGAGACGACCACGAGTTCTCGGACTGCGGAACCGCATGCGGGGACGCGGGGTGAGTGACGGGGCAAGAGGAGCTGATGGTGCGGTCGGCCGCCGACTTCGAGAACCCGAGGTGCGGGGCGAGCTGCCACAGCGCCAGGTTCGTCCGCTGAGCCAGAGGAGGACCCGGGGCGGCGGGAGCCTGCTGGGGCCCGTCTCCGCGACATGATCACGATGGGGCGGTCCGTCGCGGCGCCCCATTCCTGTACTGAGATTGCTACGGTCCTTCAACCGCCGCAACTCCTGCACGAGCAGCCGGCCGTCGGGATCCAAGCTCTCAGGCGACGCGGCGGGATTTCCCGAGAAGCCGTCTCCCATCGCACATCGCCGCACGTCACGAATGGGGATGTCCCGAGATATCACGGGACGCCCGATAGATATGGCAGTCGGCATGGCTGCTTCGAGAAACTCCCTCAGGCCGCACCACTTCGAGCAGACCTGGCTCCTGGCGCACCGCGTCCAACCAGCCAGGCTGCCTCAACAATGCATGGGGGAATACATGGCCTTACCAGGAATGCGCCGCGATCACAGAGGACGGGGCCGAAAGCCGAACAGGCTGCACCGTTCCCTCACGGGAGTGGCGGCGGCCACGACGATGGCACTCTGCGGAGCGCTGCTGCTGACGGGCACAGCCCCCGCGGGTGCGAGCCAGCCCGCCGCCGGCGCAGCGAGCCGGATGGTCCTGCGGACCTACACCATCTCCGATCCGAAGCTGGTCGACGACCCGAAACGGGTGGCGGACACGCTGTGGCGCGACGGATCGCTGGATCGACTCGGGGTCGCCTCGGCCAAGGCTGCGTCGCAGGTGCAGGTCGACGCCGAGGCGCAGACCGACGCGGCACAAGGCGCGGAGTACACGACCGACAGCGACCGATACCCCCATGGGCGGATCCCTCACGACCAGTACAACTACATCACCACCTCTCAGGAGTGCGCCGACCACGTCGCCCAGTCCGGCCAGAAGGCGGGCTGGATCAAAAACCGCTTCGCCTACTGCCAGCGGCACCTGGCTACGGCCGTGGCGTACGACTGCGTCAACGGGCCCTGCAAAGTCGTCGGAACGTTCGTGTCGCAGAACACCATCTTCGGCTACGGCAAGCGTGGTGGTCCTTCCTTCCCGCCGAACGACCGCTGGGCCGAGTTCTGGCTGCACGTGGACAGCATCGACGCCAGAGGGGTGTTCACCGAGCCGGGGGTGCGGATGCGGGCCTCCCTGTGGTGCGGGGGCAAGTACATCGGCCGCCGCCCGACAGACCCGGGCGGCATCCCGTTCCCTGATGACGTCGCCTGCCAGTCCACCGACAGCCGCACCGCATCCCTCGTCGGCTGGCGGCAGAACAACGCGGCCAGGATGCGGGTGTACTCAGAGGCGAACATCCCCGACCGTGTCAACGGCGAACAGCTGGCCGTTGCGGTCTTCCAGCCCCGGTACTCCTGGCAGGTTCCCGGCTCGCCCCAGCTCCAAGAGGGCCGCGGTGAGGACGGCGGCCTGCGCTTCGACAGTGCCTGGTACCTGCAGACCGGCAAACAGGGTTCGGTCTTCGACCGCAGCCGCCCGGGACTGATCTACCGGCTCGGAGACAAGACCGATCCGGCCCGCGACTACCGCGGTGTCGCCGAGGTCGCCGAGCACATCGACTCCGCCCGCACCCATCCGGAGACCACCCTGCCGTTTGCGGCGAACAAGCACCTCCCCGGCGCCACCCGCGACGACCCGCTCTACCGATTGGCAAAGGCCAAGGGCAACTACTACAGAGCCCGTTACAACGCCAACCGAAGCATCGTCAGGTCGTACTGCACCAGCGGCGCCGTCCCGGACTTCCCGAAGCCCGGCCGGGAATGCGACGAGTATCCGTTCGCCTCCACCTACGAGGGGGCGGCCCAGTACCTGGAGGACAACCAGCCCGAGTACAAGAACTTCTATTCGGTCAAGTCCGTGTCCAGAGAGGACAACAACGAGGCCGGGGCACGGCTGGGGCGCTGGTACGACCAGAACCGCATCCTGGACCACGACCGGTTCTTCGTCCGCATCGACCCCTGACCGGGAACTCGCCGGTCGCTATGAGGCTGGGACCCGACGCACCCGTCGGGTCCCAGCCTCACAACACGCCGGTCACACGGAGTCGGGGCCGGCCACAGCCGGCCAGAACTGCAGCAGGTAGTACGCTCCGACGTCTTTCTCCGAGGGGTCCTCGGTCGGCGCGTATCCGGTCGGAGCGGTGACCGGTAGCCAGACCGCCCCCTCCCGGCGGGCGATCCGCACCTGCCATCGCCCGGCCGAGGGCAGGGCGAAGACATCGGGCTCCCAGCCGGCCGCGATCTCGTCGACCCCGAATCGTCCGCTCGGCAGGTCGAGCCGGACGTGTTCGTAATCCGGCCAGTGCGCCGCGTTGATGGCCGCTGGCCCGTCCCACACCTCCAACGACAACCGGGCGCGGAGCACGTCGTCGGTCGTTTCGATGTAGATCACGCAGGGACCCGCCGCCACCCATCCGGCTCCGGCCGCAGGGTGCGGTGGCGAGACCGTCGCGGCAGCGGCCATGTCCAGGAGGCCGAACCGGCAGTGGTCCACCGTGACATCCAGTTCCCGCCGCGAGAGCAACCCCATCGCCTGCACCTCCGCATGCATTCGACCACCTGGACCCACCGGCCGCCAGATGGCACAGCGCGAGCGACGACGGGCCAACTCGGTCGGGGGCGTAGAGGTCCTAACAGGAGTTGTTGATCATGTGACTTTCGGTGTGGGCGGTCGTTGGTCTGGTCGTGGGGAAACGTCAGCCGCGGCCGTGGATCGTGTCGGATGAACTGTGGTCGCTCATCGAGCCGTTGCTGCCCGAGCCGGGTCCGAAGCTGGTGGAGGGCCGGCCACGGGTCCCGGATCGGCAGGCGCTGTGCGGGATCCTGTTCGTGCTGCACACCGGCATCCAGTGGGAGTACCTGCCGCAGGAGCTGGGCTTCGGGTCGGGCATGACGTGCCGGCGGCGCCCGGCCGCGTGGAACGAGGCCGGCCGTGGCGGGCGGCACCGGTGCCGGTCTCGATGATTGTGACGTTGAAGGCGAGCCGGTCGACGATAGCGGTGCAGAGCCGGGGATCTGTGAACGTCTTGGTCCATCCGCCGAAGGCTTCGTTGGAGGGGATGGCGACGCTGTTCTTCTCCTCGCGTTCAGTCAATACCTGGAACAGCAACTCGGCGCCGTGCTTGTCGAGTTCCGTGTAGCCGAGTTCGTCGATGCATAAAAGATCGACGCGTCCGTAGCGGGCGATGGTCTTGGTCAGCTGCTTCCTCGTCCGCGGCCTCGACGAATTCGTTGATGAGTTTGGTCGCCAGGGTGTACTTCACCCGGAATCCGGCCATCGCCGTCGGTGCCGAGCGCGATGAGCAGGTGGGATTTGCCGGTGCCGGAGTCGCCGATCAGGCAGAGCGGCTGTCCCTTCTTGGCCCACTCGCGGGTGGCGAGGGTGTGGACGACGGCGGCGTCGATGTTGGAGTTGGCGTCGAAGTCGAGCTCCCGCAATGCCTTCTGCCTGGGCAAGGCGGCCAAGAAGCTGGTCGTAGGGGGCGGGTGTCGGGCGGCAGATGGGCCGGCCGCCACGCGGTCAGGAAGGTGACCGCCGGCTCCCGACGGCAAGGTTGGCCAGGACGTTGGTGTCGAGGATGGTGCGGGCCTCGTCGGCGCCGATGTCCTCGATGGCTCCGAACAGACCGTAGCCGGCGTTGTCGACCAGGACGTCCGGGCGGCCGGCCGCACGGTGTCGCCGGGACGGTCTGGGCAGCGGGGTCGGTGAGGTCCAGCTCCACGGCGGTCAGCGTGCCCTGCGGGGCGAGCTCAAGGAGCTCTCGCAAGCGGTCCCGTCGCCTGCCCACCGCCATGACGTGGGCGCCCGTGGCGAGTGCGCGCGCGGCGACGAGGCAGCCGAAGCGGGAGGTTGCTCCGGTGACAAGCCAGATGGCAGAAGGCATTCCGACATCCCTAGAAGCCTTGGGCGACCGAGCGGTCGGTGACGGCGGCGGAGCCTGCTGGCTCCGTCATCCTGGGCCTGAGAGGGCCACCCAGCCGCTGGCCCCGGTCGTGCCCTGGGCCGAGGCTTGGCCTATGGAGCGGAACGAAGGTCTCGCCGACTTCCTGCGCGCCCGGCGCGCCGCGCTCGACCCCCGCACGCTGGGCGTCGAGGACACGGCCCCACGCCAGGTACCGGGACTGCGCCGAGAGGAACAGGCGGCCCTGGCAGGAGCGAGCGCCGACTACTGCACGCGCCTGGAACAGGGCCGGCCGATCACCCCCTCGCAGTCCGTGCTCGACACCCCGGCGCGGGCACTGCGCCTGGACGACGCCGAACGCAGCTACTTGAATGCCGTAGCCCGCCGCCCCTCCACTCCGCGCCGCCCGGCCAGACGTACCCCGCAGAAGCTGCGCCCCGGCGTGCACGCGCTGCTTGCCCGCCTCGGGCGAACACCGTGCGGGCTGTCTCGTCGAGCCACGTCTGACAGCGCAGCCACACCGCGAAACACGAGAGAAGCAGGCACACGGAATGACGCCCATCTCCACTCCTTTTGACGCCCGCACCAGCGCCTCCCAGATCCTGGCCGGCACGGACCTGACCGGTCGGCGCATCATCGTCACCGGCGCCTCTGGACTGGGAGGGGAGACCGTTCGTGCCCTCGCCGGCGCAGGGGCGGCAGTCACCATCCTCACCCGCCGACCGGAACAGGCCCGGCCGATCCTGGACGAGCACCCGCAGACCGAGGTCGCCGCAGTGGACCTCGCCGACCTGGGCTCCGTGGCTGCGTTCTGCAAGGGCTGGTCCCGGCCCGTGGACTGCGTCGTCGCCAACGCCGGCGTGATCATGCTGCCCACCCGCCAGGTCAACGCGCAGGGCTGGGAGCTGCAGCTGGCCACCAACTACCTTGGACACTTCGCGCTGCTCAACGGCCTCTACGACGCCCTGCGCCAGTCTCCTGACCCGCGCGTGGTCATGGTCAGTTCCGGCGCACAGCTCATGGCCGGGTTCGACTTCGCCGACCCCCACTTCGAGCACCGGGCATACGACCCCTTCATCGCCTACGCGCAGTCCAAGACGGCCGACGCCCTGCTCGCTGCCGGCATCAGCAGGCGGTGGGCCGACGCCGGCATCACGGCCAATGCCTGCTCACCCGGCTCCGCTCACACCGCCTTGGGACGTCATCTCGACCAGGCGGCCATGCAGGCACTGGGAGCCATGGACGAAGAGGGCCGGCCGGTGACTCCGTCCTACTTCAAGACCCCTGAGCAGGCGGCCGCAACCAGCGTCCCGCTGGCCGCGTCCCCGCTCGTCCAGGGCGTGAGCGGACACTACTTCGAGGACAACCAGGAAGCGGTGACCGTCGAGGGCGGTCTGCACCTGATGCAGCAAGGCATCGGGAATCTCCTGGGCCTGGTCGCCTCCTGGTCCCTCGACCCGAAGGCCGCGGACGCGCTGTGGGACTACGCGCTACCGGTCCTGGACAGCGTCCGCTGAGCAGCGGCCCTCGGCGCCGGCCGGTGTCACAGCCGTGTGCGCGACGTCCTCCCGCGCGGCGCCCACGGCCGTCGCCCCGAATCCCCGAGCGGCCAGTGACCAGTGACCAGTGCCGATGAGCACAACCAGACACAACAGACACAACCAGATCCACTCGAAAAGTCAGACGTCGACAAGAAGGGACCTCCCATGACCTCCGTGACTACCCGCACGTTCGAGATAGAGCACGTCACCGTGGTGTCGAGCAAGTCGTTCGACGACACACGCGCGGCCTTCGAGAAGGCGTTGGGACGCTTCGACGAGGCCATCTTCGCGCGGCTCGGCGCCGACGACGTCGCGGGCGCCCTCGAAGCCATGGAGAACCTGGAGCCGCTGGTCATCGCCGGAGAACGCAACCACGGCGCCCTCCTCAGGACGGTCGGACTCGAACGCCGGGCGATCCAGTACGACTGCGGCAACGCCCTCGTGGCCACGCGGATGACCCGGCACCGGCTGTCGGCAGCCATGTACGCCCCCATCCGCGTGCTGCTCCGTGAGATCGACGGAGAGGTCGCCTTCGAGTACGACCGTCCCGGCTCCCTCTTCGGACAGTTCGACGACGCCGAGGTCACCGCGGTAACGCGCCGGCTCGACAGCCTCTTCGAGGAGACCCTACGGGCAGCCGCCTCCTGACGAAGTCCGCGCGACCGACGGTCCGACAGGAGTGTGGGCCGCGGCGAACTGCGTCTGCTGCTCGCCGGGCAGGCACCGGCCGGCCGCGCCGACGCTGCGGATGCCGGCGGCGACCACGCCCCGGTGCTGCACCACTTGGTCGCCGCTGACCGGGCCGCCTGGACCATCGACGTCGCAGCCGTCCTGGCCGCCCGTCAGCGGCCAGAACTCGCCACGTTCTACCTCGTCGCGGCCGGCATCCTCGCGAACTGCCCCGGCGCCTTCCCGAACCCTGCGCCGCCGGCGGCTGTCGCCGCACCGCTCGACCTGCGCCGCGGCTTCGGCGAGCCGACACCCGCCGTCGGCTCCTCCTTCCGGATCATGGAAACCCTCGTCGCTGCTGCTCAGATTCGTCATGTCTGAGGCGCGCCCCGTGCCACCCCCTCGGATTCCACCGGAATCCTGCGATGGACATCCTCCAGCAGTCTCCGCATCGCCATGTCGAAGATCTCGGCCTGGTGTTCGCCGACGAAAGACGTGTGGCCGAACGCTTCCAGAATGACCAGGCCGTGCATATGTCCCCATGCCCCGAGCAGGAGGGCTGTGGCCGGGGGTGGCAGGGCCTGCGAGTCCTGCGAGGACAGGAGTTCCAGATGGGTGCGCAGGGCCGGTGAGAGGGCGCCCGGGTCGGCTGCGGCGAGCTGGGCGGCCGTGAAGCCGTCGAACATCTCGCGCTGGAAGACAGCGCTCATCCGGCGCATCGCGCGGGTCGTCGGCCCCTCCGCGGGCGCCGCGTAGTGCCGCAGCGGTGCTCCGTAGAGGAGCTGGAATCTCTGCACGTGGGTGACGGCCCAGCTGCGGTAGCTCGCGGTCGCTGTCAGGAACCGCTCACCGGCGGACTTTCCCGGGGCGGCAGCGACGGCTGACGTCACGGCGTCGGCCAGATCGTCGTATGCCTCGGCGACGAGCACGGTGACGAGGGCGTCCCGGTTGGGGAAGTAGTGGTAGAGGGCCTGCACGGTCATGCCGAGGTCTCGGGCGACTGCCCTGAGGGACAGGGCGTGCAGTCCGTTCTCGGTAAGGCGCCTCTCGGCCGCGTCCACGATCTCCCGTACCGCGACGGCCCGGCGCCGTTCGCGCAGGGACGGCCGGGTCGGTGCGTACTCGTCTGCGGACATACCCACCTCCTGGGACAGCCGACCCTTCGTACCTTCCGGTCCCGGCAGGTTATCTGCCATTCGGTAAATCTGACACTGTCAGATAAATCTCCTTCTGCTAAAGAGGGCACCGTCTCAGTAGCTTCTTACCCGGCGGCGAACTGCGCGGCCACGCCCCCTTGTTGGGGTGATCGGACCGGGCCGCTCCTCGTGCCGGCCGGACGTCCGGCGCCGGACTCTCGCCTTTCAGCCCAGAAGAAAGACCGAAGGAGATCACCCCGTGTTCGAACGCATATCCGATTTAGCGATCCGCAGGTCCCGTCTGGTGCTGGTCCTGACCGTGCTGATCGTGGCCCTTATGGGTGCGGTGGGCGCGGGTGCCTTCGAGAAGCTACGCGGAGGAGGGTTCGACGACCCCGCCTCGCCGTCCACGCGCGCGGGAAAGGTCATCGACGAGAAGTTCGGCGGCGGGGTCAATCTCGTGCTGCTGGTCCGCTCCGGCGACGGCCGCGCCGACACCGCCGCCGCCGGCGCGGAAGGCCGCGCCCTGGTGGCCGATCTCAAGAAGGAGAAGCAACTCGGCAACGTCGTCTCGTTCTGGGAGACGAACAGCCCGGACCTGCTCTCCGAGGACGGCCGCGAGGCCATGGTGCTCGCCAACGTTCGCGGCAACGCCACACAACAGCGCGAGAACGCACGCGCCGTCCTCGACGCCTACCGCGGCACGTACAAGGAATCCCTGACCGTACGGGCCGGAGGCGGCGCCGCCGTGGGCGCGGACCTGTCACGGCAGGTGGTCGACGACCTGATCCTTGCAGAGGCCATCGCCGTACCGCTCACACTCGTCCTGCTCCTGCTTGTCTTCGGCAGCATGGTCGCAGCCCTGCTGCCGGTCGCCATCGCGGTTATCGCCATCACCGGCTCGTTCGCCCAGCTCTTCCTGCTGGGCAGCATCACGGACGTCGCCGACACCGCGACCAATCTCACCACCGCCCTGGGGCTCGGCCTGGGCATCGACTACGCACTGCTGATGGTCAGCCGTTTCCGGGAACAGCTCGCGGCGGGCGCAGCAGTGGACGAGGCGGTCCGGCGCACCGTGCACACCGCAGGCCGCACGGTCGCCTTCTCGGCTGCGACGGTGGCGGCGGCACTGGCGGCGCTGCTGGTGTTCCCGCAGTACTTCCTGCGCTCCTTCGGCTTCGCGGGCGTCGGCGTCGTCGCTGTCGCCGCCCTCAGCACTCTGATCGTCATGCCGGCCCTGCTCAAGGTCCTGGGCCATCGCGTCAACAGCGGACGGCTGCCCTGGGCCAAGCCGCGAAGCATCGGCGGCCGGAGATCGTTGTGGGGCCGGCTGGCCCGCACCGTCATGCGGCGGCCCGCGCTCACGGCTCTGCCCGTTCTTGCGGTGCTGCTCCTCGCGGCGAGCCCGCTGCTCGGCATCACCTTCGGCACGCCGGACGAGCGCGTGCTCCCCGGGGACGCCGAGAGCCGGCAGGTCGCACAAGTCCTGCGGGAGGACTTCGGCGGCAGCGAGGACTCGGCCCTCGACATCGCCGTCGACCGGCCCGTGGACCGGGCTTCCCTGGTCGCCTACGCCGGACGGCTGGCCGCACTCGACGGTGTCCGGCGCGTCGAGACGAGCGCGGGAACCCTCTCCCGCGGCCAGTCCGCGCCGGCCGGGCCCGCCGACCCCTCCCTGGGCCGGGCCGATGCACAGCGGATCCGTGTGCTCAGCGATCTGACGCCCAGGTCGGACGCGGCGCAGAACCTGGTCGCACGGATACGCTCCCTTGCGCCGCCTCCGGGGACGAGCCCCCTGGTCGGAGGGAGCGACGCCGTGCTCGTGGACGCGAAGTCGAGCATCGCCGACCGGCTGCCCCTGGCGGTGACCCTGGTTGTCCTCAGCACGTTCTTGCTGCTCTTCCTCTTCACCGGCAGCATCGTGCAGCCGTTGCGTGCCCTGATCCTCAATCTGATCAGCCTGGGGGCCGCGCTCGGCGTGATGACCTGGATCTTCCAGGACGGCAACCTGTCCTCGGTGCTCGGCGTCACCGCCCAGCCGATGGAGGTCGCCATGACGGTGCTGATGTTCTGCATCGCCTTCGGCCTGTCCATGGACTACGAGGTGTTCGTCACCAGCCGGATCAAGGAACTCCACGACCAGGGCGCCGACAACGAGACAGCCGTGGTCAACGGTCTCGGGCACACCGGACGCATCGTCAGTGCCGCCGCCTCCCTCCTCGCCGTCAGCTTCTTCGCCTTCGGCGCCGCCAAGCTCAGCTTCATGCAGATGTTCGGCCTCGGCAGCGGACTGGCCGTACTCATCGACGCCGTCGCCGTGCGGGGTGTCCTCGTCCCGGCGGCGATGCGGCTGCTCGGCCGTTCGGCGTGGTACGCGCCCAGGCTGCTGCGACGCTTCCACAACCGCTACGGCCTCAGCGAGTCCGGCCCCGGTTCGGCGGCGCCACTGCAGCCCACCGAACAGACTGCCCCACTCTCCGAAAGCACGACCAAGATCTGACGGACGGCGCCAAGGACCCGCGCCTGGCCCTGTGCCCGAACCCGCACCCACCGTGGGAGTGAGCCGCCGATGGGGCTGCCGCGAGGATCACCAGCTCGCGGCAGCCCCTCTTCGGGCTGACTGGTTCCGCAGCTGCGAAGGCAGAAGTTCACCAAGGACGAGCGAGAGACCGCCCACCGTCAGACCGCGATGCCTCCCCTCACTCCCTTCGTGGCGTCACGGCTCGTATCGTCGTCGAACCGGACGGCACCGACAGCCGGTTCACCGGCCCGGGAGAGGCTCACCCGCAGCGCGAAGGCGGAGATCTCCTCCCCCCGCTCCATGGCTCGCATCATTGCGCTGCCCGTCGTGCTTGCCGAACACCGGTGTTCACGACGGGTGCACCCTTGGACACGCTCCACTGCTGTAGTGAACTCGCAGGCCAAACCGGTCCCGTGGCCATTTCGGCGGTCAGCCGTGGGTACGGCCGGCCGTGGACGGTGGTGTCAAGGACCCGCCGTCCGCGATCCGTGACCGCGGCAGCTCGATCCGCAACAACTCGGATCGCACCACCCGCGTCCATGAGAAGCGGAACCACAGCGGCCGCTGGGTGTGCGTCACCCGCAGCGGCGGCTCCATCCACGACCTGCAACGACCAGACCCGCTCCCTGAAGATCAACCGCAACGACTGCGGCTGAACACACCCCCGGAAAGCGGCCGTCCCCACCCCCGGCCCGGGAAGGAGAAACACATTGGTACGAGGTGCTGCTACCCCTCCGACACCTTCAACGACGAATGGGCCCTGCTCGAACCCCTGTTGCCGGCCCCGGCCTGCGAGACCACGGCCGGGGCCGTCCCGAGAAGCATCCGCGCCGCGAGATCGTCGACGCGATCTGCTACGTCGTCGACACGGGCTGCAAACGGTGGGCCCCGCCCCGGGACTTCCCGCCGCCCTGGTGCACGTGTTACGGGTTCATGGCCCGCTGGGCTGCCGTCGGCGTCGTCGGGCAGATCCGTGGCCGGCTGCGCAAACGCATCCGCCGTCAGATGGGCCGGGCGTCGGGAGTGGTCGCCACCGCGATCGACTCCCAGTCCGCCAAGGCCGCCGAACCGTCGGGAAGGACTCCCGCGGTTACGACGGCGCGAAGAAAATCAACTGGCCGCAAGCGGCACCTGGTCGTGAACACCAAGGGGCTGCCGCTGTTCGTCATCACCGTGCGGCCCGTCGAGGCGTCGTTGGACATGATCTCAAGCTGTTTCATAACAGGTGAGACCCATGAGACAGCCGCAGCGATGATCACGGGGCTGCTGGGGCAGCGGGACACGCGAAACTGCTGGACGCCGGCACAGCAGGCGGGGCAACCAGGGCCGCCACACCGCATGCACCACCTGCTGTCGAGGGGGAAGTTCGACCACGACCAGGCCCGGACGGTACGGCGCGTGCCGAGCCGCATCCGCTCAGCTGTCGGCTTCGGGCTGATGCTGACCGCTCGCGCCAGCCTGAAGTCTGTGCTCGACCTCCAACCCAAGGACCAATCTGTCCAACTCGTCTACCTTGCGGCACATTTCATCCACAGTCACCCGGAGCTCCCGCCGTTGGCTTCGCCGAGCGCGTCGGTCATCCGGCGGCGGCCGCTCCGCCGCCCTCGCCACCCGCTGGTAGTGCTCCTCTATGTCCTCGAAGATGCGCCGAAGGTGCTGCGCTCTCTCCCACAGGCCCATGTCCCCGGCGCCGATCCACCCGGCCAGCAGTCGCATCCGGTCGGCCAGGAACTGGCAATGGCTGTGCGCGTGCGCGGCTTGACGCTGGAGAGATTGAAGATATCGACCACCGTGATCCGAAAACACGTGTCCATCTTCCCGCAGGAGCTATCCGACGTCATCCTCCGTAGCTCCGCGCGAAGTCAAAAACTAAGTTGCGGGGGAACGTCTGATCGCGCGAGGCGGACTCGCGCGGCTGGTATGCGGCTGGGCAGGTAGACGAATCCGTTGCCGTTGTCGAGGAACAACCCCTCATCGATGCCGTCCACGGACCAGAGATCAATCGGCCCACCGGTGTTGTTGATCTGGAGGAAGAACTCTGCTTCCTCCTCGCCCCGACAGATGAAGATCCCCTCCACCTCAGGGCTGCGGCTGCCGGCGATTCCCCGTGCGGCGCCCATCCGGGTCCAATCCAGGCCATGCTGTGCGATCGAACGCCGATTGAGCACGGACGAAACGTGGAAGAGGCTCGACGTATCAAACACGCCAGGAGTATAGAAGGCAGTGAGGCTCCCTCGTCAGGTTGAGGCGGTCAGCTCCAGGGTGAGGACAGCCTTGACGAGGCCGGTGACGCGGGTGGTGCTGCAGCGGAGCTTCCGCAGCAGGCACCAGGACTTGAGGGTGGCCATGGTCTGTTCGCCGAGTGCGCGGATCCTCGCGTGGGCGCGGTTGACGGTCTTCTTCCCGGCGGAGAGCTTGTTCCAGCGGCCGCGGAAGGGGACGTGGACGGCGGGGCCGGAGCCCTGGTACGCCTTATCCGCCCAGCACCGGATGCCGCCGGTGTCGAGGGCGTCGAGTAGGCCGTGGGAGCGGGCTGCCCTGATGTCGTGGACCGCGCCCGCCGACCGAACCTGACGGCGGGTACGAAGAGCACCACTGATGGTACGACGGCGACCACCAGTGTGGTCTACGACGTTCCGTTGACGGGTTCAAAGGCGCCGAACGCCATGGGTACGTCAGACGTGGCGGCCTGGGGCCAGTCGGACGTGCCGACGGACGCGACCGCGGCCTTCCTGGCCGACTCGGTCCCCACCTCCAACTCCGGCTCGGACCTCTCGGCCTCGGCCTACACCCGGGCGACCATTACCTACACCGACGCGTCCGGTCGTGAGGTCAACACCGCCGCCCCCGGCGGGCACATCACCACCACCGAGTACGACCGGTTCGGCAACACCGTCCGGCAACTCACCGCAGACAAACGCGAGTTGGCGCTAACCTCGACCGGCGGTGGTGGGTCAGGGAGGCACGTGAGCGACTGGTGCCCCGCGGAGGGACTGTATTGCTAGGTGAGTAGCCGCTTGTGGTGTCGGTGGGTC
>NZ_JBEZXS010000017.1:0-168499 GCF_040638185.1 Streptomyces sp. NPDC026672
GAGGCCCTGTTCGTATGCGCCCAGCGTCCCACGACCACCCGATCGGGACTCCCGTTCGACGCGCATCCCTCAAGATCGAAAAGACAACAGCTTCTTAGTTGAGCCTGACGTGCTCATTCGGAGCAAGTCCAGTCCTCTACAGTCCGGGACGGTCCTGGTACAGCTGCATCGTTTGGCCCCCGGCTGGCTTCTAGTACCGGGCACGTCTACCTGAGACGGATCAAGTTTGGAAGGCGAGTGGCGAGAGACTCGGCGGTGTATTCGGTGACTGGGGGCTGGTGTTGGTCCACCAGGTCACACAAGTTGTCCCAGTGGTCTAGAGCGTCCAGTTGCCGTTCGAAGTCGTCGAAGCGAACGGCCCCCCATCCATTGATGGCAAATTCCGTGAACAAGGACATCAGAACCGTGTAGTTCTGCTGGTAACGACCCGCGTCGCGGGCGGTGTCGATGGCGATCCAGCCACGATTTTGGCCGTTGACTTCGAAGTCGACCCGGCGGGTGTCAAAGTTGGCGGTCACGGAGCCGTTGGCGTGGGTAATGACGGCACGGCGTTGGGCCAGTGAGGTGGGCACATGCTTGGCGACGCGCATCCGCAAGTCGATGGTGCCGTGATGTGCAGAGGCTTCCAGCCAAGTGGGGGGCGATTTCTTGGCCGTACTCGGCGCGGACCTGGGTGGCGCGCGGGGCATAACGGCCAAGGGCACAGCCGGACCAGGTGATTGGGCCCTTACCGGTGATGTGCCGCATCAGTAGCAGCGGATGGATGGTGGTCTCGACGAAGGGGTGCAAAGTTCCGGGGACCTCGGTCCAGAGGCGGGCGTAGCTGGCTGGAGAGCGCGAGGCGCCCTCCAGAAGGTCGATGCGTACAGAGCGCACGCGGCCCAGCTCTTCCCGTAGGGCGTGCAAGGCAGCTGCGCCCAGTAGCCCAGGCTCGCTTGCGGTCAGGAAGCGCGAGTGGACAGGCAGTGGCTGTAGAAAGTAGGTGAGCGGGAGGGCCTTTTCTAGGCTGTAGTAGCTCAGAGCGAAGCCGTGAGTCATCAACTTCCCGGCCTCGTTGCGCAACACGGTGCGTTCGGCGCGACTGGAGGTGATGGGCTTCTCCACGGCGAAGGGAACGCCGGCTGCGGCCAAGGCCACGAGCTGAGTGAAGTGAGCAAATGTGGGCGAGGCGATGATAGTGGGAGCATGTTCACGCAGTGCAGTGGCTAGCACCTTGTCCGGGGAAGCCACATGTAACTGAGCGTCGTCGCCAATCACGGTGCGGGCGTTTGCGGTCTCGGGATCGTCGACCGAGGAGATCGTGATGCTGCTACGTCTGTAGCCCAGTGTCTTCAGTGCAGGCAGGATGCGATTCAAGGTGACGTCGCCAGCGCCGATGACCGAGACGGTCTGGGCGGTGCGGGTGTCGATGCCGGGGTGGGAACTGAGGACCACTGTGATTGCCACTCCCAGGTAGGCGAGACCGAAGACCGCCAGCGTAGTCCCGAACCGGTCGCCCGCATCAAGTTCGCCGATGAAGGCCTGCAGTAACGCCGTAATCCTACGCCCAGTCAGATCGCTTAGCAGCAGTACTTGGACGGCGAGAAGTAGCGGAAACATCAGAACGTACTCGGCTGGGTGAAAGATCGTGTAATAGCGCTCTATGAACGCCCGCAGCATGAGGTAGTAGAACATCCACACCACAGCCTCGGCGATCAGCAGCCAGCCCACTGCCGCGAGGAGCTGCGCCAGCGGAAACGGCAGGTCGGGGTGGATCGTATGACGAACCAGGTAAGCGGTGCCGGCTGCGGCGAGCACCGCTATGAAGTACCACTCGGTATAGGCGGCAGGGAAGTCTGGGCGCTGATTCGTCGTCGGAGGCTTGGCCGCGTTCCTGCGTCGTACGCCGTATTTCAGCCACTGGAGAGGCGATAACAGACGCATCAGGAAGAATAGGTGAAATACTGCAAAAGCTAAGGGAGATCGGCGCCCGCCCCAGATGTACGAGGACGTAGCCGGGCGGGTCGATACCCTCTGCATTGCCTGCGCGAGCCGCTCAAGATGTCGGCGATACATAGCCACGGCGAAAGGCTACTGAAGCACTACGGGATCCACCGCGGCTTGACCGGTTTGGACCGTTCAGACTCTCTGACTGGGCTGAGCGCAGCGTCTAGGTAGCGAGGGGAGTGTCGGGATCAAGGGCGTCCCCGCTGCCTGCGGCGCACCGCGACTGATGTTGTAGGCCCCTATTTGCTACTGGACCGCTCGCTCCCGAACGCGATTGCGCCCCTGGTGACCTTGGTTCCAGGACACCCGACCTGCTCGTTTGGCTCCGGCACCGTCCATCACAGCCCGGGACCGTTTCGGCGGAGTCGCCGCGTTTGGCCCCCCATGTGGGGTGACTGACTGCTGTATTTGCGCTGATCGGATGAAGGGCTGGAGAGATTGGGGAGGTGGCCGAGGCCCATTCGGTCGGGCCCCGCCGTCGTGCTGTTAGACCGCGATGAACAGCTCAGGAGCGGGCATTGAGGGGTATGGAATGGAGCCGGACCGGCCGTGTCTTCACGACCAGGACCGCCGAGCCGTTCGACGCGGCCAACGTTCGGCGCGACTTCAAGGCCATCGTGAGAAGGGCCTGCCTGAAGCCGGCGTGGACGCCGCGGGAGCTCCGGCACAGCTTCGTGTCCCTGCTCTCCGACCACGGCATCCCGCTGGAGACCATTGTCCTGCTGGTCGGTCACAGCAGCCAGGCGACGGCCGAGGCGGTTTACCGCAAACAGCTCCGGCCGGTGATCACAAAGGGGGGCGAAGCCAAGGACGATATTTTCGCCGATGACCAGGAGGAAGAGGACGGCGCGGTGGCCTGATCAGCTTCGTCTTCCCGACTGCTAGGTTCTTGCTGTGTATCCGTCACGGGCGCACAGCAAGTCATACGAGCCGTACGAGCGCTCATGGACAACCGGTGACTGGCTATCCGTACCCTCGGTTGCGGTTGACGTGACCAAGTCAGTAATCTGTGCGCTGGCCGAGCAGTGGCCGCGGCTTAGTTACTAGCCCGTGACTAGAAGTGGCTATAGCCCGAAGGCGCACCGCATCCTGTGATCGCTCAACCACGCTCGCCCTGACAGGCGTGGCGGATCACAGGACTGTCATGGCGGAGCCAGGATGATGACGTGGCGAAAAACCACCGCCGCAAGCGTGATGCGCAGCGCTGTCAGGAAGAAACCGGTGAGGGTTATCAGGCGGCGCTAAATGCAGTACACGGCTAGTCTCCCTCCATTCAAGCGGTGGCAACGGCCCGCCAGGTTGTAATTTCAGGTAACCGTGAAATCGTCGATCAGTTGATCGCCGAATGGTTGTGCGTGCCTCTGAACGAACAGTGGTGGGCAGCCGTGGAGATGGCTCTGATGGACGACGCATTGAACCCTGCTCGGCTCGACGAAAACTGTCTCGCTCTCCTTTGTACGCTGGCAGGTTCTGAGTACCGCAGGTTGGTGCCGCTGTGGATGAGTAGGGCACTTGGTGGCCGGCTCGGCCTCCTGAGCGAGCAGACGGGCATCGACGCTACCGACCACGAAAGCCCCGAAGCTGTTCTGCTGAAATCAGAGTTCGGTGACAAACGGCTTTCGTTCGTGCTCGGTGGCCTGACAGAGCAGGAAAGGCAGGTGCTCCAAAGCTGGCCGGACTCGGCGGCTCCTGGGGAGAGGCTGCGATTTTTCAAGGTTTGGACGCAAAGACGGGCGAGCGGGTCCGGTGCAAGCTCGGGCGCCTCGGGGCAGAGCAGATCCGTCGCCGAGGCGGTGGCGCGATGGGCACTCTCCTTGATGCTCTCCCAGAACTGCTGGGCGGTCTCAGTGCGGGGCTCCTTCTGATGGGAGCTGGCTGGATGGCTCGCAAGGTGCACTGTCGCGGTACGGTTCAGCGTCCACCTTGCCAGTCACCGTTCTCTACAGCGAGAACCCTGACGGTCGCCCTGATCGTTTCGCAAGCAGCCTGCTGGCACTGTCGTGCTTCACGTTGTCGAGGGCCGCGTGCTGTGGCTCATGCTGACCGAGACGCGGCTCTCCGACGGTACGTTTTCCGCTCAGCCGTTGCCCAGTTAGCTGCTGGTCCTGAAACCTACGGTGCCCGAGACGCTTGGGCACCGGTGGCGACGTTGTGGAGTCGTGGGGATATGAGGGCAGTCCCTGAGGCGCATGGCGCAGTGTAGATAGCGGTCTTCTGGAGGCTGCTGAGACCTGTGATCACTGAGGATGCCAAGCTCTGCGCGCACCTTTGCTGACGACCAGGCATCGCAGCTTGATCGCATTCGTTTGGCCCCATGCACGACAGAGGGGCCTGGTGCTACTTGCACACCAGGCCCCTCTGACCAGCGTCGGGGTGGCGGGATTTGAACCCACGACCTCTTCGTCCCGAACGAAGCGCGCTGCCAAGCTGCGCTACACCCCGATGTCGCTGTTCCTGCGGCGACGTCGTTTACTTTAGCCCACTGGTGGCCGGAGACGAAATCCGGTTTTGGGGCCGCGGCGGACGGGGTTCGGGCGGGCGTGGTCGAGGGCCACCATGAGGACCGCCAGGGCGTAGAACGCGAGGCCCAGGAGGAGCGCGTTGGCGAGGGCGCTGCGGTAGCCGTGCTGGTCCACGTCCAGGAAGGGGTACAGGTACCGGTCCGCCGTCCCCGGGATGAGCAGCTCGCCCCGGGCGAGGGAGAAGGCCAGGTACGCCAGGGGATACAGCAGCCACGCGGCCAGCTGCCGCAGGTGCAGGCGGCCCGATGCCGTGAGCAGGAGCCAGTCCGCCAATGCCGCCGCCGGCACCAGCGTGTGGAGCACCTGGAGCGCGGTCCACTGGCCGTGCCACGCCACCGGCGGCCGGGTCGCGCCGGTCATGGAGAACGGCGGCGTCGCGTGTCCCAGCAGCAGGTGGTAGACCAGCGCCGAGATCAGCACGTAGAACAGCGCCGCGCCCGTCACCGACGACGACAGGGGCTTGCGGGCGGACGACGCCCGCTGGGCCGCGGCGATCATGACCACGGCGAGCACGATGTTGCTCTGGACGCTGAAGTAGCTGAGCATCCTGGCCGGGGGACCCAGGAGCAGTTCCAGTGCCACGGCCGCGAGCGCCGTCAGGGCGGTCAGTACGCGGAACGCCGCGGTCAGGGGGTGGCGGGTGGGAGCCACCACCGCCGTGGCCGGGACGGGGGCGGGCAGCAGGGGGGAAGTGCGGGGGACCGCGGGCAGGTCCGGTATGTCCCTGGGTATCGGTGCCGTCATGCCCCTCACGCTAAGCAGGACGGGCAAATGGGGCGATGCGGACGGGACCGGTCGGGTTATCCCGACCGGTCCCGTGTGCTCTCGTCCAATCCGTCAGGTCGTGATCTGTCCGGTCGGCCACTCCCGGCCCGCCGGCCACTCCCGTTACTCCCGCCCCACCAACGTCAGCAGCGACGCCTCCGGTGGGCAGGCGAACCGTACCGGCGTGTAGCGGTTGGTGCCGCAGCCCGCCGAGACGTGCAGGTACGACGTCCGGCCCTCCGCCGTGTGCCGGGACAGGCCCTTCACGCGGTCCGTGTCGAGGTCGCAGTTGGTGACCAGCGCGCCGTAGAAGGGGATGCAGAGCTGGCCGCCGTGCGTGTGGCCGGCCAGGACCAGCGGATAGTCATCCGCCGTGTACGAGTCCAGGACCCGCAGGTACGGCGCGTGCACCACGCCCATCGAGAAGTCCGCGTCGTCCGACGGACCGCCCGCCACCTGCGCGTACCGGTCCCGCTTGATGTGCGGGTCGTCCAGGCCGGTCATCTCCACCGTGACGCCGTCGATCTTCAGCGTGCCCCTGGTGTTCGTGAGGTTCACCCAGCCGGCCGCGTCGAAGCCGTCCCGCAGGTCCTCCCACGGGTTGTGGATCACGCCGACGGCCGGGGCGTTGCCGTTGAGCCCGTGGCGGCCGCTGGTCTTCTCCAGCAAGTAGCGGGCGGGGTTGCGGAGTTTGGGGCCGTAGTAGTCGTTGGAGCCGAAGACGTACGCGCCCGGGAACTCCATCAGCGGGCCCAGCGCGTCCAGCGCCTCCGGCACGCCCTCGGGGTCGGACAGGTTGTCCCCGGTGTTGATCACGAAGTCCGGCCGCAGGGTCGCCAGCGAGCGCAGCCAGCGCTGCTTCTTGCGCTGCCCGCTCACCATGTGGATGTCGGAGACCTGGAGCACGCGCAGGGGGCGCATGCCCGCCGGGAGCACCGGGATCGTCACCCGGCGGAGCCGGAAGGAGCGGACTTCGACGCCCGCCGCGTAAGCCAGACCGGCGGCGCCGGCCGCCACGATTCCCAGGGGTACTCCGTATCGCGCGCGCATACGACCATCGTGTCAGACGCCCGGACCCGCCCGGGACCGGCCGCCCCCCCAACTCCCGGCCGGACCACCCCCCAACTCCCGTACCGGCCACGCGTCCGGTCCAGAAGGCCGGTCCCCCGACCCGCAGGTCAAATCGGGAGGCGTCGGGTCCGGCGCACCTGCGACAATCGACGGCATGACCACCACGCTCAAGTCGAAGCTTCACGACGACCTCAACGCCGCGATCAAGGAGCGGAACGAGCTGCGTTCCTCGACGCTCCGGCTGACGCTCGCCGCGATCACCAAGGAGGAGGTCGCGGGCAAGGAGAAGCGCGAGCTCTCCGACGACGAGGTCCTCAAGGTGATCACCAAGGAGGCGAAGAAGCGGCGTGAGGCCGCGGACGCCTTCGCGCAGGGTGGCCGCCCGGAGCAGGCCGAGCGGGAGAAGGCGGAGGGCGAGGTGCTCGCCGAGTACCTGCCCAAGCAGCTCTCGGACGACGAGCTGAACACCATCGTCGCCCAGGCCGTCGAGGAGGCGAAGGCGGCCGGGGCGGAGGGCCCGCGGGCCATGGGCGCCGTCATGAAGATCGTGAACCCCAAGGTCGCCGGCCTCGCCGAGGGCGGCCGGGTCGCCGCCGTGGTGAAGAAGCTCCTCCAGGGCTGAGCCGCCTTCGGCCGCGGGGCCACGGGCCACATGCGCGCCGCACGGGGCAACGGGCAGTATCCGCACGCACGGGGCGAAGGGCCGTACCCCGCGCCAGGGGTCACGGGCCGTATCCCCATGCACGCGGGCCACGGGCCGCACGGCGGACGCCGACCGGCGCGGCACGACGACGGGGCCGCATCCTCGGAGAGAGGATGCGGCCCCGTCGTACTACGACCTGCGCGGCTCAGCGGCCGGCGACTCCGCGGCTAGCCCCGTCCCCCGCCGAAGCCTCCCCGGTTCCCCCCGTCGCCCTGGCCCTGGAAGAAGCCGTCGGGGAAGGAGAACGTGGGGTTCGGGGACGTCCCGCCGTTCTGGCCGCCGGGCCCGTTGCCGTTGCCGGGCCGGTTCCCGTTGTCGCCGCCGTTGTTGCCGCGGTCCTGGCCGTCGCCCTCGTCGCCCCGGTCCTTCACGGGGTCCGGGATGTCGATCAGGTTGAACTCCGGCGCGGGCTTGCCCGCCAGCGCGCCCGTCATCATGTCGCGCCAGATCGGACCGGGGACCTCACCGCCGTACACCTTGGCGTGCGGGATGCCGCCGATGGTGATGTTGACCATCTTGCGGTCGTGCGCCGGGTCGCCGACCCAGACCGCGCCCGCCATGTTCGGCGTGTAGCCGACGAACCAGGCCGCGTAGCGCTCGTCCGTCGTACCGGTCTTGCCCGCGCTGGCCCGGCCGCTCAGGCCCGCCTGCTGGCCGGTGCCGTCCTCGACGACGCCCTTGAGGAGCGTGCTCACGGTGTCCGCGGTGTTCTCCGACATCGCCCGCGAGCAGGTCGACTTCGGCACCTCCAGGGACTTCTTCTGGCTGCCCACGGTCTGCGTGATCGACTCGATGGCGACCGGTGTGCAGTACATGCCGCGCGAGGCGAAGGTGGCGTACGCGCTCGCCATCGTCAGCGGCGACATCTCCTGCGTGCCGAGCGCGATCGACGGCTCCTGCTGCATCTTGCCGCCGTCGGCGCGCTCCACGCCCATCTTCTTGGCCATGGTGGTGACCGGGCAGATGCCGATGTCGGCGATGAGCTGCACGTAGTAGGTGTTGACCGACTTGGCGGTCGCCTCCTTCATGCCGTACGGCCCGTGCTCCGACTCGTTCTCGTTCGTCAGGTCGGCCGGCTTGGTCGTGCTGTTGCGCCAGGTCCGGCCGTCGCACTGGGCGATCGGGCTCGGGTAGTTCATCTTGTACGGCGACGAGTACTCCTGGGTCGGCGGCTTGCCGCCCTCCAGGGCCGCTGCGGCCACGATCGGCTTGAACGTCGAACCGGGCTGGTAGCCCATGCCGCCGCCCATGCTCTTGTCCACGGACAGGTTGATCTGCGTCTCGTCCTTGCCGAAGCCGTACGGCCGGGACTGTCCCATCGCGAGGATCTTGCCGGTGCCGGGCTCGACGATGGCGGCGGCGGTCGCCACGGCGTCGCTCTTGTACACGTGCTGCTTTATCGACGACTGGACCGAGTTCTGGGACTGCGGGTCCAGCGTCGTACGGATCGTCAGACCGCCCTGGTTCCAGACCTTCGCGCGGTCCTCGCGGGTCTTGCCGAAGACCGGGTCGGTGAGGAACACCTCACGCACGTAGTCGCAGAAGAAGCCGGCGCCCTTGACCGCGGTGATGCAGCCGTTCTTCGGCTTGCTCGGGTGCAGGCCGAGCGGCTCCTTGGCCGCCCGGTCCGCCTCCGCCCGCGAGACGTCGCCGACCTCGGCCATGCGCTCGAGCACCGTGTTGCGGCGCTTGGTGGCCTCGGCCTCGTCGTTGACCGGGTCGTACCGGCTGGGCGACTGGACGATGCCGGCCAGCAGCGCGGCCTCGGGGAGCGTGAGGTCCTTGGCGTGCTTGGAGAAGTAGCGCTGGGACGCCGCCTCGACGCCGTACGCCTGCTCGCCGAAGAACGTGATGTTCAGGTAGTTCTCGAGGATCTTCTTCTTGCCGAGCTCTTCCTCGATCTGGATGGCGTACTTCAGCTCCTGGACCTTGCGGCCGAGCGTCTGCTGGGTGGCCTGGGCGACCTTCGTCGGGTCGTCGCCGGCCTCCTCCACGAAGTAGTTCTTCACCAGCTGCTGGGTGAGCGTCGAGGCGCCCTGGGAGACCCCGCCGCTCTGCGCGTTCTTGTTCAGGGCGCGCAGCACGCCCTTCAGGTCGATCGCGCCGTGCTGGTAGAAGCGCGAGTCCTCGATGGCGACGATCGCCTTCTGCATGTACGGCGACATGTCCTTGAGGTCCACCACCGTGCGGTCGCGCGAGTAGACCGAGGCGATCTGGCCGCCCTGGTTGTCCAGGATGGTGGTCCGCTGGCTCAGCTGGGGGCTCTGCAGGTTCGCGGGGATCTCGTCGAAGCCCTGGACCGAACCCTTGGCCGCGAGTCCGAGCGCGCCGGCCGCGGGCAGCGCGATGCCTGCCATGACGGCTCCCGCGAGCACACTGACACCGAGGAACTTGGCGGCCTGCTGCGTTGGCGACAGACCACCGCCCGAGCGCTTCTTTGGCATGGGGGCAGCCTAATCCGTAGAGATGAGCGTTCCGGTGGAGCGGGTGCCCCTCGGGATGTTCGCGTACACGATCGTGACATCCGGGAGGCGGGCCGGGGGCGGGCGGGACGGGCGCGGAGGGTCCGCCACCCCGGGCTCCGGGGGCCGCGCGGGACCGTGGCACGGCAGATCCGGGCGGCCCTACGTTGTCATTCGCCGGACACGCGTATATGCCTTGGCCTAAGCTGCTCTCAACTGTCACAGCAGTGCGGCTACGTATCAATACGTCCGGCGACCCCGAATCGTTCCGGATCCTCTTGGCCTTTTTACGACGGGTTCGCCGCCGGGCACGTCGAGTCGTGTGGGAGGCGCGCCCGAATCCGCCTCGTGTGTCGCCTGACGCCCGTTGTGACACATCACAGCTGTCCCGGTTTGCCGGGATGGTCGCGCATGTCGTCAGCTCACTCCCGCGGGTGATCTGCCGCTTACCCATAGTCCGTTCGGGCCATTCAAGATTGGGCCCGAAGGGGGTGTTGCGCTGTGCCCACCTTCCGTAACGTCCTCAACTGGCGGCGGTGAATATGCCGCTGCCGCCGTGGGGGAGCCTCGATTCGGGAGAGGACGGCGCCGGTATGGGCTGGGTAACCGACTGGAGTGCGCAGGCTGCTTGCCGCACTACCGATCCGGATGAACTGTTCGTGCAGGGAGCAGCGCAGAACAGGGCCAAGGCGGTGTGCACCGGATGCCCGGTACGCACGGAATGCCTGGCCGACGCGCTGGACAACCGCGTCGAGTTCGGCGTGTGGGGAGGCATGACGGAGCGCGAGCGCCGCGCACTGCTGCGTCGGCGGCCCACCGTGACCTCCTGGCGCCGGCTCCTGGAGACCGCGCGCTCGGAGTACGAGCGCGGCGCCGGCATCGTGCCCCTCGACAGCGACGAGGTGTACGAGAACTACGCAGCGGTCGGCTGACGCCTTCCGCGGGCCTTCACGGGCCTTTCCGCACGGAGCCGTGGCCGCACCATGGCCGCTCTGGGGGACGGACCTCAGTTCTCCGTGCGTGTTTCGGGCAGCTCGTGCCGATGGGCCGCGAGCCGGTCCCCGATGTCCCGCAGGCCCGAGAGATCGTGCACGTCACCGGGGAGCGCGGCCACTTCCACCACGGCCACCTCGGGGTGGCGGGCGGCGAAGCGGTCACGCGTGCGCTGCTCACGGGAGAGCAGTTGCATACGGTCCGCGTGCAGTCTCAACAGACCCGCGGTGAGCCGGTCGACGTCCCGGTCCGCGCCGGGGGAGTGGCGCTCGGATGCGGGAGATTCTGAACTGTCGTACGTGTCGGGAGAGTTACGAAGTCTTGCTTTCCCGCCCCCCTGATCGACAATGCGGGGCTCCTCAAGATTTTCCGCGGCGGCGAGCGCCCGCTCGGCCGACAGCCGGTCGGCGCCGCTGCCGTGGACCCGGTTGAGGACCAGCCCGACCAGCGGCATGGCCTCCGCGGCCAGCCGCTCCACGAAGTACGCGGCCTCGCGCAGTGCGTCCCGCTCCGGCGCCGCCACCACCAGGAACGCCGTACCGGGCGCCTGGAGCAGTTTGTACGTCGCGTCCGCGCGCGTGCGGAAACCGCCGAACGTCGTGTCCATCGCGGCCACGAACGTCTGCACGTCCTTCAGCAGCTGACCGCCCAGCAGCTTGCCCAGCGTCCCCGTCATGATGGACATGCCGACGTTGAGGAACGCCATGCCCGCGCGCCCGCCCAGCTTCGCGGGCGCCGTCAGCAGCCGGATCAGCTTGCCGTCCAGGAACGAGCCGAGCCGCTTGGGTGCGTCCAGGAAGTCCAGTGCCGAGCGGGACGGCGGGGTGTCGACGACGATCAGGTCCCACTCGTCCCGGGCCCGCAGCTGGCCCAGCTTCTCCATCGCCATGTACTCCTGCGTGCCCGCGAAGCCCGCCGAGAGCGACTGGTAGAAGGGGTTGGCCAGGATCGCGGCCGCCCGCTCCGGGTCCGCGTGCGCCTCGACGACCTCGTCGAAGGTGCGCTTCATGTCGAGCATCATGGCGTGCAGTTCGCCCTCGCCCTCGGTGCCCTTCACCCGGCGCGGCACGTTGTCCAGCGAGTCGATGCCCATGGACTGGGCGAGCCGCCGGGCCGGGTCGATGGTCAGCACGACCACCTTGCGGCCGCGCTCGGCGGCCCGCAGCCCCAGCGCCGCCGCGGTCGTCGTCTTCCCGACGCCGCCCGAGCCGCAGCACACCACGATCCGGGTCGCCGGATCGTCGAGCAGCGCGTCGACGTCGAGCACGCGCGTGGGAGAGGGGCGGTGGCGGGCCGCGTCCTGCGCCTCCGGGTCCGGACTCATGACATCCCCTGTTCCCGCAGCTCGTGGGCGAGTTGGTACAGGCCCGCCAGGTCCATGCCCTCGGCGAGCAGCGGCAGTTCGTGCAGTGGCAGGTCCAGTTCGCCGAGGACCGCGCGCTGCTCCTGCTCCAGCGCGTACCGCTCGGCGTACTCGGCGGCCTGGGCCAGCAGCGGGTGCACCAGCCGCTCGGCGTTCCCGCCGCGCCGCGCGCCACCGAGGCCGGCCGCCGACAGCGACCGGGCGACGGCGGTGCGCGGCACGCTCCGTACGTGTTCCAGGTCGGCGCCGTCCAACACCTCCGGGCGCACCATGTTCACGATGATCCGGCCCACCGGCAGCCGCGCCGCGCGCAGTTCGGCGATGCCGTCGGCGGTCTCCTGGACCGGCATCTCCTCCAGCAGGGTGACCAGGTGCACGGCGGTCTCGGGGGACTTCAGCACCCGCATGACGGCCTGCGCCTGATTGTGTATCGGACCGATCTTCGCGAGGCCCGCCACCTCGTCGTTGACGTTCAGGAAGCGGGTGATGCGGCCCGTGGGGGGCGCGTCCATGACGACGTAGTCGTAGACGAAGCGGCCCGCCCTGTCCTTGCGGCGCACCGCCTCGCACGCCTTGCCGGTCAGCAGCACGTCCCTGAGGCCGGGCGCGACGGTGGTGGCGAAGTCGATCGCGCCGAGCTTCTTCAGGGCCCGGCCGGCGCTGCCCAGCTTGTAGAACATCTGGAGGTAGTCCAGAAGCGCCAGTTCGGGGTCGATGGCGAGGGCATGGACCTCGCCGCCCCCGGGAGCGACGGCGATCTTCCGCTCCTCATAGGGAAGCGCGTCCGTCTCGAAGAGCTGTGCGATGCCCTGCCTGCCCTCCACCTCCACGAGGAGCGTACGCCTGCCCTCGGTGGCGAGGGCCAGCGCGAGAGCGGCGGCGACCGTCGTCTTTCCGGTCCCGCCCTTGCCGCTGACGACCTGGAGCCTGCTCACGTCTTCGAGCCTAACCAGTCCGCCGACCGGCTACGCGGGAGGCTGTGGATAACAGCGGATACAGTCGGCCCATGACCAAGTGGGAATACGCAACCGTGCCTCTGCTCGTCCATGCCACGAAGCAGATTCTGGACAATTGGGGCGAGGACGGCTGGGAGCTCGTCCAGGTCGTGCCCGGACCCAACCCCGAGCAGCTCGTGGCGTACCTGAAGCGGGAGAAGCAGGCATGAGCGCGGTCGAGGACAAGCTCGCGGAACTCGGGCTGACCCTGCCGGAGGTCGTGCCGCCGCTGGCCGCCTACCAGCCGGCCGTGCGGTCCGGCGTGTACGTCCACACCTCGGGCCAGCTGCCCATGGTGGACGGCAAGCTCCCGGTCACCGGGAAGGTCGGCGCGGAGGTCACCGCGGAGGAGGCCAAGGACCTGGCCCGGGTGTGCGCCCTGAACGCCCTGGCCGCCGTGAAGTCGGTCGCCGGCGACCTGGACCGCGTCGCGCGCGTGGTGAAGGTCACCGGGTTCGTCGCCTCGGCCGCCGACTTCACCGGGCAGCCCGGCGTCGTCAACGGCGCGAGCGAGCTGCTGGGCGCGGTCCTCGGCGACAGGGGCGTGCACGCCCGCAGCGCCGTGGGTGTCGCCGTACTGCCGCTCGACGCTCCCGTGGAGGTCGAGATCCAGGTCGAGCTGCTGCCGTAACGCCCTGCTCACAGGACCCTCTCGAACATTCGCGCACATCGGGATAGCCTCCGCCTCATGGCGAATGGGCAGTGGTATCCCCCGGAGTGGCCGGACCGTATCCGCGCGCTCGCGGACGGCACCCTGACGCCCGTGGACCCCAGACGCGCGGCCACGGTGCTCCTGCTGAGGGACGGTCCGGCCGGCACACCCGGTGCCGGACCCGCCGTCCACATGCTGCGCAGACGCGCCTCCATGGCCTTCGCCGGAGGCGCGTACGCGTATCCCGGCGGCGGTGTCGACCCACGCGACGACGACCAGGACATCCGCTGGGCGGGTCCCACCCGCGCGTGGTGGGCACGGCGGCTCGGCGTGGACGAGGCGGGGGCGCAGGCGATCGTCTGCGCGGCCGTCCGGGAGACGTACGAGGAGGCCGGCGTCCTGCTCGCCGGACCCGACCCCGACTCGGTCGTGGACGACACCACCGGCGCGGACTGGGAGGCCGACCGGGCCGCCCTGGTCGCCCGGGACTTCTCCTTCGCGCAGTTCCTGGACCGGCGGGGGCTGGTACTGCGCTCCGACCTGCTGGGGGCCTGGACCCGCTGGATCACCCCGGAGTTCGAGTCCCGCCGCTACGACACCTGGTTCTTCGTCGCCGCCCTCCCACGCGGACAGCGCACCCGCAACGCCTCCACCGAGGCCGACCGCACGGTGTGGATCGAGCCGCGGGAGGCCGCCGCCGGGTACGACAAGGGCGAGCTGCTGATGATGCCGCCCACCATCGCGACCCTGCGCCAGCTGATCCCGTACGCCACCGCCGCCGAGGCGCTGGAGGCGGCACCCGCGCGCGACATGACCCCCGTACTGGCCCGGGCCCGCCTCGTGGACGGCGAGATCGTGCTGGCCTGGCCGGGGCACGACGAGTTCACCAAGCACATTCCGACCGGCGGGAGCCTCGCATGACGGACGCAACCGCCCTGCCCGGCCGGCCCAGGGGAGAAGTCCTCTCGGGTCCCGCCACGGCGCGGGCCGTCAACGTCCTGGCGCCCAACGCCTCCCCGATGACCCTGGACGGCACGAACACCTGGATCGTCGCCGAGCCGGGCTCCGACCTGGCCGTGGTGATCGACCCCGGACCGCTGGACGACGGCCATCTGCGGAACGTCGTGGACACGGCCGAGCGGGCCGGTCTGCGCGTGGCGCTCACGCTGCTCACCCACGGCCACCCCGACCACGCGGAGGGCGCCGCCCGCTTCGCCGGGCTGACCGGGACGAAGGTACGGGCGCTGGATCCCGCGCTGCGGCTCGGTGACGAGGGGCTGGCCGCCGGGGACGTCGTCGCCGTCGGCGGGCTGGAGCTGCGGGTCGTGCCCGCGCCCGGCCACACCGCGGACTCCCTGTGCTTCCACCTCCCGGCCGACGGTGCGGTCCTGACCGGTGACACGGTCCTCGGGCGCGGTACGACGGTCGTGGCGCACCCGGACGGCCGTCTCGGGGACTACCTGGACTCCCTGCGGCGCCTGCGCTCCCTCACGGTCGACGACGGCGTCCGGACGATCCTCCCGGGCCACGGTCCGGTCCTTGAGGACGCCCAGGGCGCGATCGAGTTCTACCTGGCCCACCGTGCCAGCCGGCTCGCCCAGGTCGAAACGGCGGTCGAGAACGGCTTCCGCACCCCCGGGGAGGTGGTCGCCCACGTCTACGCGGATGTCGACCACTCCCTGTGGCCGGCGGCGGAACAGTCGGTTCGGGCGCAGTTGGAGTACCTGCGCGAACACGGGTTGATCTAGCCGACCGGGGGCCGGGGACCGGCGACTGACGGCCGGGCACGGGGACGGTGTGTCCCACGCGCGGGCGTGGGCGGGAGCGGCGGAGAGCTGCGGCTTCGCCCCGGTGAGCGGCCGTCGGCCCACCGCGCCCCGCGCGCGGAGCGCGCACGGGCGGGCCGCGGGGCCCAGGACGCTCGGCGACATCGTCCCGTCACGCGCGTGGGTACGACGGCGGGGTGCCGCCTCCTGGGAGGCCGCACCCCGTTGTCGTACCCCTTGGGCTCAGCGTGAGCGCTTCGCCAGGCGTTCCACGTCCAGGAGGATCACCGCGCGGGCCTCCAGGCGGAGCCAGCCGCGCTGGGCGAAGTCGGCCAGGGCCTTGTTCACGGTCTCGCGGGAGGCGCCGACCAGCTGGGCCAGCTCCTCCTGCGTGAGGTCGTGCACGACGTGGATGCCCTCCTCGGACTGCACGCCGAAGCGGCGCGACAGGTCCAGCAGGGCACGGGCCACACGGCCCGGCACGTCGGAGAAGACCAGGTCGGACATCGCGTCGTTGGTCTTGCGCAGGCGGCGGGCGACTGCGCGCAGCAGGGCGCCGGCCACCTCGGGCCGCACATTCAGCCAGGGCTGGAGGTCGCCGTGGCCGAGACCGAGGAGCTTGACCTCGGTGAGGGCGGTGGCGGTCGCCGTACGCGGGCCGGGGTCGAAGAGCGACAGCTCACCGATCAGCTCGCCGGGACCGACGACGGCCAGCATGTTCTCGCGGCCGTCGGGGGAGGTGCGGTGCAGCTTGACCTTGCCCTCGGTCACCACGTAGAGCCGGTCCCCCGGGTCGCCCTCGTGGAAGAGCGAGTCGCCTCGCGCGAGGGTCACCTCACTCATGGAGGCGCGCAGCTCGGCGGCCTGCTCGTCGTCGAGAGCCGCGAAGAGCGGGTTGCGCCGCAGAACGTCGTCCACGAGTTCTCTCCTTGTCGACCTGCTCAGAGGATCTTGCTCCCCCGTGTACCAGGGGACCGTGTTCCCCATCTTGCCGGACGGTCCAAACAGTGTGATCTGTCACAAGGATGCCGCACAGGTGTGCCGAGATAAGCGGCAGGGGTCCAATTGGGGGCCGATCTTCGGGGTCCGGGGCGGATGTCGGTGCCGGGCTCTAGGCTGGCCGGGTGTCCAAATCGCCGGTAGAGCACAGGCCGAGGGGGCTGGGTGGGTGGTTGTACGTCGTGATTCCGCTGTGGGCGAACAGGTCCCCGATGGTGGTGACAAAAGGGTGAAAAAGCCGCAGAGCGCTGGGGTGGAGCAGTCCGGGTCGAGCGAGGCTCCGGCCGGGAAGACCGCGAAGGCGACGAAGGCCGCCAAGGCTCCCGCGAAGAGCGTGGCGAGAACGGAGGCCAAGGCGACGCCGGCCAAGAAGGCGGCTGCCAAGAAGGCGACCCCCGCCAAGAAGACCGCCGCCGCCGAGAAGGTCCCCGCAGGGCAGGCCCCCGCCAAGCCGCCCCGCGACGAGTCGCACACCGCTCTCGTCCGCCGGGCCCGGCGGATCGACCGCGAGCTCGCCGAGGTGTACCCCTACGCCCACCCCGAGCTCGACTTCGAGAACCCGTTCGAGCTGCTCGTCGCCACGGTGCTGTCCGCGCAGACGACCGACCTCAGGGTCAACCAGACCACTCCGGGCCTGTTCGCCAAGTACCCCACCCCAGAGGACCTGGCCGCCGCCAACCCGGAGGAGGTCGAGGAGATCCTGCGGCCCACCGGGTTCTTCCGGGCCAAGACCAAGTCGGTCATAGGGCTCTCCAAGGCCCTCGTCGAACAGTTCGACGGTGAGGTCCCCGGCCGGCTGGAGGACCTGGTCACCCTGCCCGGCGTCGGCCGCAAGACCGCCTTCGTCGTGCTCGGCAACGCCTTCGGCCGCCCGGGCATCACCGTCGACACGCACTTCCAGCGGCTGGTGCGGCGCTGGCAGTGGACCGAGGAGACCGAGCCCGACAAGATCGAGGCCGCCGTCGGCGCGCTCTTCCCCAAGAGTGAGTGGACGATGCTCTCCCACCACGTGATCTTCCACGGCCGCCGCATCTGCCACGCCCGCAAGCCCGCCTGCGGCGCCTGCCCCATCGCCCCGCTCTGTCCGGCGTACGGCGAGGGCGAGACCGACCCGGAGAAGGCGAAGAAGCTCCTGAAGTACGAGAAGGGCGGCCTCCCGGGCCAGCGCCTCAAGCCCCCGCAGTCCTACCTCGACGCGGGCGGCAGGCCGGCGCCGCCCCTGGGGGCCGCGTGAGGAGCGGGCCGGAACCACCGGCCGGGTCAACTCACGTTGACCGTCCGGAACGATCGCGGGCCCGCAGGGCGTTGGACACGGCAGAACGGGGGTGGGCATGACGCACAGGAGCGACACGCAGGACGGCCCGGTGACGGTCGGCACGGAGGGACTGCCAGGCTGGCTCGACCCGGTGGTGCGGGTGGTGGAGACGGTCGAGCCGCGCCAGCTCAGCCGCTTCCTGCCGCCGGAGGACGGGGCGGGCCGCCAGTCGGCCGTGCTGATCCTCTTCGGTGAGGGCGAGCGCGGCCCCGAGATGCTGCTCACCGAGCGCGCCACCTCCCTGCGCTCACACGCCGGGCAGCCCTCCTTCCCGGGCGGCTCCCTCGACCCCGAGGACGGCGACCCGACGGCCGACGGGCCGCTGCGGGCCGCTCTCCGCGAGGCCGAGGAGGAGACCGGACTTGATCCCTCGGGCGTGCGTCTCTTCGGCGTGCTGCCCCGGCTCTACATCCCCGTGAGCAGCTTCGTCGTCACACCCGTGCTCGGCTGGTGGCAGCGGCCCAGCCCGGTCGGCGTGGTCGACCCGAACGAGACGGCCCGGGTCTTCACGGTCCCCGTGGCGGATCTCACGGACCCGGCCAACCGCGTCACGACGGTCCACCCCAGCGGTTTCCGAGGTCCGGCATTTCTGGTCGAATCGGCACTTGTGTGGGGGTTCACGGCAGGCATCATCGACCGCCTCCTGCACTTCGCGGGCTGGGAACGCCCCTGGGACCAGGAGAAGCAGGTCCCGCTCGACTGGCGCGCATGACAGGGTGGCGTCCGTGAATGTGCTGGACATCCTGCTGCTGGTCGCTGCCGTGTGGTTCGCGATCGTGGGCTACCGCCAGGGGTTCGTCGTCGGCGTCCTGTCGGTGATCGGCTTCCTGGGCGGCGGCCTCGTCGCCGTCTACACGCTGCCCGTGATCTGGGACGCCCTGACCGACAACGCGGAGGTCAGCACGACCGCCGCCGTCGTCGCGGTGATCGTCGTCATCGTCTGCGCCTCCGTCGGCCAGGCGCTGACCACCCACCTCGGCAACAAGCTGCGCCGGTACATCACGTGGTCCCCGGCCCGCGCCCTGGACGCCACCGGCGGCGCCCTGGTGAACGTCGTGGCGATGCTGCTGGTCGCCTGGCTGATCGGCTCGGCCCTCGCCGGGACGACCCTGCCGACGCTCGGCAAGGAGGTCCGCAGCTCCAAGGTGCTCCTCGGCGTCTCCCAGGCGCTGCCGACGCAGGCGAACACCTGGTTCGCGGACTTCTCCTCGGTCCTCGCGCAGAACGGCTTCCCGCAGGTCTTCAGTCCGTTCTCCAGCGAGCCGATCACCGACGTCCAGCCGCCCGACCCCGCCCTCGCGGGCAGCGCCGTCGCCACCCGCTCCCAGCGCTCCATCGTCAAGGTCGTGGGCACGGCCGAGAGCTGCGGCAAGGTCCTGGAGGGGTCGGGCTTCGTCTTCGCCGACCGCCGGGTGATGACCAACGCGCACGTCGTGGGCGGCGTGGACGAGCCCACCGTCCAGATAGGCGGCGAGGGCCGCAGGTACGACGCCCGGGTCGTGCTCTACGACTGGCGGCGCGACATCGCCGTACTCGACGTGCCCGACCTCAAGGCGCGCGCCCTGAAGTTCTCCACCGGGGACGCGAAGAGCGCCGACAGCGCCATCGTCGCCGGCTTCCCGGAGAACGGGGCGTACGACGTCCGGGCGGCACGCGTGCGCGGGCGCATCACGGCCAACGGCCCGGACATCTACCACCGCGGCACGGTCCGCCGCGACGTCTACTCCCTGTACGCGACCGTCCGCCAGGGCAACTCCGGCGGCCCGCTGCTCACGCCCGACGGCAAGGTCTACGGCGTCGTCTTCGCCAAGTCACTGGACGACGCCGACACCGGCTACGCCCTCACGGCGGACGAGATCCAGCAGGACATCGCCAAGGGCCGCACGGCGAACGAACAGGTCGGGACCGACAGCTGCGCCCTCTAGGGACCGCCGGAGAGGCCCTGGGGGGTCAGCCGCGTGCGTGGCGCAGTCGTACCGAGACCCAGCGGGCCCTGCGGCGCAGGATGCGCGGAATGCCCACCCGGAGGTCCGCGCCCGCGACCTGCGGGGTCCCTCCCCGATGGGGGTTCAGACCGCCGGTCGTGCGGCGGTTGCGGGATGCGTCACTGTAGTCGTGCGTCCAGCCCATACCCGTGCGTCTGCCCCCGCTCCAAGGTCGATAACCTCCCCGACACGCCCCAATCGGCCTATGCGCCGGGCATGTGGCTGTTCGAAGAACAGGCGTTCAGGTCCGGATACCGGGCGCGGTCGCGCGGTCACCGATCGGGTTCGGGATCCTTCAGCCAGTTGATCAGCTCGGCGGAGAACAGCGCCGGGTCCTCCTCGTGCGGGAAGTGCCCCAGCCCGTCGAACAGCCGCCAGCGGTACGGCGCTTCGACGTACTCGCCCGATCCGGCGGCGCTGCGGGTGCGCAGCACCGGGTCCAGCGAGCCGTGCAGGTGCAGCGTCGGCACCCGCACCGGCCGCTTCATGCGCCGGTTGAACTGGATGCCGTCGGGCCGCGCCAGCGAGCGCACCAGCCAGCGGTACGGCTCGACGGAGCAGTGCGCCGTCGACGGGATGCACATGGCCCGCCGGTACGTCCGCACCGCCTTGTCGTCCGGCGCGCTCGGCCCGGACCACTCCTGGATCAGCCGGCCCACCAGCGCCCCGTCGTCCGCGGTGAGCTGCCGCTCGGGGACCCACGGCCGCTGGAACCCCCAGATGTAGGAGCCTGCGGAGGTCTGCCGGGGGTCGCGCAGCATCGCCGAGCGCCAGCGCCGGGGATGCGGCATCGACACCACCGCGAGGCGTCGTACGAGCTTCGGGCGCATCGCGGCGGCCGTCCACGCCAGATAGCCGCCCAGGTCGTGCCCGACCACCGCGGCGTCGGGCTCGCCCAGCGAGCGGATCACCCCGGTCACGTCGAGGGCCAGGTTCGCCGGGTCGTACCCGCGGGGCGTGCGGTCGCTGCCGCCCACGCCCCGCAGGTCCATGGCGACGGCACGGAAGCCCGCGTCGGCGAGCGCGGTCAGCTGGTGCCGCCACGTCCACCAGAACTGGGGGAAGCCGTGCAGCAGCAGCACGAGCGGGCCGTCGCCCAGCTCCGCGATGTGGAAGCGCGCGCCGTTCGCGGCGACGTCCCGGTGGGTCCAGGGGCCTTCGGCGCGTACGACCGAGGCTGCGGCAGGGTCCGTCATGACGCCGAGCGTGCCACAGCCTCGATGGCTTCGGGCACCCGATCCTGCGGAAGTTCCGGACGAGGGTGCGGCTTGGCGTTCTGGAGGACGCCGGCCGTCTCCTTCATCGACGCGGCCACCTTCTGCGGGCCCTTGCTCTTCTTGGCCTTCTTCGCGAAGACCAGGCCGATCAGCGCTAGCACGCCGGCGACGAGGACGTTGGCCGCGAAGGACAGCAGGAAGCACACCGCGAGGTTCCAGTGGCTCCAGGTCCGGATGCCGTACGCCAGCGCGAAGTTGAGCATCGGCAGGGAGAACAGCAGCAGCACCCCGGCCGCCGAGAACGCGCCGCCGCTGGTCGCACCGCGCTTGACGTCCTGCTTGAGCTGCGCCTTGGCCAGCGCGATCTCGTCGTGCACCAGCGCCGACATCTCGGTCGTCGCCGAGGCGAACAGCTGGCCGATGCTGCGTTCGGCGCCGACCGGGCTGCCGTCGGGTGCGCTCATCGCCGTCTCCCTGTTTTCCACGTCTGGGTCCGTACGCTTCCGTCCTACGCCTGACTGCGCACGGTCCCGTCTTTTGTACCGTCTCGTCAGATCATGCCGGACGGTCGTCCTCCTCGCCTGCCCCGCCCGCCACTTCGGCAAGCCCGTGCCGTCCCGCGGCCCGCTCGGCGGCGATACGGCGGTGCTCGGCGGCCTTGCGTTCATGCATCTCCGCCATGCGCAGGTGGTATGCCGGGTCGTCCTGTTCGTAGACGTCCGGGATGCCGTCCTGGTCGTCGTCGCGCTCCTCGTCCGCGCACATCCTGCGGTACTTGGCGTTGCGCAGCCTCAGCAGCACGGTCGCGCAGCCGGCCGCGATCAGCGACCCGGTGAGCACGGCCGCCTTGACCTCGTCGGTGAGCACCGTGTCGCCCTCGAAGGCGAGTTCACCGATCAGCAGCGAGACGGTGAACCCGATGCCGGCCAGCACGGCGACCGCGAAGACGTCGGCCCAGGCGAGGTCGTCGTCGAGCCTGGCCCGGGTGAAGCGGACGGTCAGCCAGGTGCCGCCGAAGACACCGACCGTCTTGCCGACGACCAGACCGAGCACCACCCCGAGCGTCTCCGGCCGTGCGAACACGTTCGCCAGCGCCGCCCCCGACACCGGCACTCCGGCGCTGAACAGCGCGAACAGCGGCACGGCCAGTCCCGCCGACAGCGGGCGCACCAGGTGCTCGATGTGTTCACCGGGGGAGCGCCGTTCACCCGTGCGGGTGGTGCAGCGCAGCATCAGGCCCATCGCGACGCCCGCGATCGTCGCGTGGACGCCGCTGTTGTACATCAGCCCCCAGACGACGAGCGCCAGCGGCACGTACACGTACCAGCCGCGCACGCCGCGGCGCAGCAGCAGCCAGAACACGGCCAGCGCGACGACGGCCCCGGCGAGCGCGGCGACGTTGATGCGGTCGGTGAAGAAGACCGCGATGATCAGGATGGCGAACAGGTCGTCGACGACTGCCAGCGTCAGCAGGAAGGCGCGCAGGGCGCTCGGCAGGGACGTGCCGATGACGGCGAGCACGGCGAGCGCGAAGGCGATGTCGGTGGCGGTCGGCACCGCCCAGCCCGCGCCCGAGCCGCCGTCCGTGAGGGCGGTGAGCGTGTAGACGAGCGCCGGTACGGCCATGCCGCACAGCGCGGCGACGACCGGCAGGACGGCCGCCCTCGGGTCGCGCAGGTCCCCGGCGACGAGTTCGCGCTTGAGCTCGATGCCGGCGACGAAGAAGAACACGGCCAGCAGCCCGTCCGCCGCCCAGTGCGCGACGGAGAGGTCGAGGCCGAGGGCCGCGGGGCCGAAGTGGAAACCGGAGACGCTCGCGTAGCTGTCGTGCGCCCCGGGGACGTTCGCCCACACCAGCGCCGCGATCGCGGCGATCAGCAGCAGGACCCCGCCCACGGTCTCGGTGCGCAGCGCGTCCGCGACGAAGGTCCGCTCGGGCAGGGACAGCCGTCCGAGCAGTCTGCGGGCCTTGGTACTGGCGATGCGGGGCGCGGTCACGGGGGAGACCTCCGGTCGGTGGGCACGACATGTCCTGTGCCGACCAGACTTCCCGGCTCACCCAGTGGATGGTTCTCCACGCTTTGCCTATTTTACCCGGCGCGCGGGGAGGGGGCGGGGCCGCCGCCGGGAGTTGCGCGGTGCGGGTGTGGGTGTGGGGTGCGGGGAAGGGGTGCCCCGCTGGTGCGGGACACCCCTTGAGGAGCCGTGTGTTCGGGTCGCCGGGAGGGCGACGGGCTCAGTCCTCGCTGGTCGCGGCCGGGAGCTTGGCCTGGATGAGGTCCATGACCGTCGAGTCGGTCAGGGTGGTGACGTCTCCGAGCTGGCGGTTCTCGGCGACGTCGCGCAGGAGGCGGCGCATGATCTTGCCGGAGCGGGTCTTGGGGAGTTCCGCGACGGGCAGGATCCGCTTGGGCTTGGCGATCGGTCCGAGCGTGGCGCCCACGTGGTTGCGCAGGTCGGTGACGAGGCCGTCGTCCTCGGACGCGGTGCCGCGCAGGATGACGAAGGCGACGATGGCCTGGCCCGTGGTCTCGTCGGTGGCGCCGACGACGGCCGCTTCCGCGACCGAGGGGTGGGAGACGAGGGCCGATTCGACCTCGGTGGTGGAGATGTTGTGCCCGGAGACGAGCATGACGTCGTCGACCCGGCCCAGGAGCCAGATGTCACCGTCGTCGTCCTTCTTCGCCCCGTCGCCGGCGAAGTACCTGCCCTCGAAGCGCGACCAGTACGTGTCGAGGAAGCGCTGGTCGTCGCCCCAGATGGTGCGCAGCATGGACGGCCACGGCTCGGTCAGGACGAGGTAACCGCCGCCGCCGTCGGGCACCTCGTTCGCCTCGTCGTCCACCACGGTCGCCGAGATGCCGGGCAGCGGGGTCTGCGCTGAGCCGGGCTTGGTCTCGGTCACGCCCGGCAGCGGCGAGATCATCATGGCGCCGGTCTCGGTCTGCCACCACGTGTCGACGACCGGTGTGCGGTCGGCGCCGATGTGCTTGCGGTACCAGACCCACGCCTCGGGGTTGATCGGCTCGCCCACCGAGCCCAGCACGCGCAGGGAGGACAGGTCGAACTTGGCGGGGATGTCGTCGCCCCACTTCATGAACGTGCGGATCGCCGTCGGCGCCGTGTACAGGATGGTGACCCCGTACTTCTGCACGATCTCCCAGAAACGGCCCTGGTGCGGGGTGTCCGGCGTGCCCTCGTACATGACCTGGGTCGCGCCGTTGGCCAGCGGCCCGTACACGATGTACGAGTGCCCGGTCACCCAGCCGACGTCGGCCGTGCACCAGTACACGTCCGTCTCCGGCTTCAGGTCGAAGACCGCCCAGTGCGTGTACGACGTCTGGGTGAGGTAACCGCCCGAGGTGTGCAGGATGCCCTTCGGCTTCCCGGTCGTCCCCGATGTGTACAGGATGAACAGCGGGTGCTCCGCCTCGAACGCCTCCGGCGTGTGCTCGGCGGACTGCCGCTCCACGATCTCGTGCCACCACACGTCGTGCTCGTCGTTCCAGGCGACGTCCTGGCCGGTGCGCCGCACCACGAGCACGTGCTCCACGCTGTCCACCCGCGCCACCGCGTCGTCCACGGCTGGCTTGAGCGCGGACGGCTTGCCGCGCCGCCAGCCCCCGTCCGAGGTGATGACGACCTTGGCGTCGGCGTCCTGGATGCGCGTGGCGAGCGCGTCCGCCGAGAAACCGCCGAAGACCACCGAGTGCGCGGCGCCGATACGGGCCGAGGCCAGCATCGCGATGGCCGTCTCCGGGATCATCGGCATATAGATCGCGACCCGGTCGCCCGCCCCCACGCCCAGCTCCAGCAGCGCATTCGCGGCCCGCGAGACCTCGTCCTTCAGCTCCGCGTAGGTGATCGACCGACTGTCGCCCGGCTCACCCTCGAAATGGATGGCCACCCGGTCCCCGTGACCCGCCTCGACATGCCGGTCCACGCAGTTGTACGCCACGTTCAGCTTGCCGTCCGCGAACCACTTCGCGAACGGCGGATTCGACCAGTCGAGCGTCTGCGTCGGCTCCTCGGCCCAACTCAGCCGGCGGGCCTGCTCGGCCCAGAAGCCGAGCCTGTCAGCCTTGGCCTGTTCGTACGCCTCCGCCGTGACGTTGGCATCCGCGGCCAGGTCAGCGGGCGGCGCGAAGCGTCGCTCCTCCCTCAAGAGGTTGGCCAGGCTTTCGTTGCTCACGACATCTCCCTTTCGAAGGGTGTCCGTTGTGTCCCAGGCCACAGCTCATCAGACCCGGGGGCCCGATGACAAGGGTCGACAGAAAATTGGTTTAGACCTGTGTGGTCGACCGGTGTCACCAGTACCCACGGACGCCGCCACCTCCGAGTTCAGCCCCAAGGCCTCGACACGCCGAGCGGAGAGGTGCCCGGCGTGTCGAGACGGCGGCCCGGCGCGGACGCCAGCGGACGCCAGTGGCCCGCAACGTGTGGCTCAGGCCGGACTCGGCACCTCTTCCACGCCCGCCACATGCTCGAACACCCGGGGCCGCTCGTCGGCCCCGCCGAGCAGATACGCCTGGGCCTCCCCGACGTGGAAGTACATGCCGTGCAGCTCCAGCTCCCCTGCCGCCAGCCCCCGTGCCACCGACTCATGGGTGCGCAGATGCTCCAACTGCTGGACCACGTTCGTCAGACAGAGCTGCTCCACCGCGTCGGCGGCGGGCCGTCCGGCCAACTGTGCCCAGGGCAGGCCGTCGTCGGCCATCCGCTCCAGGCTCGGCAGCCCGTGCCGCAGCCACCGCTCCAGCGGTGTCCGCCCCTCCCCGGGCGTGGAGTTGAGCAGCGCCTGCATGGCCCCGCAACCGGAGTGCCCGCACACCGTGACGGACCGCACCTTCAGTACGTCCACCGCGTACTCGATCGCCGCGCCCACCGAGTCGTCGCCGCTCTCCTGGCCCGGCGTCGGCACCAGGTTGCCGACGTTGCGGACGACGAAGAGGTCACCGGGACCACTGGAGGTGATCATCGAGGTGACGAGCCGAGAGTCCGCACATGTGAGGAACAGCTGGGACGGTTGCTGTCCCTCCCGGGCCAGCCGCGCCAGCTCACCCCGCACCAGTGGCGCGGTGTTGCGCTGGAACGCGCTGATCCCACGGGCGAGTTCATGACTGCCGGAGGTCTCGTCGGGGCCGGAGGCCGTGCCGACTCTTGCGCCAGTGCTGGTGCCGGAGCCGGGCCCGGAGTTGGCGCTGGCGCTGGGGCTGGTGTCCGTGTCCTTGCCGGTGTTCGGTCTCGGGTCGTCGGTGGTGCGGGTCCGAGGACGGGTGCCGGCACTTGCGTCGTCGCCGTCGCCCGGCTCCGACCCGTTCCTTGTCGAACCGCCGGACGGCATGGCGCACTGGTGGTTGCGCCACGGTGTCCACGGTCGGCAGCGGCACTCGGTCGAGGGGGCCGACTGGGTCGGCTCGGTGGTCCGTACACCGGTGCGGCAGCCGGTCAGATCGACCGTGCCGCCCTGGCCGGTGTGCGCGGTCCGCCAGTCGTGGAGCGACTCGTACGCCGCGTGGTCCATGAACGAGCCGTCCAACTCCACCACGGCAGGGGCGCCTTGGGGGATGCGGTGCAGGATCCGGCTGAGGCGGGGCACCGCCAGGAACGTCAGCTGACCTCTCACATGTACGTGATGGACTCCTCTCTTCTCCTCGTGGGTGATGCGGGTGCGGGTGAGGCGGTGGAGGGCGACGGCGACGGCCACGGCGACCCCGAGCGCCACGCCCTCCAGGACGCCCAGGAAGACCACGCCGAGTGTGGTGACGGCGTACACCAGCACTTCTCGGTGGCGGGTCACCGTGCGGATGTGGTGCAGGGACACCATCTGGATGCCGACGGCCATCACCAGGGCGGCGAGAGCGGCGAGCGGGATCAGATCCAGGATCGGGACCATCAGCAGCGCGGCGACTACTACGAGAACGCCGTGCAGCATCGTGGAGTTCCGGCTCACGGCACCCGCGTGCACATTCGCCGAGCTGCGTACCGCGACGCCGGTGACGGGCAGGCCCCCGAGCGCTCCTGACACGATGTTGGCGGCGCCCTGACCTCGTAGTTCGCGGTCCAGGTCGGAGCGTGGCACGGGCGGTCCGCCGCGGGCGGCCGCCAGTTTGTCCACGGCCACCGCGGACAGCAGCGACTCCACGCTCGCGACGAGCGTGATGGTGAGGACGGCCGCCGCGAGGCCCGCCGCCGAGCCCTCGGGCAGATGCGGCAGGGCGTGGTTGGACCAGGAGGGCAGGTCGACCCTGGCCAGGTGCAGCCCGGTGAGCGAGGCGACGGCGGTGGCCGCGGCGACGGCGACCAGGGCGGCCGGGACCTTGCGCGCGATGGTGCCGAGGCGTCCGGGCAGCCGGGGCCATGCCACCAGCACGAGCAGCGTCAGCACGCTCGCCGACACCGCGCCCGGATGCAGGTTCACCAACTGGGCGGGCAGGGCGCGGGCGTTGTCGACGACGGAGCTCTGCGGGGTGCCGCCGAGGACGATGTGCAGCTGGGCCATGGCGATCGTGACGCCGATGCCCGCGAGCATGCCGTGCACCACGGCGGGGCTCACGGCCAGCGCCGAGCGGGCCACCCGCAGCCAGCCCAGGCCGAGTTGGGCGAGACCGGCGAGCACGGTGATCGCGCACGTCGTACGCCATCCGTACTGGTGGATCAGGTCGGCGGTGACGACCGTGAGTCCCGCGGCGGGGCCGCTGACCTGGAGCGCGGAGCCGCCGAGGCGGCCGGCGACGAGGCCGCCGACGGCCGCCGCGACCAGGCCGGCCTGGAGCGGGGCGCCGGTGGCGAGGGCGATGCCGAGGGACAGCGGCAGGGCGATCAGGAAGACCGCGATGGCCGCGGACACGTCGGCACCCGCGATGTGCCACCGGCGCCGGGGCGGTCCGGCCGGGGGGCTGTGCGCGGGATGGGGGCGCTGGGCGCGCGGCGGATGGGCGGTGGGGGTTCCGGTGGATCGGGCGAGCCCGAAGAGATGGGACCGGATGGGGGCGCAGGCTGACATTTTTCCCGTCTCCTCCGGGGCAGCTCGGTCGAGGAAGGGGGGTGTTCTCCCCGTCGACGACGGGGGCGGGCGCGGCCGTGGAACACGGCACGCGGCGGCGGGATGAATCAACGCTCGGTAAACGAATCGTAATGCAGAGTAAAGGCCAAGCATGGATTTTTGGCGCAAATGGTGCAGTAGTTCACCCCATGAGGTGAAGTGCGCATTTCATCGGCTTGTCGTACTAACTCCTTCTCGACCTCGTGCGATCTTGGCGGCGCTGTCGGCATCAATCCGGCACTTCATCACAGAACGCCCTCATCGGCGTTTGCCTGAGAGAAGGAAGAAGGTGGGCGGAACATGGCCGCCACCAAGAGGATCGCCGCGGGCGCCATGGCAGCCGCGGCCTGTGCCGCCTCACTCGCCGGATGCGCGACCGGCTCCAGCGGGTCTGGGGAGGGAGCGTCCGGTCCGCAGAAGGGGGCCGCGGCGCCCCCGAAGAGCATTGTCCGTCTGATCGGCGACGGCTCCACCGCCTACACCGGCGCGCAGCCGCACCTGCCCAAGCCCAAGAAGCTGAAGCCCGGTGAGAAGCCCCCGCAGTTCGTGGTCTTCTCATGGGACGGCGCGGGCGAGGACAGCCAGAAGCTGTTCTCCCACTTCCGCAAGGTCGCCAAGGCCAACAACGCGACCATGACGTACTTCCTCAGCGGCGTGTACATGCTGCCGGAGGAGAAGCGTGACCTCTACCACCCTCCGCAGCACTCACCGGGCCGCTCGGAGATCGGCTTCAACGACCAGAAGGGCATCTCCGACACCGCCCAGCAGCTGCGGCTCGCCTGGCTGGAGGGCAACGAGATCGGCACCCACTTCAACGGCCACTTCTGCGGTGCCGAAGGAGGGGTCGGCGAGTGGTCCGTGGACGACTGGAAGAGCGAGATCACCCAGGCCAAGCAGTTCGTGAAGACCTGGAAGACCAACAGCGGCCTGTCGAAGGCCGCGCCGCTGCCCTTCGACTACGACAAGGAGCTCGTCGGCGCCCGCACCCCCTGCCTGGAAGGGCAGAAGAACTTCATGAAGGCGGCCCGCGACCTGGGCTTCCGCTATGACACGAGCGGCGTCAACGACCAGGTCTGGCCCAAGAAGAAGGAGGGCCTGTGGGATCTGTCGATGCAGCTCGTGCCCTTCCCCGGGCACACCTACGAGCAGCTGACCATGGACTACAACTTCATGGTCAACCAGTCCGGCACCTCGACCCAGGGTGACCCCGACAAGTACGACTACTGGGGTGACCAGATGCGGGACGGCCTGCTCAAGGGCTTCTACCGCGCCTATGACGGCAACCGCGCCCCGTTGGTCGTCGGCAACCACTTCGAGTCCTGGAACGGCGGCACCTACATGCGTGCCATCGACGACGTCGTCCAGGAGGTGTGCACCAAGCCCGAGGTGCGCTGTGTGTCCTTCCGTCAGCTCGCCGACTGGCTGGACGCCCAGGACCCGCAGACCCTGGCCAAGCTGCGCGGTCTGAATGTGGGCGAGGCGCCCAAGCAGGGCTGGGCGTCCTTCCTGTCGGGCGAGCCGGCCCCGGCCCCGAAGGGGGTGCCGGGAGCGCCGGCCGTCAGGCAGTAGCCGCGCCCCGTCGGCCGTAGCCCCTCAGGCGGGGGCGCCGACGCCTTCGCCGAGGACGAACCCGGGGTCGATCTGCGCGGACAGGTCGGCCCCGGTCCGTTCGTTGCCCCAGGACTGGGCGTTCTTCAGATGGAAGTGCACCATCTGGCGGGTGTAGCGCTCCCAGTCCCGCAGTTCGTACGTGGCGTCGGCGGCGACCCGCAGCTGCCGCAGGGCGCTGTGGCCGGCCTCCTCCAGGAGTTCGAACCGCGGCGGCCGGCCCTTCTCCATCGAGCGCACCCAGTCCGACTGCCCGACCGTCACGAGCAGGTCGTCCCCGACCTCCGCGCGGAGGAAGTCGATGTCGTCCTGTCCCTGCACCTTGTTGCCGACGACCTTGAGGACGACCCCGAAGTCGCGGGCGTACTCCTTGTACTGGCGGTAGACGGAGACCCCCTTCCGGGTCGGCTCGGCCACGAGGAACGTGATGTCGAAGCGGGTGAACATGCCGGAGGCGAAGGAGTCGGAGCCGGCGGTCATGTCGACCACCACGTACTCGTCGCGGCCGTCGACCAGGTGGTTGAGGTACAGCTCCACCGCGCCCGTCTTGGAGTGGTAGCAGGCGACTCCCAGGTCGGCGTCCGTGAAGGGGCCGGTGACCATCAAACGGATGGCGCCGCCGTCGAGTTCCACCGGACGGGAGCAGGCGTCGTAGACCGGGCTGGGCTCCCGCACCCGCACCAGCCGCGAGCCCTCGCCGGGCGGGGTCGTCTTGATCATCGTCGCCGCGGAGGCGATGCGGGGGTTCCCACCGCGCAGGTAGTCCTTGATCAGCGTGAGCTGTTCGCCCATCGCGGGGACGGCGGCCGCCTCCTTGTCGTCCAGACCGAGGGCGGCTCCCAGGTGCTGGTTGATGTCGGCGTCGATCGCGACGACCGGGGTGCCGGCGGCCGCGAGATGGCGGATGAAGAGGGAGGAGAGCGTGGTCTTTCCGCTGCCGCCCTTTCCGACGAAAGCAATTCTCATATTCGCGAACGGTAGTCAATCGATAGCTGTACGTGTCAGGAGGAGTGAACAAGACCACTCCTTCGTGGGGCGGACCGCCGGGTGCGTAGGGTCGTACTCATGAGTACGACAGGTGCAACCGCCGATCCGCTCGCGGCCCTGGGCGCGCTGCCCGGCGTGGCCGAGCCCGTGGAGTCCGTACGCAAGGCAGTGGACCGGGTCTACGGGCACCGGATCATGCAGCGCCGCAGCAACGAGATCACCTCCGAGGCGGCCCTGCGCGGCGCCCGGGGCTCCGCCGCGCTGTCCGGCGCCGACTGGGCGCTGGAGGAGGTGCGTCGCCGCACCGACTTCGGCGTGGACGACGAGGCGCGTGTCGTGGGCGCGGCGCTGCGGCTGACCGCCGAGGCGGGTCAACTGCTGTCCGTCTGGCGGCAGTCACCCCTGCGGGTGCTGGCCCGGCTGCATCTCGTGGCCGCCGCGCACGGGGCGGACGAGGTCGGCCGGCCCCGGCTCCGCGGCGAGGCGGTCGACGAACCGCTGGTCGAACTGCCGTTGCCCGACGCGGACGAGGTGTCCGGCCGGCTCGACGGCCTGTCGCAGCTGATCGTCGCCGGAAGTGCCGCGCCCGCGCTGGTGACGGCGGCCGTCGTGCACGGCGAACTGCTCGCGCTGCGCCCCTTCGCGTCCCACAACGGACTGGTCGCGCGCGCGGCCGGACGGATCGTGCTCATCGGCAGCGGCCTCGACCCGAAGTCGGTCTGCCCCGCCGAGGTGGGACACGCCGAGCAGGGGCGCGCGGCCTATCTGGCCGCGCTCGACGGTTATGTCTCCGGTACTCCGGAGGGCATGGCGGCCTGGATCGCCCACTGCGGCAGAGCGGTCGAACTGGGCGCGCGCGAGTCGACGGCGGTGTGCGAGGCGCTCCAGCGCGGCGCGGCCTGAGGGCCGCGACGGGGGGAACGCCTCTCGCACGCCTCCCGTTCCAGGAGGCGGGAAAAGAAATGCGGCGGTACGAGTATTCGTACCGCCGCTGGCATGTCCACCGGGTTACCAAGCGTCCTCGATATTCTGCCCATCAGGTCGGGAACTTCGCCCGTCCCTGGTGCGGCTGGCCCGTAATCGACGGGTCGACGTCGCGTGGGTGCCCGGTGTCCATGCGGGGTCCGTGGGGCCAAATGCGTTTTAAAGGTGATCCTCTCGGATGTCCTTCGGTCTCGCGGGCCGCTGAGTCCTTTGTACTGCAAGCCCGGAGCGAGCGAAACCCCTGCCCATCGTTCTTTACTTTTAGGTTCAAACAGGTCATAAACGGGTGCCGGTGTCCCGCGCGGGCCGGTGGAACCGGCGGAAGTCGACTCAGGCGACCGAACCGCGGCGCCGGCTCGCATACCAGACGAGCCCCGCCGTGGCCGCCGCCGCTCCTATGGCCGCCGCCGCGACGAGCACCGGGCGGGACGGCGTCGAGAGCGTGGGCAGCCGCTGCTTGAGCCGCACCGGCCGGTGGAAGTCGAGGATCGGCCACCCGCGCGCGAGGGCCTCGCGGCGCAGCGCGCGGTCCGGGTTCACGGCGTGCGGATGTCCGACGACCCCGAGCATCGGCAGATCGGTGGCCGAATCGCTGTAGGCGTAACAGCGGTCGAGGTCATACCCCTCGGAGGCGGCCAGTTCCTTGATCGCCTCGGCCTTCGTCGGGCCGTACGCGTAGTACTCCACCTCTCCGGTGAAGCAGCCGTCGTCACCCACGACCAGGCGGGTGGCCACCACGCGGTCGGCGCCGAGCAGCTCGCCGATCGGCTCGACCACCTCCGCGCCCGACGTGGACACGATCACCACGTCACGTCCGGCCATGTGGTGCTGCTCGATGAGGGAGGCCGCCTCGTCGTAGATGATCGGGTCGATCAGGTCGTGCAGGGTCTCGGCGACGATCTCCTTCACCTGCTGGACGTTCCAGCCGCGGCAGAGGGTGGACAGGTACTCGCGCATGCGCTCCATCTGGTCGTGGTCCATGCCGCCGACCAGGAAGACGAACTGGGCATATGCGGTGCGCAAGGCGGCCCTGCGGTTGATCAGCCCGCCTTGGTAGAACGACTTGCTGAACGTGAGCGTGCTCGACTTCGCAATGACCGTCTTGTCCAAGTCGAAGAAGGCGGCTGTGCGGGGCAAGGAGTGGTTTTCCACGACCCTGAGCATAGGCGCCCACCATTCGGCGTAAGGTGGCGCGTGTGGGTTTGCCTGAGAGGGCTCTCGGGTACACCATGGAAGTCACGGATCGTTCGCGACCGTGCTAACCCGGCCCGACTCCTCCCCCCCCGAGTCGGCCGTGGGGACGACCCCCGCTCTCCCCCCCGGCGGGGGTCGTCGCATGTCCGGGTGGGTTTTCTGCTTCTCCAGGCGGTTGCCGTGCCGTGACGGGACGGTTTCGACCGCTGCTTCGCCCTGCCCATGATCTGTGACTGTCCGTAGTCGTCGGACTGCTCTGCGGAAGTCGCACACGGGCCGCCGCGCGCCTCGCCGGTATGAGCGACAGCGATATTCACAACCGCTGAGTTGTCCACAGTTATCGACCAAGATCCACATGATTTCCGGGATCGCTGCACCGTGATTCCACGCGCTCCGGCCGCCGCGAGTTCATGGCCGGTTCCGATTGCCAGGGCGCGTATGGCCGGTTCGTATCGGCCGTTCATATGGAGGCCGGTTGCCGGTTCTTCACATGTTCGGGAATCGCGTGGCCCCGGAGTGCCGCGCGCAAGAAGCAGCGAAGGGGGAACACACATGGCCGGAACTGTCACCCGTGATCCGTCGCCCGCCACCGCGGGCCGGCCCGGAAGGCCGCTCATCGTCACCGAGGATCCCCGGCTCCTCGACGACCTGCTGCGCCTGTGCGCGGCGGCCGGCGCCACGCCCGAGGTCCACCACGGACTGCCGGAACGCGGCGGGGGCTGGGAGGCGGCGCCCCTCGTCCTGGTCGGCGACGACGCGGCACGCCGGGTGCGGGCGGCGGCGCGCAGAAGGGGAGTGGTCCTGGTCGGCCGCGACCAGGACGACCCCGACGTCTGGAAACGCGCCGTTCAGATCGGCGCCGACCACGTCCTGATGCTGCCCGACGGGGAGCAGTGGCTCGTCGACCGCATCGCCGACGTCGCCGAGGGCGTCGGCCGGCCGGCGCTCACCGTCGGAGTCGTCGGCGGACGTGGTGGGGCCGGTGCCTCCACCCTGGCCTGCGCGCTCGCCGTCACCTCCGCGCGGGAGGGACTGCGGACCCTGCTCGTGGACGCCGATCCGCTCGGCGGCGGACTCGACGTGCTGCTCGGCGGGGAGACCGCCGAGGGACTGCGCTGGCCCGCCTTCGCCGCCTCGCGCGGCCGGGTCGGCGGCGGCGCCCTGGAGGAGTCGCTGCCCGAACTGCACTCCCTGCGGGTGCTCAGCTGGGACCGGGGCGACTGTGTGTCCGTTCCCGCCCAGGCGGTGCGGGCCGTCCTGGCCGCAGCCCGGCGGCGCGGCGGCACGGTCGTCGTCGATCTGCCCCGGCGCCTGGACGAGGGCGTCGCCGAGGCGCTGGCCCAGCTCGACCTCGCCCTGCTCGTCGTCCCCGCCGAGCTGCGCGCCGTCGCGGCGGCCGGACGGGTGGCGTCGGCCGTCGGCATGGTGGTGCGCGACCTGCGCGTGGCGGTCCGCGGGCCGTACACGGCCGGTCTGGACGACCGCGAGGTGGCCCGGCTGCTCGGCCTTCCCCTGGTCGGTGAAGTGCCCGTCGAATCCGGGCTGTCGAGGCCGCACGAGAGCGGCCGACCGCCCGGCGCGGCGGCCCGCGGACCGCTCGCCCGCTTCTGCAAGGACTTCTGGGAGCGGACGCTCGTCGAGGCGGGTGGCGTATGAACGCGTTCCCCACGACCGGCACACAGGACGGCCCCGCGCTGCTGGACGGCGTACGGCGGTGGCTGGCCGAGAGCGGCGCCGAACCGACACCCGCGCGGGTGGCGCAGGCGCTGCGTGAACAGGGGCGCGTGCTCGGGGACGCCGAGGTCCTCGGCGCGGCCGAGCGGCTGCGCTCCGAACTCGTCGGCAGCGGGCCGCTGGAGCCGCTGCTCGCCGACCCCTCGGTGACCGACGTCCTGGTGTCCGCGCCGGACCGCGTGTGGGTCGACCGGGGCGGCGGACTCGAACTGACCCCGGTCACCTTCCCCGACGCGGCGGCCGTGCGGAGGCTCGCGCAGCGCCTGGCCGCGGTGGCCGGACGACGGCTCGACGACGCGCGTCCGTGGGCCGACGCCCGGCTGCCCGACGGCACCCGGCTGCACGCCGTGCTGCCCCCGGTGGCGGTCGGCAGCACCTGTCTGTCCCTGCGGGTCGTACGGCCCCGGGCGTTCACGCTCGATGAACTGGTGGCGGCAGGCACGGTGCCGCCCGGTGGCGACCGCGTGCTGCGCGCGCTGCTGGACGCGCGGCTGTCGTTCCTCGTCAGCGGCGGGACGGGCTGCGGCAAGACGACCCTGCTGAGCGCGCTGCTCGGGCTGGTCGGGCCGGGGGAGCGGATTGTGCTCGCGGAGGACTCGGCGGAGTTGCGGCCCGACCATCCGCACGTGGTCCGGCTGGAGACCAGACCCGCCAACCAGGAGGGCGCGGGCCTGGTGACCCTGGAGGACCTGGTGCGGCAGGCGCTCAGGATGCGGCCCGACCGGCTGGTCGTCGGCGAGGTGCGCGGCCCCGAGGTGGTGCATCTCCTGGCCGCGCTCAACACCGGCCACGAGGGCGGCTGCGGCACGGTCCACGCCAACGCGGCGGCCGATGTCCCAGCACGGCTGGAGGCGCTGGGCACGGCGGCCGGACTCGACCGGGCGGCCCTGCACAGCCAGTTGGCGGCGGCCCTGTCGGTGGTCCTGCACCTCGTGCGGGACCGGAAGGGGCGCAGACGGATCGCCGAGGTGCATGTGCTGGAACGGGACGCCTCGGGCCTTGTACGGACCGTTCCGGCGCTGCGGTGGGGCGCACGGGAGTTCGTGCGGGAGCGGGGCTGGGAGCGGCTGCGCGGGCTGCTCGACGGGCCGCGGGCACCGGAGGCGGCGCACCGGGCGCCGGACGCGGAGGCGACGAGGGGCGGAGGCGGTGAGCGGCATGGGTGAGGCGGTGATGGGTGCCGCGGTGGTGTGCGTCGGCGCGGCCGTGTGGCTGACGGGCGGGCGGCAGCACGGGGCGCGGAGGGCGCGGCTGCTGCTCGCGGGCGGCGGGGTCGTTGGGGCAGGACCCCCGCATTGGGAGCGGGGTGTCGGTGAACTGCGGCGCTGGTGCGGCCGGTTGCGGGGTGAGTGGTGGGCGGTCGTCGCCGGGGCGGTGCTCGCGGTGCTGGGCGGCTCGGTGATTCCGGTCGTCGCGGGGGCGGCCGGGGTGCCGGTGCTGCGCCGGGTCCGGCTCTCCCGGGAGTTGCGGCGGACCCGGGAAGCGCGTGGTGACGCGGTGATCGCCCTGTGCGGGGCGCTCGCCGGGGAGGTGCGCTCCGGACGCCAGCCGGGCGAGGCGCTGTTACGGGCGGCCCGGGACACGGGCGGGCTCGGGGAGACCCAGGGCGCGGTGGTCGCGGCGGCGCGGTTCGGCGGGGACGTGCCGGGCGCGCTGGCCGCGGCGGCCGGACAACCGGGTGCGGAAGGGCTGCGGGGGCTCGCCGCGTGCTGGCGGGTGGCCGTCGACCAGGGCGCCGGGCTCGCGGCCGGACTCGACCGGCTCGACGCGGCCTTGCGAACGGAGCGGGACCAACGGGCCGACCTGCGCGCCCAGTTGGCCGGTGCCCGGGCGACCGCGGTGATGCTCGCGGGACTGCCCGTGCTGGGCCTGCTGCTCGGTACGGCCATGGGCGCCGACCCGCTGCACGTGCTGCTGCACAGCGGCGCCGGACTGGGCTGTCTGGTGGTCGGAGGCGTCCTCGAAGGAGCCGGGATGTGGTGGGTCACACGGATCGTGCGGGGAGCTGAGGCGGCATGAGCGCCGAGGTTTTCCACAGGCTGGGGGCGGCCGCGGCGATCGGTGCGATTCTGGTGTGGCTCGCCCTCCGGCTGGCGGATCTCCGGGTCCGGCGGCTGGCCCGACGGCGGTTGACCGGACTGCTGACGGTGGAGGAACCGGTCGCTCGCCCGCCCTTGGTGGCGCCGGACACCGTGCGGCGGTGGGCGCCCGTGGCCGGCGCGGTGTGTGCCGGGTGGGTGCTGATCGGCGGGGTCGTCGGGGTCGTGGTGGGCGCGGCCGTCGCGGCGGGGCTGTGGCGCCGGCGGCGGAGACAGGGCGAGGCGAGCCGAGCGGAGGAGTTCGACGCCACCGAGGCCGCGCGCCAACTCCCCCTCGCCGCCGATCTGCTGGCCGCCTGCATCGCGGCCGGAGCCGGTCCGGTGCTCGCCGCGCAGGCCGTGGGCGAGGCACTTGGAGGGCCCGTCGGGGAGCGGCTCGCGCGGGGCGCCGCCGAGGTGCGGCTCGGCGGTGAACCGGGTGACGCCTGGCGGAGGTTGGCCGCCCTGCCCGGTGCCGGCGCGCTGGCGCGGCTGCTGCTGCGGGCCGACGAGTCCGGGCTTCCGGCGGCCGGTCCCGTGGCGCGGCTCGCGGCTGACGCCCGCGCGGAGTGGGCGAGGGCAGCGACGGCACGGGCACGCCGGGCGGCCGTCATGGTCACCGCGCCGGTCGGACTGTGCTTCCTGCCCGCGTTCATCGCGGTCGGCATCCTGCCCGTGGTGATCGGGCTGGCGGGCGGCGTGGTGGCAGGAGGCGGTCGCTGAGCGGGACACGGACCGGACGGCGTGAGCAACAGATTTGACGACGATCGAGAACAGGCGATTGAGGACAAAGGGAGTTGAGATGGTCGAGAAGGTCAGGAAGGCGCGTGCGCGGCTGGGAGCACTGCGGCGCAGGGACGCGGGGATGGTGACGTCCGAGTACGCCATGGGGATCGTCGCCGCGGTGGGCTTCGCGTTGCTGCTGTACGAGGTCGTGACGAGCGGGCAGGTCCGCTCGGAGCTCCAGGGCATCGTGAAGCGGGCGCTCAGTGCGCGGATGTGAGAGGCGGGGGCGGCGCGACGCGGGGTTCGTGACCGCGGAGGCGGCCGTGGTGCTGCCCGTGCTGGTGGCGTTCACGATGGCACTGGTCTGGGGGCTGTTCGCGGTGGTCGCCCAGATCCAGTGCGTGGACGCCGCCAGGGCGGGCGCGCGGGCGGCGGCCCGGCAGGACCCGGCCGACGCGGTGCGGGAGATCGCCCGGGAGGCGGCACCCGCGGGAGCGAGGATCACCATCGCCCGGGAGGGGGACCAGGTCCGGGTCACGGTGGTGGCGAGGCCGCCGATGCTCGGCGCCCTCCCCCTGGAGCTCAGGGAGGAGGCCGTGGCGGCGGCGGAGGAGACGGTGGGGACCCGGGAGGAGGGACTGTGAGCCGGTGGACGGTCCAGGGCCCGGGGCGCTCGCGGAGCCGGGGCGCATGGCCTCGCTTCCGCTGCCTCTGGCGCTTCCATCACTCGAACGGGCGATTCTCCGACCGGGGATCCGCCACGGTGTGGAGCATCGGGGCCATCGGGCTGCTGTGTGTGGTCTTCGGTGTGGTGCTCGCGCTGGGGCAGTCCGTGGTGGTCCGGCACCGGGCGGCCGGCGGCGCGGATCTCGCGGCGCTCGCCGCGGCGGACCACTGGGCCGAGGGCACGGAGGCGGCCTGCGCCCGCGCCGAGCGGGTGGCGGCGGCGCAGGGGACACGGCTGGCGCGGTGCGCGGTCGTGGGCGAGATCTCCGACGTGACGGCGTCGGCGGGCGGCGGCCCCTTCACGACGGAGGTCCGGGCCCGCGCCGGCCCGGCGGGCCCGGTGCCCCAGGACCCACCCCGGGCCCCGTCGGGGACGTCCGAACCGCTCGGAGGCGCCCGGGACCGATAGCCGAAGCGAACGTGCCCGGCCGACCACGGGGTGGGCCCGCCCCGGCCGACCCACCCTGCTCACCCCGCCCCGGTCGGCACGCCCGGCGCCCCGCCTACCGGTCCGACACCTCCGCCTCCCGCTTCTCCTCCGGCGCCTCCCGCAGCAGCACCGAGAGGAGGCGCACCGCGCCCCTCTTGTGCAAGGGATCGTTGCCGTTGCCGCACTTGGGGGACTGGATGCAGGACGGGCAGCCGGCGTCGCACTCGCAGGCGGCGATGGCCTCACGGGTGGCGGAGAGCCAGGCACGGGCCGTGTGGAAGGCGCGCTCCGCGAAGCCCGCGCCGCCGGGATGGCCGTCGTACACGAAGACCGTCGGGAGGAGGGTGTCCGGGTGCAGCGGGACCGAGACGCCGCCGATGTCCCAGCGGTCGCAGGTCGCGAAGAGGGGCAGCATGCCGATCGAGGCGTGTTCGGCGGCGTGCAGGGCGCCGCCGAGGATCTCCGGATTGATCCGGGCCTCGTCGAGCTGGTCCTCGGTGACCGTCCACCACACCGCGCGGGTGCGCAGCGTCCGCGGTGGGAGGTCGAGCTTGGCCTCGCCCAGCACCTCGCCCGTGATGACACGTCGACGCAGGAAGGAGACGACCTGGTTGGTGACCTCGACCGAGCCGTAGCACAGACGCCCCGAGCCCCAGGGGATCTCGATGTCCGTCTCCAGGACGGAGATCGACGTGGTGTCGCGGGCGACCGTCGAATACGGCGGGTTCGCCTGCTCGACCAGGGCGACCGAGTCCTCCAGGTCGAGCGAGCGCACCAGGTAGGTGCGGCCCTGGTGCAGATGGACCGCTCCCTCGTGCACCGCGGAGTGCGCGGCGCCCTCGTCCACCGTGCCCAGCAGCCGCCCCGTGCTCGCCTCCACGACCTGCACCGGACGCCCGCCCCCGCCGCGGATGTCGGTCAGGTCGGCGGCCCGCTCGCGGCGCGTCCAGTGCCAGGCCCGGGTGCGGCGGCGCAGCAGCTTCGCGGCCTCCAGCTGGGGCAGCACGGCCGCGGCGCCGGGGCCGAAGAGGTCCAGGTCCTCCTCGGTCAGCGGCAGCTCCGCGGCGGCGGCGCACAGGTGCGGGGCGAGGACGTAGGGGTTGTCGGGGTCGAGGACCGTGGACTCCACGGGCTGCTGGAACAGGGCCTCGGGATGGTGGACCAGGAAGGTGTCCAGCGGGTCGTCGCGGGCGACCAGTACGGCGAGGGCGCCCCCGCCGGAGCGGCCCGCGCGGCCCGCCTGCTGCCACAGGGAGGCGCGGGTGCCCGGATAGCCGGCTATCAGCACAGCGTCCAGGCCCGAGACGTCCACGCCCAGCTCCAGGGCGGTCGTGGCGGCGAGGCCCAGGAGTTCGCCGGAGTGCAGGGCGCGCTCCAGGGCGCGGCGTTCCTCCGGGAGGTAGCCGCCGCGGTAGGCGGCCACGCGCCGGGCCAGGGAGCGGTCGACCTCGGCGAGTCGTTCCTGCGCGATGACCGAGATCAGTTCGGCGCCGCGCCGGGAGCGCACGAAGGCGACCGAGCGCACGCCCTGCACGGCGAGGTCGGTCAGCAGGTCGGCGGTCTCGGCGGTGGCGGTGCGGCGGACGGGGGCGCCCTTCTCGCCGTGCAGCTCCGTGAGCGGCGGCTCCCAGAGCGCGAACACCAGTTCACCGCGGGGGGAGGCGTCGTCGGCGACCTCGACCACCGGGAGCCCGGTGAGCCGGCGGGCGGCCACGGCGGGCTCGGCGGCGGTCGCCGAGGCCAGCAGGAACACCGGCGCCGCGCCGTAGCGCGCGCAGAGCCGGCGCAGTCGGCGCAGCACCTGGGCGACGTGCGAGCCGAAGACGCCCCGGTAGGTGTGGCACTCGTCGATCACGACGTACTTGAGCGACTTCAGGAAGGAGGACCAGCGGGGGTGGGACGGGAGTATGCCCCGGTGCAGCATGTCGGGGTTGGTGAGGACGTAGTTGGCGTACTGGCGGATCCACTCGCGTTCCTCGAACGGCGTGTCGCCGTCGTAGACGGCGGGGCGCACCGAATGGCCCAGCGGTTGTGAAAGTTCCTTCACGGCTCGCTGCTGGTCGGCCGCGAGGGCCTTGGTGGGGGCGAGGTAGAGGGCGGTGGCGCCCCGCCCGTTCGGGGCCTCGGAGCCGTCCAGGAGCGCGGAGAGGACCGGGACGAGGTACGCCAGGGACTTGCCGGAGGCGGTGCCCGTGGCGACCACGACCGAGTCGCCGTCGAGGGCGTGCTCGGCGGCGCGTGCCTGGTGGGCCCAGGGATCGGTGATTCCGGCCGACTGGACGGCCGCGATCACCTCCGCGCGGATCCGGTCGGGCCAGACGGCATGGCGGCCCTCCCGCGGGGGCAAGTGCTCCGTATGAGTGATGCGCGAGGTCCGGCTCGGTCCCGAGGCGAGCCGGTCCAGCACCGGGCCCGGGGAGAAGCCGGGCGCGGCGTCCGTCGGGTTCCGATCGGATCGGTGATTCTTGGCCATCGGCACCGAGTGTGTCACCGGCGTGACGGACAATGGGGCCAAGGCGTCGTGCACGCCTGCCGGTAAGTGATTGAATGCCATCGCGGCTGGCGATCCGTCTTGGGACCGTGAGCCGAGGTGTCCCGAGGGGCGACCGCTCGATAGCAAGGTGCTGGAGGATCCGTGGACCTGTCCCTGTCGACCCGTACCGTCGGCGATCGTACGGTCGTCGAGGTCGGTGGCGAAATCGACGTATATACCGCGCCCAAGTTGCGCGAGCAGCTGGTCGAGCTGGTGAACGACGGGAATTTCCACCTCGTCGTCGACATGGAGGGCGTGGACTTCCTCGACTCCACCGGGCTCGGCGTGCTGGTCGGCGGCCTGAAGCGTGTGCGTGCCCATGAGGGCTCCCTGCGCCTGGTCTGCAACCAGGAGCGCATTCTGAAGATCTTCCGCATCACCGGTCTCACCAAGGTGTTCCCCATCCACACCTCGGTCGAGGAAGCAGTGGCGGCCACCGACTGATCCCGGGCCCGCCGACCGAACCCGGACCGCCGACCGGTCCGAGCCGGCGGTCGGGCCCTGCCCCGGGCCCAAGGGTCCGGGGCCTCGAAGTTCATCCAGGGGAGGTCAGGTCTTTCGGCTGCCCGGCTCCCCGACAGCACGCCCGTTGTTCCGAGGGGGATGCATGGCCACCGTCGAACTCCGCTTCAGCGCGCTGCCCGAGCACGTCAGGACCGCCCGGCTGGTGGCGGCAGCGGTGGCGCGCAGGGCCGGAGTGGACGAGGCCGTCCTCGACGAGGTGCGCCTCGCCGTCGGCGAGGCGTGCTCACGCGCCGTCGGACTGCACCAGAGCGCCGGCATCACCTCGCCGGTGAAGGTGCTGCTGATCGAGGAGGAGAAGCAGTTCTCCATCGAGGTCGGCGACGAGGCTCCCCGTTCGGCCCCGGGCGACCGGGCTCCCGGCGCCGCCGACGACACGGACGCGGAGACCGAGGAGGACGAGATGGGCCTCGCGGTCATCAGCGGCCTCGTCGACGACGTGGAGGTCACCGCGGGAGAGCACGGCGGTCAGATCCGTATGACCTGGCCGACGACCCCGCCCGCCGCGGCCCCGCTGACCTGATCCACGGCGCGCTCCGCGCCACCCGCTCCACCCTCGAAGGGCCCTGCTGAGCAGGGCCCTTCGTGTTGTTCTCCCCGCGGCGCGCGGAATACGTGAAGGAATTCACGACCGAGGGCTCCGCCATTCGATCAAGCGGCAATGCGGCGTGAATGCTTTTGGGGCATTACTGCATTCGGGTTCCGTCGTGCGAGTCGATCATTTGTGGATCAGGATTCGAAGAGCAACAACGTTAACCGCACACTGTTTTGATCAGGTTCCGCTACCTAGAATCCGTCCACATCTGGAGCTCAGCCCAAGCGTCAAGGAGGACGAATGGCGGGGCTTTCTACCCCTCAGCAGTCGGGCCATCCCACAACCCTCGCAGCCGCTGTCCTGACCGACGACAACCGCGTCCTGGTGGCGGTGATCGCGGTGGTCGCGCTGGCGGCGCTCGCGCTCGCCGGGATCCTGGTGCGCCAGGTGCTCGCCGCCGGCGAGGGCACCGACAGCATGAAGAAGATCGCGGCGGCGGTCCAGGAAGGCGCGAACGCCTATCTGGCACGGCAGTTGCGCACGCTCGGAGTATTCGCCGCGGTCGTGTTCTTCCTGCTCCTGTTGCTGCCCGCGGACGACTGGAATCAGCGCATCGGCCGATCGGTGTTCTTCCTGATCGGCGCCGCTTTCTCGGCGGCCACCGGCTATATCGGCATGTGGCTCGCCGTACGCAGCAATGTCCGGGTCGCCGCGGCGGCCCGCGAAGCCACTCCGGCGGCGGGCGAACCGCAAAAGGATCTCACCGCCGTCTCGCACAAAGCCATGAAGATCGCTTTTCGCACCGGCGGCGTCGTCGGCATGTTCACGGTGGGACTCGGCCTGCTGGGCGCGTCCTGCGTGGTGCTGGTGTACGCGGCCGACGCGCCGAAGGTCCTGGAGGGCTTCGGCCTCGGGGCCGCGCTGATCGCCATGTTCATGAGGGTCGGCGGCGGCATCTTCACCAAGGCCGCCGACGTCGGCGCCGACCTGGTCGGCAAGGTCGAGCAGGGCATTCCGGAGGACGATCCGCGTAATGCCGCGACCATCGCGGACAACGTGGGCGACAACGTCGGCGACTGCGCGGGCATGGCGGCCGACCTGTTCGAGTCGTACGCCGTGACCCTGGTCGCCGCGCTGATCCTCGGCATGGCGGCCTTCGGCGACTCCGGACTCGCCTTCCCGCTGCTCGTGCCGGCGATCGGCGTGATCACCGCGATGATCGGCATCTTCGCGGTCGCCCCGCGCCACAACGACCGCAGCGGCATGACCGCGATCAACCGCGGCTTCTTCATCTCCGCGGTGATCTCGCTCGCGCTCGTCGCGATCGCGGTCTTCGTCTACCTGCCAGGGACGTACGCGGAGCTCGACGGCCTCACCGACGCGGCGATCCGGGCCAAGGACGGCGATCCGCGGATCCTGGCCCTGGTCGCGGTGGCCATCGGCATCCTGCTCGCCGCCGTGATCCAGCAGCTCACCGGCTATTTCACCGAGACCACCCGCCGTCCGGTCCGGGACATCGGCAAGACCTCGCTCACGGGTCCGGCCACCGTCGTCCTCGCCGGTGTCTCCGTGGGTCTCGAATCGGCCGTCTACACCGCGCTGCTGATCGGCCTCGGCGTCTACGGCGCGTTCCTGCTCGGCGGCACGTCGATCATGCTGGCGCTGTTCGCGGTGGCGCTGGCCGGCACCGGACTGCTCACCACGGTCGGTGTGATCGTCGCCATGGACACCTTCGGGCCGGTCTCCGACAACGCGCAGGGCATCGCCGAGATGTCCGGCGACGTCCAGGGCGCGGGCGCGCAGGTGCTCACCAACCTGGACGCGGTCGGCAACACCACCAAGGCCATCACCAAGGGCATCGCCATCGCCACCGCGGTGCTCGCGGCGTCGGCGCTCTTCGGGTCGTACCGCGACGCGATCACCACCAACGTGCGGGACGTGGGCGCCACGCTGACCGGGCCTGGCGCGCCGCTGAGCCTGTCGCTGGACATCTCGCAGCCCAACAACCTCGTCGGGCTGATCGCGGGCGCGGCGGTCGTCTTCCTCTTCTCCGGACTCGCCATCAACGCCGTGTCGCGGTCGGCGGGTTCGGTGGTGTTCGAGGTGCGGCGGCAGTTCCGCGAGCGGCCCGGGATCATGGACTACAGCGAGAAACCGGAGTACGGCAAGGTCGTCGACATCTGCACCAGGGACGCCCTGCGGGAACTCGCCACGCCCGGACTGCTCGCCGTGATGGCGCCGATCTTCATAGGGTTCACGCTCGGTGTGGGCGCGCTCGGCTCGTACCTCGCGGGCGCGATCGGCGCGGGCACGCTGATGGCGGTCTTCCTTGCCAACTCGGGCGGTGCCTGGGACAACGCGAAGAAGCTCGTCGAGGACGGCCACCACGGCGGCAAGGGCAGCGAGGCCCACGCCGCCACCGTGATCGGCGACACGGTCGGCGACCCCTTCAAGGACACCGCGGGTCCCGCGATCAACCCGCTGCTGAAGGTGATGAACCTGGTGTCGCTGCTCATCGCGCCCGCGGTCATCAAGTTCAGCTACGGCGCGGACCGGAGCGTCGGCGTACGCGTCCTGGTCGCGGTCGTCGCGTTGCTCGTGATTGTCGTCGCGGTGTACGTCTCCAAGCGTCGCGGCATCGCCGTGGACGACGAGGACGACGAGGGCGACGACCGGGTGGCCGGTCCGACCGATCCGGCGGTGGTGCCCTAACCCCTCCGCAGCACCTCGGCCCCCTCGGCGAGTCCCCAACGGACGGGCGGACGGCGCGTGTTGGCGCGCCGTCCGCCCTTTCCTTCTGCGCGTACGTCCGCATCGTGAGCCTTCTCTCGCCTGGTGCAAAAGATAAGGAAAGGTGACTTACCGGCCGATCGGGATGTGGATGGTGTGCTTCCGGCGTGTAGGGTCCCTGGGCCGAGAGCATGGAAGGGGCCGATCCGGTGAAAAAGAAGCTCGCGGCCGCACTGTCCGGCAGTGCGGTGCTGGTGCTGGCGCTGACGGGATGCAGCAGCGGCAGCGACAAGAACGACAAGCTGGACGCCTGGGCCAAGCAGGTCTGCGACGCGGTGCAGCCGCAGGCCAAGAAGATCGCGGCCGCCAACACCGCGATCCAGAACCAGACCTCGGACAACAGCGCGCCGGCCGATGTGCAGAAGACCGACGCACAGGCGTTCCAGGACATGTCCGACGCCTACAAGGCGATCGGCGCCGCCGTGAACGCGGCCGGGGCGCCCAATGTCGACAGCGGTGCGACGAAGCAGAAGAACGCCGTCACGGAGCTGAACGGCATCGCGGGACAGTACGCGTCCCTCAAGAAGCAGGTCGACGCGCTCGACACCAAGGACCAGGCCAAGTTCGCCGACGGCCTCAAGGACATCGCCACCCAGCTCGACAAGCTGAGCCGGACCGGCAACGACGCGCTGAAGACCCTGGAGGAGGGCGACGTCGGCAAGTCGATGGCCCAGCAGGCGAGCTGCAGGTCCTCGGCCTCCTCGGCGCCGGGGTCCTCGACGGCGGGCTGATCCGCGCGTCCGGGTGCGTGTGTTGTCGGTGACGGCGGACACAATGGGGGCGTGAGTGACACCAACCTGTCCCCCCTCCCGTCCGCCGACCGCCCCGACGTCGCCGCCCGGCTGCGCGACGCGCTGCTCGGCGCCTCCTTCACCGCCGACGGGCTGCTCGACCTGCTCGGCGCCCCGGCGTACGCGGCGCTGGCCCGCAGCGAGACCGTGCCCGCGCTCCGGGCGACCCGGGGCGACACGCCGCTGGAGACGCTGGTGCGGCTGTTCCTGCTCCAGCAGCCGGTGCCGCCCGCGCGTGTGGCGGGCGTGCTGCCCGTGGACGCGTGCCTCGACAGCGGCTGGCTGGTGCGCACCGGCGGGGACGAACTCGCCGCGACCGTGGACGTGCGGCCGTACGGCGGTCCGGGCGGCGAGGACTGGTTCATCGTGTCCGACCTGGGCTGCGCGGTCGGCGGCGCCGGCGGCATCGGCAGCCGTGACGAGGGTGTCGTCCTCGGTGTCGGCGGCGCGTCCACGACCCTCGCCGGGATCACCGTCCGCACACCCGTCGCCGCCGCGCTCGACCTCGGCACCGGCTCCGGCATCCAGGCCCTGCACGCGGCGCAGCACGCCACGCGCGTGACGGCGACCGACGTCAACCCGCGCGCGCTGCACATCACCGCGCTGACGCTCGCGCTGTCCGGGGCGCCCGCCGCCGACCTGCGCGAGGGCTCGCTGTTCGCACCGGTGGGGGACGAGACGTACGACCTCGTCGTCTCCAACCCGCCCTTCGTGATCTCGCCCGGCGCCCGGCTGACGTACCGCGACGGGGGGATGGGCGGGGACGATCTGTGCCGCTCGCTCGTTCAGGGGTCGGGGGAGCGGCTGAACGAGGGCGGGTTCGCGCACTTCCTCGCCAACTGGCAGCACGTGGAGGGGGAGGACTGGCAGGACAGGATCAGATCGTGGGTGCCGCGCGGGTGCGACGCGTGGGTCGTGCAGCGCGAGGTGCAGGACGTCACGCAGTACGCCGAGCTGTGGCTCAGGGACGCCGGCGACCACCGCGGGGACCCGGCCGAGTACCAGGCGCGGTACGACGCGTGGCTCGACGAGTTCGAGGCGCGCAAGGTCAGGGCGGTCGGGTTCGGCTGGATCACCCTGCGCAGGACCGGGGCCGACGAGCCCTCGATCACCGTGGAGGAGTGGCCGCACCCGATCGAGCAGCCGCTGGGCGACACGATCAGGGCGCACTTCGACCGGCTCGACTACCTGCGCTCGCACGACGACGCCGCGCTGCTCGACGGCCGCTTCCGGCTGGTCGCCGAGGTGGTCCAGGAGCAGGTGGGACTGCCCGGCGCGGAGGACCCAGAGCACGTGGTGCTGCGCCAGAACCGCGGGATGCGCCGTGCCACGCGGGTGGACACGGTGGGCGCGGGCTTCGCGGGCGTGTGTGACGGCACTCTCAGCGCGGGCCGCATCCTCGACGCGATCGCCCAGCTGATGGGCGAGGACCCGGTGATCCTCCGCGACCGCACCCCCGCGCAGATCCGCCTCCTGATCGAACAGGGCTTCCTCGAACCGGCCCGGTGAGGGATCCCGGCGACGGGGGAGCGGGGGCTCGGGGCGACGACCCCGGGCTTTCCGTGAGGGTGGGGCCGAGGATGCCACGGGCGCGGTGGTGTGTGCGGCGGGGGAGCGCCCGGCGGACCGGCGGCCCACCCCGGGCGCGTCACCGGACCGCCCGTGCGACCGCGCGGCCCATGGGACTACGGACCACGGAAAGCCCTGGTCCGGGCCCTGATCCGCAAGGATTCCGCGCCCGGGGAAGCGGTGCGCCGGCGCGGGGCCGAGGGTGCCGTCCGGGCCCGGATCGGGGCGGTGGCTGCCCCGAGGGGCGCCTCGTCCGGGCCGGTCGGTCGGTCCGGTTGCCCGGGCGGTGTGGGAAAACGGCCGGAAAAATCTCTCGCGGGGTCTTGGGGCGGGGTTCGGCCGGTGTCCGTGAAGGGGCGGCGGGTCCTCGTTCACCTCGGGTTCGTCCGTTCGCCAGCCGCGCGTGCCAGTCTCGTCCCGCTGGATGACGAGGGCGGCCGGAAAGGGGCGCGGACGGCGATGGAGAGCGGACCGGCGATCTTCGCGGGAGTGGTGTTCGCCCTGTTCGGGGGCGCCCTGCTGGTGTGGACCGGCGTCCGGGTCCGCCGCGGTGAACCCGTCGCCGTGGGTGTGAACCCGGTCGCATCGGCGACCCTCGCGGGCCTGGCCGCGGTGATCTCCCTCGGCCTCGGAACGTACTGCCTCACCCGCATCTGACGACCCCCGCGTGATGATCCGCGCGTAATGGGACCGTCACCCTCCGGACATGGAGGCGTGGACTGCCGGGCACTCCGGGCGGCAGGAATGGCGGTAGTCGGGTTACCGTTCGAGTGGCCGTTGCGGGCTTTTCCCGTTTGACACGGGGGCGGGATGTACCGTCACACTCCGCAGCGTCACCACCACCCGACCCCGGGACCAGCGGCCTGGGGAGGCCAAGCGTCGACCGGAGAGAAGAGCGAAGTTGTCCCCGACCAGCGAGACCGCACAGGGCGGCCGCCGACTCGTCATCGTCGAGTCGCCTGCCAAGGCGAAGACGATCAAGGGCTACCTCGGCCCCGGCTACGTAGTCGAAGCGAGCGTCGGGCACATCCGCGACCTCCCCAACGGCGCCGCCGAGGTGCCGGAGAAGTACACCGGCGAGGTCCGCCGCCTCGGTGTGGACGTGGAGCACGACTTCCAGCCCATCTACGTGGTCAACGCCGACAAGCGGGCCCAGGTCAAGAAGCTCAAGGATCTGCTGCGCGACTCCGACGAGCTCTTCCTCGCGACCGACGAGGACCGCGAGGGCGAGGCCATCGCGTGGCACCTCCTCGAAGTGCTCAAGCCCAAGGTCCCGGTCAAGCGGATGGTCTTCCACGAGATCACCAAGGACGCGATCCGCGCCGCCGTCGCCAACCCGCGCGACCTCAACCAGCGCATGGTCGACGCCCAGGAGACCCGCCGCATCCTCGACCGCCTCTACGGCTACGAGGTCTCGCCGGTCCTGTGGAAGAAGGTCATGCCGCGGCTGTCGGCCGGCCGCGTCCAGTCCGTAGCCACCCGGCTCGTCGTCGAGCGGGAGCGCGAGCGCATCGCCTTCCGTTCCGCCGAGTACTGGGACCTGACGGGCACCTTCGGCACCGGCCGCGCCGGGGACCCGTCCGACCCGTCGACGCTGGTCGCCCGACTCCAGAGCGTCGACGGCCGGCGCGTGGCCCAGGGCCGCGACTTCGACTCCCTCGGGCAGCTCAAGACCGCGAACACCCTCCACCTCGACGAGGCGAACGCCCGCGCCCTGGTCGTCGCCCTGGAGCACACCGCCTTCTCGGTCCGGTCGGTCGAGTCGAAGCCGTACCGCCGCTCGCCGTACGCCCCGTTCCGTACGACGACGCTCCAGCAGGAGGCGAGCCGCAAGCTCGGCTTCGGCGCGAAGGCCACGATGCAGGTCGCGCAGAAGCTGTACGAGAACGGCTACATCACGTACATGCGTACGGACTCCACGACGCTGAGCGACACCGCGGTCACGGCCGCCCGTGCCCAGGTCACGCAGCTGTACGGCGCCGACTACCTGCCCTCGGCGCCGCGTACGTACGCCGGCAAGGTCAAGAACGCGCAGGAGGCGCACGAGGCGATCCGCCCCTCGGGTGATCGTTTCCGCACGCCCGCCGAGACCGGACTGACCGGCGACCAGTTCAGGCTGTACGAGCTGATCTGGAAGCGGACCGTCGCCTCCCAGATGAAGGACGCGACCGGCAACAGCGTCACCGTGAAGATCGGTGGTACCGCCGCCGACGGCCGGGACGTCGAGTTCAGCGCGTCCGGCAAGACGATCACCTTCCACGGCTTCCTGAAGGCCTACGTCGAAGGTGCCGACGACCCGAACGCCGAGCTGGACGACCGCGAGCGCAGGCTGCCGCAGGTCGCCGAGGGCGACGCGCTGTCCGCCGAGGAGATCACGGCGGACGGGCACTCCACCAAGCCCCCGGCCCGCTACACCGAGGCGTCGCTGGTCAAGGAGCTGGAAGAGCGCGAGATCGGCCGCCCCTCGACGTACGCGTCGATCATCGGCACGATCCTCGACCGCGGCTACGTCTTCAAGAAGGGCACGGCGCTCGTCCCGTCCTTCCTGTCCTTCGCGGTCGTCAACCTCCTGGAGAAGCACTTCGGACGGCTCGTCGACTACGACTTCACCGCCCGCATGGAGGACGACCTCGACCGCATCGCGCGCGGCGAGGCGCAGGCGGTGCCGTGGCTGAAGCGGTTCTACTTCGGCGAGGGCACGGTCACCGGCGCCGCCGCCGACGCGGGCAACGGCGACGGGGACCACCTCGGCGGCCTCAAGGAACTGGTCACCGACCTGGGCGCGATCGACGCGCGCGAGGTGTCCTCGTTCCCGGTGGGCAACGACATCGTGCTGCGGGTCGGCCGCTACGGCCCGTACATCGAGCGCGGCGAGAAGGACACCGAGCAGCACCAGCGCGCGGACATCCCCGACGACCTGGCGCCCGACGAGCTGTCCGTCGAGCTCGCGGAGGAACTGCTCGCCAAGCCGAGCGGCGACTTCGAGCTGGGCGCGGACCCGGAGAGCGGCCACCAGATCATCGCCAGGGACGGCCGCTACGGGCCGTACGTCACGGAGGTGCTCCCCGAGGGCACCCCGAAGACCGGCAAGAACGCGGTCAAGCCGCGCACCGCCTCGCTGTTCAAGTCGATGTCGCTGGACACGGTGACCCTGGCGGACGCCCTCCGGCTGATGTCCCTGCCGCGCACCGTCGGCACGGACGCGGACGGTGTCGAGATCACCGCCCAGAACGGGCGCTACGGGCCGTACCTGAAGAAGGGCACGGACTCGCGCTCGCTCCAGGCCGAGGACCAGATCTTCACGATCACGCTGGAGGAGGCGCAGGCGATCTACGCCCAGCCCAAGCAGCGTGGCCGCGCCGCCGCCAAGCCGCCGCTGAAGGAGCTGGGCGAGGACCCGGTCAGCGGGAAGCCGGTCGTCGTCAAGGACGGCCGCTTCGGGCCGTACGTCACGGACGGCGAGACCAACGCGACCCTGCGCTCCGGCGACAGCGTCGAGGAGATCACCCCGGAGCGCGGCTTCGAACTGCTCGCCGAGAAGCGCGCCAAGGCGCCCGCCAAGAAGACGGCGAAGAAGGCCCCCGCGAAGAAGGCGGCCCCGGCCAAGAAGGCCGCCGCCGCGAAGAAGACCGCGGCGAAGAAGACGACCACGGCCGCCAGGACGACGGCCAAGAAGACCGCCACGACCGCCGCGAAGAAGGCGACGGCCGCGAAGGCGTCCTCGGAGGAGTAACCCTTCGGGGACCCCCTGTTCGACGAGCGCACGTTCGAGGAGCGTGGTCGAGGGTGTGCGTTCGAGCCATCCTGTGACCGAGGACGCAAACTGTGGTCGCGAAGTGTTCGCAAAACGAACGCCCCGGCATCACTTCGGTGTCGGGGCGTGCGCACGTTCGGACGGCTGCGTCGGGCTGTCGGCGGCTGCCGATAGGCTGAACGCATGACGCGAGCCGAGCAGCCGACGGCCCACACCGACGGCCCCGACGACGCCCTCGTGGCGGACTCCCGAGAGCGCGCGGTGCGCGCACTGCTGCGCCATCCGCAGCTCAAGCGGTTGTGGAGCGCCCAGCTCGTGACCGGCATCGGGGACACCCTCGCCCTCCTGGTCCTGGTCGTCCTCGCCCTCCAGGCCGCGATCGCCGAAGGTTCCTTCGGCGGCGGCTACCGGGGCGTGGCGTTCGCGGTGGCGACCGTCTTCGGGGCGCGCATTCTCGCCACATTGCTCTTCGGCGCCGTACTCCTCGGCCCGCTCACCTCGCTGACCGGCCCGGAGGGCCCGCTCGACCGCCGCTGGACGATGGTCGGCGCCGACGGACTGCGCGCCGTGCTGCTGATCGTCGCGCCCCTGTGGATCGACTGGATGCCGCAGAACGCGCTGGCCGCCCTCCTCGTCACGGTGTTCGTCACCGGCGTCGCCGAGCGCTTCTGGGCCGTGTGCCGGGAGAGCGCGGCCCCCGCGCTGCTGCCCGGCCCGCCCCCGGAGGGCGCGACGGTACGGCCGCTGCCCGACCACATGGACGCCCTGCGCCGCCTCACGCTGCGCACCACCTTCGCGGCGATCCCCGTCGCCGCCGCCGCGCTCCTGGTCGCCTCGCTGATCAACAACCTGCTCGGCACCGGGATCGCCTGGTTCGACCAGCACCAGGCGGCCCTCGGGTCGTACGTGGCGGCCGGTCTGTTCGCCGCCTCCCTGTCCGTGCTGACCGCACTGGAACTGCCCGGCACCCGCACCCCGCGCGCGCGGTCCCCGCTGGAGGGGCTGCGCCGTCCCCGCACCGGTGAGGGCCCCGACAAGGGCCGCACCGGCGCCGTCCCGCTGCTCGTCCTCGCCTGCTCCGCGGTCGCCGGCGCGATCGCCGCAGCCGTCTCCGTCTCCGTGCTGCACGCCACCGACCTCGGCGGCGGCCCGGTGACGTACGCCCTGCTGGTGCTCGTCCTGACCGGCGGAGTCGTCGTCGGCATCCGTACGGCACCCGCCGTGCTGCCCTCGCTCTCCCGCCGCCGGCTGCTCGCGCTGGCGATCGCCTTCACCGGGATCGCGCTGCTCGCCGCCGGGCTCGTCCCCGACGGCACCACCGTGCTGCTGATCCTCGCGCTGGCCGGAGTCTGCGCGGGCATCGCCGCCAACACCGGGCACACGCTGCTCGACCAGGAGGCCGAGGACTACCGCACCGCGCGCACCACCGAGCACCTGCACGCGGTCGTCCGGGTGTTCGTCGCGCTCGGCGCCCTGATCGCGCCCGTCGTGGCGGCGCTCATCGGGCCGCACCGGATGGAGAACGGCAAGTTCGTCTTCGAGCACGGCGGCGCAGCCTTCACGCTGATGCTCGTCGGCGCGCTGCTGCTGCCGGTGGCCGCGCTGGTGCTGGCCAAGGCCGACGACCGCTCGGGTGTTCCGCTGCGACACGACCTGCGGGACGCGCTGCTCGGCGGCGACGACCCGGCGCAGACGCCCGCGACCAGCGGCTTCTTCATCGCCCTCGAGGGCGGCGACGGCGCCGGCAAGTCCACCCAGGCCGAGGCCGTCGCCGAGTGGATCCGCGCCAAGGGCCACGAGGTCGTCCTCACCCGCGAGCCGGGGGCCACGCCGGTGGGCAAGCGGTTGCGCTCGATCCTGCTGGACGTGTCGTCGGCCGGACTGTCCCACCGCGCGGAGGCACTGCTGTACGCCGCCGACCGCGCCGAGCACGTCGACACCGTCGTACGGCCCGCACTGGAGCGGGGCGCGATCGTCGTCTCCGACCGGTACATCGACTCGTCGGTCGCCTACCAGGGCGCCGGCCGCGATCTGTCCCCGACCGAGATCGCCCGCATCAACCGCTGGGCCACCGCGGGGCTCGTACCGCACCTGACCGTCCTGCTTGACGTCTCCCCGGAGACCGCCCGCGAGCGGTTCACCGAGGCCCCGGACCGGCTGGAGTCGGAGCCCGCCGAGTTCCACGCGCGGGTGCGGGCCGGTTTCCTCACGCTCGCCGCCGCCGACCCCGGCCGCTACCTGGTCGTGGACGCGGGCCAGGAGCCCGAGGCCGTCACCACGGTCATCCGGCACCGGCTCGACACCGTGCTGCCGCTCTCCGAGGCCGAGATCCAGGCCCGTGAGGAGGCGCGCCGCAAGGCCGAGGAGGAGGCCCGCCGCAAGGCGGAGGAAGAGGCCGCCCGCAAGGCCGAGGAGGAGCGCCTGGAGCGCGAGCGCCAGGAGCAGCTCGCCAAGCTGCGCGCCGAGGAGGAGGAGCGCAAGCGGCGCGAGCTGGAGGAGGCGCAGCGCCGCGAGGCCGAACGGCAGGCGGAGGAGGCCCGGCAGCGGGCCGAGGACGCGCGCCGGCGGGCCGAGGAGGAGCGGGCCCGGCTCCTCGCCGAGGAGGAGGCACGCGCCGCCGAGGAGGCTCGCCGCAGGGCCGAGGAGGAGGAACGGCGCCGACAGGCGGAGGAAGAGGCCAGGCTGCGCGCCGAGGCCGAGGAACGGCGGCTGGAGAAGCAGCGGAAGGCCGAGGAGGCGCTGCTGCGGGCCGAGGAGGCCAGGCGGCAGGCGGCGGAGGCAGCGGCCGCGGCCGACGCGGCCGCCCGCCAGCCGTCGGCCCCGCAGCCCACGGCCCCTCAGCCCACCTCTCCGCAGCACTCGACTCCGCGGCCCCCCGCGTCGGGTCCCGCTCCCGACACGACGACGACGGTTCCGACGCCCATGGTGAAGCCCGATGCCGCCCCGCGCGGGAGCGACGAGACGGCGGTCCTGCGGCCGGTGCGCGACACGGACCGGCCGACGCCGGACTCCGCGTCCGAGGTCACCACGGAGCTGCCCCAGCCGCCGGCGCAGAGCGCCTCCGAGGAGACGGCGGTGCTGCCGCCGGTGCCGGGTGCGGCGGACGAGACGGCCGTGCTGCCTCCCGTACGGGACGACGCCCCGGCTGACCGGGTTCCCCAGGGCTTCTTCCGCGACCCGCGCGCGGCGACGCCGGACGGCACGGAGGACCGGACCCGTGAGCTGCCCCAGCTCGACGACGACGGCACGCCCCGCCGCAGGCCCCGCCCCGACTGGGCCGAGGAGACCCCTCTCGACGACCTTCCGACCCTCGCGGACGAACTCCTGGGCTCCTACGACGAGGACGCCCGCGACGACGACCCGAACCGCTGGGGGAGAGGCGGCCGGGGACGCCGGGGCTGAGCCGGGGGCCGGGGCCCAGGGGGCGGCCGGCCGCACGGGCGGTGGGACGAGGTGTCCTACCGGAGCCGCCGACGGACTCCACGCCGTCGGCGACCGTGCCCCGTCGACAGCTTTACGCCGGCGGCGATCGCACCCCGGCGGCGGTCGCGTCCATCGGTGGTCTCATGCTGTTGACGGCCTCACCCCGTCGGGTAAGCGTGCCGCCCGTCGCCCCCGTTGTCAGTGGGGGTCCGCACAATGGGTGGGGGGCGTGGGGCCGGACGTGGTGTGTGAGCGAAAGGTGGTGTGAGTCATGACCGTGTGGGACGACCTCGTCGGGCAGGAGCGGGTGAGCGAGCAGCTCGCCGCGGCCGCCCGGGACGCCGACGCGCTCGTCACCGCCGCCGCGGCCGACACCCCGCCGCCGCAGGCGTCGAAGATGACGCACGCGTGGCTGTTCACGGGCCCGCCCGGCGCGGGCCGCAACCAGACGGCGCGCGCCTTCGCCGCCGCCCTCCAGTGCGTCAGCCCCGACCGCGCCCTCGGCGGCGCCCCCGGCTGCGGCTTCTGCGACGGCTGCCACACGGCACTGATCGGCACCCACGCGGACGTCACCCCGGTCGCCGCCGTCGGCACCGAGATCCTGGTCAAGGACATGCGCGACACCGTCCGCAAGTCCTTCACCGCGCCGGCCGCGGGCCGCTGGCAGATCATCCTCGTCGAGGACGCCGAGCGCCTGAACGAGAAGTCCGCCAACGCCGTCCTCAAGGCCGTCGAGGAACCCGCGCCCCGCACGGTCTGGCTGCTGTGCGCGCCCTCCCTGGAGGACGTGCTGCCCACCATCCGCTCCCGCTGCCGCCACCTCAACCTGAGCACCCCGTCGGTCGCCGCCGTCGCCGACATGCTCGTCCGGCGTGAGGGTGTCGAACCAGGCCTCGCCGAGGCCGCGGCCCGCGCCACCCAGGGCCACGTCGACCGCGCCCGCCGCCTCGCCACCGACCCGGCCGCCCGCGAGCGCCGCGCCTCCGTGCTGAAGCTCCCGCTGCGCCTCGACGACATCGGCGGCTGCCTCAAGGCCGCCCAGCAGCTCGTCGACGCCGCCGCCGAGGACGCCAAGCAGCTCGCCGAGGAGATGGACGGCAAGGAGACCGAGGAGCTGAAGGCGGCGCTCGGCGCGGTCCAGGGCGGCAGGCTGCCGCGCGGCACGGCGGGCGTCATCAAGGACCTGGAGGACATGCAGAAGCGCCGCAGGACCCGGACGCAGCGCGACAGCCTCGACGTGGCCCTCGGCGACCTCACCGGCTTCTACCGCGACGTCCTCGCCCTCCAGCTCGGCTCCCGCGTGGCGATCGCCAACGCCGACGCCGAGGACGCCCTGGACCGGCTGGCCCGGGGCTCGTCCCCCGAGTCCACGCTGCGCCGCATCGAGGCGATCGCCGCGTGCCGCGAGGCCCTAGACCGCAATGTGGCGCCCCTGCTCGCGGTGGAGGCGATGACCATGTCCCTGCGGGCGGGCTGAGGTCCGGGCCATGTCGCCGCCGGGGGCCCCGCGGGCCCGATGGACGAGGGTGACGGATCGACCACGGTTGACGAGGTCATCCGTACGGGCCGCCGCGCCCACACTTCGCATTCGTCACGTCGCGCAACGTTACGCTCGAACGATGCACCTCAGGCGAAGCCCCCGCCGGTCCCGAACCACCGCCCGCACCCTGGCCACCGCCCTCACGGCCGCCACCCTGCTCCTCTCCGCCTGTTCCTCCGGCGGCTCGTCGACGTCGGCCACCGCGGCGGAGGAGGCGGCGCTTGCGGCGCTGCCCCGTTCGACGCCCTCCGGGCTCGCGCCGTACTACGACCAGAAGCTCACCTGGCGCGACTGCGGCGCCCCCGGCTTCCAGTGCGCCACCATGAAGGCCCCGCTGGACTACGCGAACCCGGGCTCCGGCGACGTGAAGCTCGCCGTGGCCCGCAAGAAGGCGACAGCGGCCGGGAAGGGCGAACCGCTGGGCTCGCTCCTCGTGAACCCCGGCGGACCGGGCGGCTCGGCGATCGACTACCTCCAGCAGTACGCGGGCGTCGGATATCCGGCCGAGGTCCGCGCCCACTACGACATGGTCGCCATGGACCCGCGCGGTGTGGCCCGCAGCGAGCCCGTCGCGTGCCTGGACGGGCGCCGGATGGACACGTTCACACAGACGGACGTCACCCCGGACGACCACAAGGAGACGGACGCGCTGGTCGGGGCGTACCGGACGTTCGCGGAAGGCTGCGGCGCCCGTTCGGCGCGGCTGCTGCGCCATGTCTCGACCGTCGAGGCGGCCCGCGACATGGACGTGCTGCGCGCGGTGCTCGGCGACCGCAGGCTGAACTACGTGGGCGCGTCGTACGGGACGTTCCTCGGGGCGACGTACGCCGGGCTGTTCCCGGACCGGGCGGGCCGGCTCGTCCTGGACGGCGCGATCGACCCCTCGCTGTCCGCGCGCCGGCTGAACCTGGACCAGACGGCGGGCTTCGAGACGGCGTTCCAGGCGTTCGCCCGGGACTGCGCACGGCAGGCCGACTGTCCCCTCGGCGGCAAGGGAGCCACACCCGCGCAGGTCGCCGACCGGCTGAAGGCGTTCTTCCGCAAGCTCGACGCGCACCCCGTCCCGGGCGGCGACGCCGACGGCCGCGAGCTCGGCGAGTCCCTGGCCGCGACCGGGGTGATCGCGGCGATGTACGACGAGGCGACCTGGCCCCAGCTGCGCGAGGCCCTGACCTCGGCGATCGAGAAGAACGACGGCGCAGGGCTGCTCGCCCTGTCCGACAGCTACTACGAGCGTGACGCCGGCGGCCACTACTCCAACCTGATGTCCGCCAACGCCGCCGTGAACTGCCTCGACCTGCCGCCCGCCTTCAGCACCCCCGACCAGGTCGAGAAGGTCCTGCCCGAGTTCGAGAAGGCGTCCCCGGTGTTCGGCCCCGGCCTCGCCTGGGCCTCCCTGAACTGCGCGCACTGGCCGGTGCGGGCCACGGGCGAACCCCACCGCATCGAGGCGAAGGGGGCGGCTCCGATCGTGGTGGTCGGCACGACCCGGGACCCGGCGACGCCGTACCGCTGGGCCCAGGCCCTGTCCCGCCAGCTCTCCTCGGCCCGCCTGCTCACCTACGTCGGCGACGGCCACACCGCCTACGGCCGGGGCAGCGCGTGCATCGACTCCGCGATCAACGCCTACCTGCTGAAGGGCACGCCCCCGACGGACGGAAAACGCTGCTCGTAGCGGGTCCCGAGGGGCGCCCGGGGGTGTGGTCGGAGCACCCTCCGAAACTGTGTAGACTTACCGACGTTGCTGATCGCACCATAGTGCGGACGGCGCGCCGCCTTAGCTCAGATGGCCAGAGCAACGCACTCGTAATGCGTAGGTCTCGGGTTCGAATCCCGAAGGCGGCTCCACCTCTGACCAGCGGTTTCCCTCGGGAAGCCGCTGAGCTGTTTCCGGCCTAGTTGCAGCGCCAGTTGCCATTGCCACAAACAGCAGTACAGAGTTCAGCCCCACAGCGCGTCCCCCATCCGCTTCGCCGCGTCGTTCGCGAGGACCGACGCCACGTGCGTGTAGCGGGTCATCATCCGCATGGAGCTGTGGCCGAGAATCTCCATCACCACGCGAGGGCTCACCCCTGCCTCGATCAGCAGCGTGCCTGCCGTGTGCCGGTTGTCGTGCACCCGCGCGTCCCGCAGGCCGGCCGCTTCGAGGATGTCCTTGAACTCCTCCCAGTCCATCCGCGGATCGATCGGCTTCCCGTTCGGCTGGCAGAAGACAAGGTCGTTCTCCTCCCACAGCTCCCCGGCCGCCAGGCGCTCGCGCAGCTGCTCCTTGCGGTGCGCCTTCAGGAGCGGCACCAACGGGGGAGGGATGGGCCCGAGGCGTTTGTTCTTCCCCTTCGGCTCCCGGAACACCAGGCCGCCGCCCGTCCGCTCCGGGCACGCCTTCGCGTGGTCCGTGCAGTCCTTCGGGCACGGCTTCGGGCAGCCCCGCTTGTAGTTCTTGTGGGCCGCGCAGTTCTTCCGGCACGCCTTCCGGTGGTGCTTCGCTCCGCAGACGTGGGGGTCCTCGCAGCCGTGCTGCCACGTCAGCCGCTGGAGCTGCCACCAGATCTTGGCCACGCCCCTGTCCAGGTCGACGTACTTCCAGCGCAGTCCGAGCGCTTCGCCCTGCCGTAGCCCGAGGGCCAGCGCGACCGACCAGCGGGCGCCGTTGCGGCGTTCGGCGGCCTCCGCGAGGAGCGCGCGGGCCTCGGTCTGGTCGAAGGGCTCGATCTCCTCCTCAGCGGCCTGCGGTGGCTCAACGAGGGTGGCGACGTTCCGCGCCACCATGTCCCGCTGCATGGCCACCTTCAGCGCGCGGGCGACGATCCGATGCGTCTTCAGCACGGTGCCCGAGGCGAGCCCCTGCCTGATCATGTTCAGGTACAGGGCATCGAGGTGGTCGGCGGCGAGCTTGTCGACGCGGTGCTTCCCGATGCCGGGGAACAGATAGAGGCGGCACTTCGACCGGTAGTCGTCCAGGGTTCGCGGGCTCATCGTCCCGTCGGCCACTTTCCGCGCGCAGGCCGTGTCCATCCACGTCGTGAGCCACTGCTCGATCGTCGGCGGGCGGCCGGCCTTCTTCGTCTTGCCCGCGTCCCGCTCGCGCTCCAGCTGACGCACCTTCGCCCGTACGACGGCCTCGTCCGCGCCCATGCGGTGGCGTCGGTCCGGGGCGCCGTTCGGCTTGGTGCCGACCGTGACCCAGCCGTGCCACCTCCCGTCGGCCTCGGAGAAGTACACCGAGGACTCACCGTTGCCCCGCCGGCCGCTCACCCCGCTCGCCCCGTTCGTGCGGGTGGCAGGATGCTGCGCTTCCGGGCCTCATAGATCCACCGGTGCACGGTGCGTACGGGCGTCCCTGACAGGTCGGCGATGGCAGGCGCGGGAGCCTGGTTGGCGTCGGAGAAGTGGCGGTACGCCTCGGCCACGTCCTTCAGGAAGTCGTCGGTGATCCTTCCCTGCGGCGGCTTGATCTGCGGGAGGCGGCCCTCCTCTTCATCGACCACCATGCCGCTCGGCATGGGGTTGAAGTGCATGGGCGCGAGGGCTTCGGTGGTGCTGAAGAAGTCGTCCAGTGAATCGAGGGAGGGCGGGGCGGCGTCCGGCACGCCGCCAAGGAACGCCGTGCGCGCGTCGTTGAAGTTGCCCTTCAGGCCCGGCGGCATATTGAACAGGGCGACCGTGAGTGCCCGCTCGATTTCGGCGAAGGGGACGCGGCGCCACACTCGTCCGCTCAGTGCCTCGCCGGCGCCCGAGCGCATGACGACCGCCTGCAAGTCGAGACGCTCCTGCCCTTTGCTGCCGACCGCCTCGTAGTGCAGGTATACCGAAGGCCCCTGCCCGGACACCTCGCGTAGCCGCAGCCAGCCCCACGGGCGCACCTCGATGCCCCACTGGTCGATTTGGAAGGTCATGGCGCGAGCATCCCACCAGCGTCACACGATGAGCAAGTGACACCACGCACGTGAGTAAGTGGGTGCACATGCTTGCGCGACCTACAGCGACCCTCTAGAGTCGTAATGAGCAAGCGGTGATACGTACTCGCCGCCACCTACTCAGGAGACTTGAATGCCCCGAATCCTGTACCCGACCGATGAGGTCGCGCAGCAGCTCGGCGTAGGGATGACGACCGCGAAGGCGCTGATCAAGAGTGGCGCTTTGCGGAGCGTGAAGATCGGCCGGAGTCGCCGCGTCCCCGCGGACGCCCTGCATGAGTACGTGCAGCGGCTCGACATCGAGCAGAACGGCGACGGCGTCGGGGCTGCAACCCCGACGCCGCCTGCCGAAGCGCCCAACGCCATCCGTCTCTGAACAGCCGAACGGCCGCGCGGGAGTACCAGTCCCTGATGCGCGGCCGTGTGAGGAGCTTCTGTTGACCAGACTGCCATACCTCCGGGCTGCTGCGTCCATCGGATCGCCGCGTCGCGACCCGACGGAGGCTGCGCCCGTGAAGGTGCTGCGCTCCCGTCTCCGCCGCGCGAGGGCAGCGGGATGAACGCCCGCACCGCCCGAGCCCGCCTGGCCGCGACAGCCGGGCGGGTGCGCATGCACAGCATTCCTCCGGACGCCATGACCGGGGACGTCGCCCATCTTCGCGCCTGTGCACAGGCTGAGGCGCTGCGTGTGGACGACTGGCCCGAGTACGGCAGCCTGCCGTGGCTCCGGCTCCCCGCCGACGACCCGCGGGTGTACGTCGCCACATTGGAGGCTGCCGAGTTGCACCGCATGCACGTCGAGCGGATCTACGCCGACGCCCACACGCAGGCGCTCAACGTCCTCCAGACCGCCGCCGAAGTCCGCGCCGCCCGTACCGGCACCTCGCGCACCCGCGAGCCCCACAAGCTCAGGCCCACCCGGGGATGGCCGCCCATCGCGATCCCGGGCAAGCCGGGCGAGTACCTGACCTATCAGGGGAACGAGTGACCATGCACGACGCACCTCCGCCGCCCGCGCACATCCGCGCCCCACTCGCGCAGCACGCGGCGGCGGAGGTTCCTCAACCGCGGCAGGCTCTCCCCCCAAGCGCCTCGCCGTGGCCGCCGGAACCGCCCGAGGACGCACCGCCATCCCGGGAGATCATCCTGCGGCCGGCCTCTACGGTTCGCATCCGGCCTGTGCGGTGGCTGTGGGACACCACTCCGGAGGGTGCCCCGCCCACCTCGCACGGCCGTATCCCGCTGTACTCGCTGGCCATCGCCGCCGGTCCACCCGGCCTGGGCAAGTCGCAGTTCGCCGTGTGGATGGCCGCGCGGATCACAACCGGCACTCTGCCCGGCGAGCTCTACGGCAGGCCCCGAGGCGTGATCTACGCGGCCACCGAGGACTCATGGGAGTTCACCATCGCCCCCCGGCTGGTGGCAGCGGGCGCGAATCTGGAGCTGGTCTTCCGCGTCGACGTGCGTGACGACGGGCAACTGCACGCCCGCCTGACGCTGCCCGTCGACACGTCGCTGATCGGCAAGGTCGCCGAGCAGTACAGCATCGGGCTCCTCATCGCCGACCCACTGCTCTCGCTCATCGACAAGGGCATCAACGACTACCGGGCCGCCGAGGTCCGGGCAGCCCTCGAACCCCTTGTCTCCGCCGCGGACCGACACTGCTTCACCATCCTGGGCCTGGCCCACTTCACCAAGTTCGGCGCGGCCGACCCGCTTTCGCGGGTGTCCGGCTCCGGCGCCTTCGGTCAGCTGATCCGCTCGCTGATCGCGTTCGCCGAGCAGGAGGACGAGAACGGCGACCCGGCATTCGTCATGTCGCTGGTCAAGAACAACCTCGGCCGCAAGTCCCTGCCATCCCACCAGTTCGCCATCCAGCCCGTGACGGTCGAGACCGAAGAGGGCCCGTCGTACGTCTCGCGGTTCGTCCTCGGGCCCGAGACGACGACGTCCGTCACCGAGGTGATGCGGGAGGAGAACCAGCCGGACACGGCCAAGTACGAGACGAACGAAACCGTCGAGTGGCTGCGCGGCTACCTCACCGACCTCGGCGGCTGCGAAGAGGCACGCGAGGTCAAGAAGGCCGGCCACAAAGAGGGCTACAGCGCCTCCGCCATCGACCGCGCCAAGCGCAAGCTCGGCCTCGTCGCCAAGCACTACGGATTCGGGAAGGAACGCCGAGCCCTCTGGTACCTCCCCGAGGCCGTACCCGCCGACGAGGCCGAGGGCGGTGAGTGATGCACACCAGCCCCACCACACATCCTGACGCACATGGTGAGCATGGTGAACATGGCGCTGACCTGGGACGACTCCATGCACACCGCCTGACGAACATGACGAACATGGCGACGAACATGGACCGCCATGTTCGTCATGTTCACCACCCCCCGACGCCATGTTCGTCACCCGTAAATCCGCAGGTCAGACCCATCTTCACCATGTATTTCACCTCTCCCCCTTTACGTAAGGAGACGAGCATGGAGCCCGAACGCACCGACACGATCGTCGGCCGTCCCGAACTCCTCGCAGCTTTTATCGCCAACTACGCCTGCGGCCACTGCAACAGCGCCACCGAGGTACGCCACGACGACCACGGCAACCCGCACCTGATCACGCACCACGACGAAGGCTGCCCCGTCCTCGCTGGCGTACTGCCCTCCGCACCCGACGTCGTACGAGCCATCACTGGACGCGTCCCCGACACATTCCGCCCCTGAACCCCAACGCCACGCCATACCAACCCGGCACGGAGCCACTGGAACCGCGGGCAGACAGCACGAAGCCCCGTCCTCTCACCCATGAGTCGAGGACGGGGCTTTGTGGCAGGCACCCAAACCGCGCTTCCGATTCTACGACGCGACACGCCTGTCTGTGCAGGTCAGCGCGTAGAATGTGCATCGGGTATTCAAGAGCTTGTTGTAGGAATACGACAGCACTCCGACCGCAATGGAGAACCCATGGGTAACTTTCCGCGGCACTGGCGCATCAACGCGCACGCCGCCAACCTCGTCCCACCGCCCGCGAAGAGCAGGGACTGGTACCGGATCAACAACGCTGCCTCATCGACGGCCGAGGTCGTCATCTACGACGAGATCGGGGAGTGGGGGATCACGGCGAAGGACTTCGTCAACGACCTGGGGAAGGTCACTGCGAAGAACATCGACGTGCGTCTCAACTCCGGTGGGGGCAGCGTGTTCGAGGGACTGGCCATCTTCGAGGCGCTGCGCCGGCACCCCGCCAACATCACGACCTACGTGGACGGGATCGCCGCGTCGATCGCCTCGGTGATCGCGATGTCGGGTGACCGCCGCGTGGTCAGCCGTAACGGCTCTCTGATGATCCACGAGGCGAGTGGAGTGTGTGCCGGCCCGTCCGTCGACATGCGGCAGATGGGCGAACTCCTGAACCGGATCTCCGACCAGATCGCGGACGTGTACACACAGCGCACCGGCGAGGGCTCCGTGGCCTCCTGGCGCGGCCTGATGAAGGCAGAGACGTGGTTCACGGGCTCCGAGGCCGTGGACGCGGGCCTGGCCACCGAAGTGGCCGACGATGACGCGGAGGACGCGTGGGCGCCCTTCGCGCACTGGACCAAGCAAGAGCCGGCCGACGCCATCGACTGGCAGCGCACCGTGGCTCACCTGTGGGCCGAAGGCGTGCGCGTCCCGGAGCGCCCCGCACCTCTGTTCCCCAAGACCGCCCGCTGAAGGAGACAACCAGCCATGGGAAAGATCAGCCGCACCGCCGGCGCCACGCACGCCGTACCGCAGCCCCTCGTCGACAACCTGCTCCGCATGCAGGAAGGCGGCGCCACCCTCACCGAGATGCGCGACCAGCTGAACGCGTGGGCCACTCCGCACGCCGATCCCGGGGGCAACTCCCTGCCCGGCTCCTGGACGCTGGAGACGACCAAGGCCATCCTCGACGCTCCGGCCGCGTCGTGATCCGCCCGGAGCAGCTGGAAGAGCTGCGCCAGCAGATCGCCAAGGATGAGCAGTTGGTAGCCGAACTGCGACTGAGGCGGTTCGTCGGTTCCGGCGAGGCGTACTCCAAGGCCAAGGGCCGGATTGCGCTCGCGCAGGACGTCCTTACGGACCTCACCGCGCAGTACGAGGTCGAGCAGAAGGCCATCGCGGACCGGCCCAACGTGGAGAAGGCCGAGGCGAAGTATCTCGACGGCGCGGCGCGCGCCCTGGGGAAGGCAGACGCCCGCCTCAAGACCGCGCTGGAGGCCGCTCAGGCGGCGCTCAGCGAAGTCGTAGACGCCACGAAGGACCGCGGTGCGCTGATCGAGCAGACGGCCAAGGAGATGGCCACGCGCGGTCTCACGCTGCACGCCGAGGACGGCGCGCCCGCGTACGACACGGGAACCAGCAGTCGCTTGGGCGGCGAGGTCGTCCGTATCCGCAGGCAGTGGTGGAAGCCGCTCGCCCCGCTTGACCTGCTCGACTGGCTCCAGCATCGAGTTCAGGCCGCCCGGATGCCCGGCTACTACGCGGCGCCGTTCTGCGGGACCTGCCACCAGGTGGAGGGACGCGACGACTTCGCCGTGTCCGACGTCGCCGCTCCGGCGCACGTGAAGCCTCCGGAGCTGCCCCGAGTCGAGCGCGCATCGATGCCTCAGGCGCTCACGTTCATCCACAGCGTGTCCGAAGCGGAACGGCAGATCGACAAGGAAGAACTGCAGTGGACGACGGTCATGGCCCGTGTCGAGGACGGTGAGGCGGTCTGGGAGCGCATGGCGCCCACGGACCAGATGAAGGAGCGTGCCGCGTACCGGAAGAAGCAACTGCGCGACAGCATCGCTGCCGGACGCATCATCGTCGGGCATTGAGGGCGGGGTGGTCGACGTGAGCACGATCATCGAAGTCAACGGCCTGCCAGGTGTCTGCCTGACGCTGGAGGTCTTCGACATGAGCGACGAGGACGTGGCCGAAGCGCGCCGGCAGGCCGCGGCGTGCAACGTCGACCACCCGCTCGTGCAGCGGATGCTCTGGTCCCTCGTCGACGGGTTCGGCCTGGTCTCGTCCGGGCCGGACTGGGCGCCGGGTGAACTGCTGACGCTGCTTCAGGCGTTGGGTCTGCTGCCCGAGTGGACGACGGCGGTTGATGTCGAGCTGGCGCACATGCTGCGTACCGCGGCAGGCGGGGAGGGCTGCCATGTCGGATGACGTGACGATCACAGTCCGGGTCAACGACAACACGGCACAGGGCTTCCGCGATGTCAACGGGCGGTTGCGGGACATGCGCGGCCGGTTCGCCTCGGCCGCCGGGGACATGCGCCGCCAGTCGGACGGCCTCGCCCGATCGCTCGGTGGGGTCACCAGCAGCGTCGGCAGCCTCACGCCTGCTCTGTACGGGGCAGCCGCGGCGCTGGGCACGTCTTTGCTCCCGGCGATCGGTGCGGCGGCGCCAGCGATAGCGGGGCTCGGGCTCGCGGCAGGAACGTTGAAGCTGGGGTTCGCGGGTGTCTCGGATGCGATGGAGGCTTCCGGGAAGGGGAAGAAGGAGTACGCGGAATCCCTCAAGAAGCTGTCGCCGCAGGCCCGCGACTTCACGAAGGCCCTGGTCGACGTGAAGAGGGAGTTCAACGGGGTCGGCAAGGAGATCCAGAAGCAGATGCTTCCGGGGTTCACCAAGGCGGTGAAGGAGGCCGGCCCGGTCGTCAAGATCCTCGGCAAGTCCATGACGGATATGGGCGGCGCGTTCGGAGACGCGGCCGAGGGCGTCGGACGGATGCTGAAGGACTCCGGATTCAAGCAGGATCTGCAGACGAACCTCAAGCTGGGCACGGGGTTCGTGAAGGACATGACGTCGTCGATGGGCCCGTTCACCAGGAGCTTCCTGGACTTCGGCGCGAAGTCGCGGCCCACCCTCGACGCCCTGGGCAGCCTCGCCGGTGGGCTGCTGGCGAAGGGTCTGCCAGGCATGTTCAAGGGGCTGGAATCGGGTATCGGCGGCGCGGCGCAGGTACTAGACGGCCTGGGCTACGCCCTGAACGACAAGATCCTTCCGAGCATCGGCGAGTTCTCCGGCCAGTTCGCGAAGCTGAGCGGCCCGGTCCTGAAGCAGGGGCTGATGATGCTCGGGGACACGGCCTCCGTGGCGTTCAAGGGCCTGGGCGTCGCCCTCAAGGCCGCGGCGCCGCTGATGAACGACGCGGCCAATGGGCTGCGCGGCATCCGCACCTTCGGCGCGGACGTGGCGCCGACCCTGAAGGACATCGGGTCGGCGCTGGCGTCGGTGTTCGTGCCGGCGGACTACACCAGCATGACGGGCCCGTTGACGTCGATGGCGGATGCGATCGACCGGAACAAGCAGTCCATCCAGGAAGGCGCCCGGGTGTTCGGCGTCGGTGTCCTGACGATCACGCAGGCGGTCCTCGACGGCACCCCGCCGGTGATCAAGGCGTTCCGGCTGATGTCGGTGGGGGTGCTGACGGCGCTGGACGGGATCGTCTCGGGTGCAGCGCATTCGTTCGGCTGGATCCCGGGTATCGGCGATCAGTTGAAGGCGGCGAACAAGGCATTCGACGGGTTCAAGACGGGGTTCCTGGACGGGCTGTCGTCGGCTGAGACGCAGGCAGAGCGTTTCGCCGCGTCGGCTGCCCCGAAGCTGTCTGCGGGCAAGCTGCGGTTGAACATCAACAACTGGCAGTCCCAGATCGACACGGCCAAGGCTCAGCTGAAGACGGTGCCCCCGTCGAAGCAGGCCGCGCTGAGGGCGACAATTGCCGACCTGCAGGCCAAGGTCAACGCGGCCAAGGTGCAGCTGGCCTCGGTCAAGAGCCGGTCGGTATCGCTGTCGCTGCTGGACAAGTCGTCGTCGACGGCCCGAGCGATCCAGCGGGCCATTGCCGCGATCCGTTCCAAGACGGTCACCGTCACTACGGTGCAGCACACCCTCGGGATCGAGGGCATGGCCGGCCGCAACAACAAGAACCTGTCCGGCCTCGCCCGCGGGGGCCGCGTGCGCGGGTATGCGGGCGGCGGGGATGTGCAGGCGTTTCCGGCCGGCGGCTACGTGCAAGGCCCCGGCAGCGGCACCTCGGACAGCATCCTCGCCTACATGGGGTCCGGTGCCCTCGCCGCGGTGTCGAACACCGAGTACGTCGTGAAGGCCGCCGCGGTCCGCAAGTACGGCGTGAAGATGCTCGACGCCATCAACGACGGCCGGCTGCCGCTCACCCGCCTCGCAGGAGGCGGCACCACGAAGGCGGAGGCGCAGGCCCGCAAGGACGCGGCGGGTCAGCTGGGCATCAGCCACTTCGGGTGGATGGCAGGCTGGCGCACCGACGAGTTCTCCAAGGCACTGGGGAAGCCGGAGTCCGTCGACAGCCTGGTCGGCGCGCTGAACCAGTGGCGGGGCATCATCCAAAAGTCCACGCACGGGTCGACGGAGAACCGGCTGCTGAAGCAGCTCGACTCGACGGGCCGCAAGCTGCTGTCCTACGAGAAGCAGCTGACCAGCGTGACGAAGAGCCTGGAGTCCGCGCGGGACAAGCTGAACTCGCTGAAGGACTCGGCATCGCAGCTGTCGTCGTCGGTGCGCGGCGGCATCCTGTCGTCGGCGAACCTCACCAAGACGGCGTCGGGGGACGGTCCGGTCACCGTGGCGTCGCTGATGGCCGCCTCGACGCAGGGCCGGGACAAGGCGAAGTCCTTCGCGGACGCGCTGAAGCGGCTCCAGGCGAAGGGCCTCGACAAGGGCCTCATCGAGGACATCGCGAACGCGGGCGTCGACGGCGGCGGCCTGGAGACGGCGGGCGCACTGCTCGGCGCGTCGTCGTCGGAGATCAAGTCGCTGAACACGCTGCGCTCGCAGACCGCGACCTACGCGAAGCAGGCAGGCAGCACGGCCTCCGACGCCGTGTACGGGGCTGCCATCAAGGACCAGCAGAAGATCGTCGACAAGTACACGAAGGAGCAGTCCAAGCTGACCGGCGCCATGGAGAAGCTGACCAAGGCCATGGAGGCCGCGATCAAGCGGGCGTTCGGCGCGGGCGGCATCGTCGGCGCCGCCGCATCGGGCGGTCTCCGCAGCGGGCTGACGATGGTCGGCGAGCGCGGGTTCGAGCTGCTGGATCTCCCGGCGGGGTCGCGGGTGTGGTCGAACCCGGATTCGCGGCGGAAGGTGGCAGCCGCGCAGGCGCCGTGGGCGTCGATGCTGACGGCCCCGCGCCGGGCGCCCGTGCCTGCATCTGCAGGGGGTTCGGAGCAGAGGGTTGCCGTGGTGCTGGAGGTCCACGCAGGGGACGGGAGTCGCTACACCGAATTCCTCGTTCGCGAGATCCGGCGGGCGGTGACCGCAAGCGGTGGCGACGTCCAATCGGCCCTTGGGCAAGGGAAGTACCGCGATAGCAGAGGTCAGCCGATCCGGCGCGGTTGAGCTAGCTCACGGTGAGGGGTACTCGTACAACGAGTACCCCTCACCGCTGCCCGGCGACGAACGAGCCCAAGCCCGGCTCCGTGTAGATCAGTCCCTCGTCGCGCAGGCCCTGGTGGACCTTCTGCGCGGTCGCCTGCGCGATGCCGAACTCGTCGACCAGCTGCATGACCGAGGGCACGCGCGTGCGAGGCGGGTACGTGCCGTCCGCGATCCGCTTCCGGATCACGTCGGCCACCTGCTTCCACCTGGGCACGTCCGGCTCCCACTCGATCATGACGTCAACGTGACACGGCATGGTGTGCCACGCGAGCTGTGATACGCCTAGCACCCCATAGCATGCTGCCTCTACGCTGCACAGATACAAGCAGGCCCCCGCGCCGTGCGACCGGCCGGGGGCATGGAAGACGCTGTGAGGAGCGCCTACATGAGCCAGCCTACGGACACCCAGCCCACTCCCGACAGCCCCCGCGCGTACGGCTCGTGCTCCTGGTGCGGGAACTTCCGGTCGGGCGTCCGCCTGATCCACGCGATCGAGCAGGGTTCCGGGCCCGGCTGGAACCACTTCGCGTGCGTCGACTGCCGCGTCACGTACGGCCTGACTCCGCTGACCGACCGGCCGTGAAAGCCCCGGAGAAGACCCCGGAGTGCCGCATGGACACCCACCGGCTGTGCCCCGGCCCCAAGGTCGTACGGCGCCCGGGAGCGGCCTCGTGGGAGGCGCCCATCGAGACCCTGCGGTGCGGGTGTACCTGCCACCGCCGACGCGGGCAGTGAACGCGGACGGCCCCCGGCTCTGGAAGCCGGGGGCCGTCCGCGTGAGCGAGTCACTCGAAGTGGCTGATCGGGTAGTAGCCGCCGCAGGAGGCGCAGTAGTAGAGCGGCTGCTGCTCGTAGCCGAGGGCGGCGAGGAAGCGTCGGATCACGGCTCGCTCACCTCCCCGCCGGGGCCCGGGTCGGTGACGTGCTCGATCTCCGGGAAGATCAAGTACCCCTCCCCCGGGGTCCGGCGCACCTCCCGTACACGCGTGTTCTCAACTGCGTAAACGTCCCCGGAAGGGGGTTCGGGGGCCGGTGGGGGAGTGGCGGACGAATCGGACACATGCCGTGCCGAACGCCACAGGGCGACCGCCCCGACCGCCACGACCGTGAGCACCCCGGCGGCCTCGTCGACGGCGAACACGGCTCCGACCCCGGCACCGCCGAGGACGGTCAGCACGACCATCCCGGCCGCCCGCGACGGCTCCGTACCCTCCTCGGCGCGCTGCTCGCGGGCCGCCATCACAGGACCCCGTAGACGGTGGCGCCGAGCCAGTTCGCGGCCGTGGCGAGCGGTACTGCGGCGAACCCGGCCACGCCGGCCGACGTGCCCAGCGTGATCCCGCACCAGGCGCCCCGCTTGATCTCGCTGCCGTGCCGGGACTTCTTGGCCGTCGCGATCACGGCCACGGTGAGGATGAGGACGATGGCGACGCCCGGCCCGGTCAGGGGCAGGAACGTCTCCCGGGCCGCGAGCTGGCCGCTGCGCCCCCCGACGCCCCACACGAGGGCCGCGTCGCCGAGCCAGTTCGAGATGCCCAGGACGGCGCTGGAGGCGGTGCCGATGAGGCCGCCGACGCCGAGGGTGGTGAGGCAGCCGTACGACCAGGAGAGCAGGAACGGCAGGAGTTCGGCGGCCTGCCGGGCGGGGTCCTTCATCAGGGCCTTCCGGCCGGGCCACCAGGTGAACAGGTGGTGGGCGAGGATGCAGAGTCCGACGGTCACGCCGCCGTACGTCACGTAGTTCACGGCGGCGCCTATCGGGTGATGGCCACGGCGAGCGCGGCGAGGGTGACGACGAGGGCGCACGTCCCGGTGATCGGGGGAACGGTGCGGAGGTCGACCAAGGCGAGGCCGAGCAGGGCCGCGAGGGCGGCGCACGCGAACACGACGGCGAGCCACACGGTCATGTCCCCGCCTCGCGTACGGCGTCCGCGGTGGCGCGCACCGCGGCCCGCACGACGGCCCTGTTCTGCTGCTCGGTGTCGGGCCCGTTGCGCACCGACCTGAGCACGGCCAGCGCCTCGCGCAGCGGCGGGTCCAGGGGCAGCACGAGGGCGTCCGGGTTGGCCGCAACGGGTGCCGCAGGCTCCGGTCCGATGGACGGTGCCGGCGGGGCTCCCTCGCGTACGTCCCTGCGGACCGTGTCGACGGAAACCCCCAGCTCCGAGGCAATCTCACCCGGGGGCATGCCGCGGTCGGTGAGGTGCGCGACCACGATCCGACGCGTCGCACGCGACATGGCAGAAGAAGGTGCGGTCACTGCGCACCCCCGGCAAGGAGCAGGGCCAGCGTGCGCGCGTACTCGCGGACGACCTCGGCGTGCCGTTCCAACTCGATCGCCATGCTCTCCAACCCGGCCAGGCGGGTCGGGTAGTAGTCGCCGCCGAAGCCGATGGACACGAACGGGCGGGTCCCGGGCCAGCGGTCGACGTACGGCCGCACCTCCAGGCCGAGCGTCAGCAGCTCGGCGTGCGCGCGGCGGGTGGGCAGGGTCAGGGTCTGGTCGTCGCTGGTGTGGGTGATGTCGATGCGGTAGCCGCCGGACTCGTGGGCGGCGGTGCACCACGGCGGGCAGGTGAAGGTGACGTCGCCGTGGTCGACGGTGGACAGGGTGATGGTGCGGGGTTCGCTGCTCACGGCCGCTCACCAGCCTCGGGGCTGACGGCGCGCACCAGGATTCGCAGGGCCTCGGAGAGAGCCCCGTACGCGGCCGGGTACGAGAAATCCTCGAGGCGGCTGTTGCCGTAGTCGGCGGGCATCTTGTGAGCGACACGGATCGCGACCGTGAGGTTGCTGGGCTCGATGGCCGCGGGCAGGGCGCCCACCGTGGTGGTGGGCGCCTGCTCGGCCGGGCGGCCGCTCATCGGTAGACCTCGACTTGGTCGGCGAGCGTGGTCAGGGCGTCGGCGAACGCGTGCAGCTGCTGCGCCTTCACCCGGGCCTGCTGTGGCGACAGATCCCTCTCGCCCGGGAACCCGATCTTCGGGGTACCGCCGGAGACGTGGACGAACTCGGCCCAGATGACGGGGTCGTCCGGGCAGTCGCCCGAGGGCACGGTGATGGTGGAGCCGCCGTGGTCGAAGTGCCGGCCGTCCGCGCCGACCTGGTCTCCGTCCTCGCCGTCCTTCCGGTCGCACAGACCGGGGTAGACGTGGCAGACGTCGGAGGCGGGGAGCGGATTACTGGTGAGGCGGGCGGCGGCGTCGGCGGCGATCTGCGCAGCCGTCTCCGGGCTGTACTGCTCGGGGGCGACCTTGCGCAGCGCTGTGTCGACCGCGGCCGGGAGAGCGGCGACGAGGGCGCTCATGCCGGCCTCGCGGTGCTCACTGTGCTCGCGCGCTTCGTCGTCGGTGAGGAGCGGGTGCGGGCGGCCGGTCGGGGCAGTGGTCTCACGCATGCGGTCGGCAGGGATGCCGGTGGCCATGAGGCCAGCGCGGTTGCGGGTGCCGTTCATCAGGCAGCCACCCCCGCCAGCAGCTCGAAGCGGGCGGCGAAGTGGGTGTCGCGCGGCCGGTAGGTGGCGAGGCGGGTGGTGAACGTGCGGGCGGCGAACAGCTTGACCGCGACGGTCTTCCGGACGCGGCCCTTCAGCTTGATCGTGGTCTCGCGGGTGTCGTCGGCGACGAGGCCCCGGCTGAAGGCGCCGGCGAACCGCTTCGCGGTGGAGTCGTCGAGGCCGGCGGCGACGAGGCGGGTGCGGGCGGGCTGGGGGTTGCCGGTGGCGACGGCCCGGACCGCGCGGCGGGCGGCGCGGGTTTCAGTCGTACGGCGTCGGAGGGTGGCGCGAAGGGCACGGCGCGTCGCGCGGTGCTCGCGGCGGGTGAGAGAGTTCGTCACAGCGGGTCTCCTGTTGGCTCAGGTGATTCCGTCAGGCCCTCGTCTGGTGTTGGCTCACCGGGCGAGGGCCGCTTGCGTAAGCGGTGTCGCTTACTTGAATCGTAGGGGGTCGCGGTCGGTCGCGCAAGTATGTGGCGCCACTTGCTCGTGACGATTCCATGAGGGCGCCGACCCCGGGGCGTCGCGAAGCGCGCTCAAGATTGCGGGAGTTGCAGTCCTAGTTGCGGTTCGCCCACGGTCGGGGGCGGTCGGGGAGGCGGAAAAGAGACCCTGACCAGGCATTACGACCGGACACGACTCGCGCCGACCATTCGTCAGGGAAACTCGTAATGCGTAGGTCTCGGGTTCGAATCCCGAAGGCGGCTCTATGGTGAACCCCAGGTCAGGCTTTTGACCTGGGGTTCTTTCGTTTCGTTGACCTTGGAATGTGTCTTCAGCGGGCTTCTTGGGCTGTGCATGAAATGTGTAGGTCAAAGGTTTCACGCTCCGGGATCATGAATGCGTTGTTGACGTCGGATGACGCCGTTGACCTGCTGTTTCCAGCGACCGAACAAGTGAACCTGAAACCACATCAACCCGCACTGACCAGCTAGTCACTAACTCCCGCACGGCGGGGGAACCTCACTACGACCGCTTCGCCGCCGCGGGTCCCAAAGCAGACCAGGCCGTGCTGGACATCACTGCCCACGCAGCTTGCCGGGCCGCAGCGCTTCAGCACGGCTTCTTCGTCCTGGTCCATAGGAACAACCCGGGCATCCGGTACGAACCCGTCGGAGCCATGCCCGCCATGTGGAACAGCGAAGAATGGGCGGACGACAACCGCGGCTGAGCGAGTGGCATCAGAGGGAGACGATCAGCGCCAACACTGCAGTCAGGTAGCGGCCGTGGCTCGCCAGGCGGTGGTGACGCATCCTTCCTCCCAGTGCCACCATCCCTCGGCCTCGCCGTGCTCCAAGAGGTGGGTACTGGCCTGCACAAGGTCTGACTCCTTGTTGATGAATGGTCGAGTCCCAGGCCCTGGGCCAGCGGTGGACTCGCTGAGCCCGGGGCCATCTACGGGGTGCCGCTCAGGCAGACTTGGCAGTCATGCCGCGTTCTCGGGCGAGGAACTCGACGATCTCGCGGAGACGGAACTTCGGGTCGGGAGCCTCGGCGATCATTTCGGTGAGCAGGTTGTTGAAGTCGTCCAGTGCAGGGCTGCCGAGCCCAGCCGCGTTCATCGCGGCGTGCCCTTCCTGGAGTTGTCCGATGATGCGGGCGGCGTCAGCGTTGACGGCGGTCGTCATGCAGACACCTCCGCCCGCTCGGACCCGGTCTCGCAGAGGACACGGGTGAGCGTGTCCCACACCTGGTTGGGGTCCCCAGTCTCCAGGATCATCCCGGCTGCCACGTCGAGGGCCTTGTCGATACGCCCGCCGTTGTTCTCCTTCTCTACGTCGATGGCGCGCAGAGCGCGGACAACATGGGGGCGGGCCGCCGCATGCGCGGCGGGAAGCCGGTCGGTGGCGTCCGCCAGGTCCCAGCCAGCCGGGACCTGGTACGCGGCCGGGCTGTCGTCGTAGGTGACGACCCTGGGAGTGCCTTTGCCGCTGCCCAGGTGGACGTCCAGGCGGAGCCGGGACGCTTCCCGGAACAGGGCGGTGATGCCCGGGCCCATGCCGTCGAGGATCACCTCGCGGACGGCGTACCCGTGCTGGCGCAGCGAGATGCGGGCGAGCCAGACGGCGGTGCCGGGGTTGGCGAGGTGCCTGTCGTAGACGAGGGTGGCGGTGCCGTCGGCGGGGCTGAGGTCGCGGATGTCGGCGGCCTTGCCGGGGGAGGTGGTTCCGCGTCGGACCGTGAGGGCGAGGTCGAGGGGGATCGTGGCGGTCACAGCGTCACCTCGGTCTGCTTGGCGGGGATACGGGTCGTGACGAACGGCGCTGGCATGCCAGGCACCGGTACCTCGAGTGCCTGGGCGAGCAGGTACCGGGCGACGGTGTCGTGCTCCAGTTCGCTGCGCCCGGTCGGCATGGTGAGCCGCAGCTCACCCGTCTTGCGCTGGACGATGACGGCGCCGAAGAACGCCTGGTCGGTGATCGGGGAGTCGGTGAGGGTGACGCCCAACTCGTTGATGAGCACGGGCAGGGGGGTGTCCATCAGGTGGTCGACGGACGGCTTCGTGGCGGAGACGGTCACAGCGTCACCTCCGTGGCCTTGTCGGTGTACAACTGGCGGAGGCGGAGGAAAGATGTCGTCCGCGAGTTCCTTGGCCTTCATGGGGGTGTGCACGTCCGGGAGGGCCTTCCGCATCGCCTCGTCGACCGCCCCGGGGAGGACGGCGGCGAGCCGGTCGAGGGGCGCGGTGGGGGCGGTGGCCTCGTCGAAGTCGGAGAAGGTCATACCGGCATCACGCCCTGGCGGGCGAGGAGGGCGCGTGCGGCCCACAGACGGGTGGAGGGAGCCTGTCCGGCTGGGACAACGAGGAGACGGGTGCGGTCCTTGTGCTGCAGGTAGTGCCCGTACAGGCCGTCGAATGGACCTTCCAACTCCACGACCTGGATGCCATGCGCAGCGGTGAGCACCTCGAACACGGTCGTGGGGTCGTTGATGGCAACCATGGTGCGGGCGGAGTCCTGCTCGACACGGGCCTGCATTTCTGCGTCGAACATGAGGGCTTCGGGCTGTGGAGGCAGAGAAGCTAGATGCTTGGTGATGTCGACGGGAGGAACGCTTGTTGCTGGTTGCGCCATGGTCTTGCTCCTTCAATACAGGAGTTGGGTCCAGACCTCGGGACCGTTGACTTAACCACCGGCCGAGGGCGTTCTGCTTTCGGTGGTAGTCGCCCTGGCGAGGGCGGAACAGGCGTCCTTCTCCGTTCGGGGGACGCTGCCCCCGAGAACGATTACCGCCCTGCTATGACGTGCGTAGAATGCGCCTTTTTTGAGGATCTTGGGTGACTGCTAGGCCGCGACGAGGACCGCGGTATCGACGTCGACCGGTGTGGCCTCGGCGAGCTCGACCTTGAGGTTCGGGGCGCAGTCCTTCATCGAGACGGGGCCGAGGCTGTGGGCCTTGAATATGCGGGTGATCTCGGCGAGGTCCGGGGCCTACCGCGAGGACGGGGTGCGGAAGACGCGCCATGTGCCACAGGTGCCGGCAGGCAGCTTGTCGAGGACCTTCTTCGCGGCGCGCTCGCCACGATCAGTGCGGCGGGCTTGGTCGGCGGCGCGCTCGTACTCGCGGGCGGCGGCCTCGCTCTGCTCGACCCCGGGGATCTCGTCGAACTCGTCCAGACCGGCCGGGTTCGACACCTCGACGATCGCGGTTTCGGTTTGGTCGGCAATGAGGGCGGCGGGGGCAACGACGCAGCGGTCCACATCGGTGATGGTGCCGCGCTTGCCCCGCACGGGATGAACGGTGCGGGGGATGTGAGAAGAGCGTCTTCGCATCGCAAGGTCGGTGCGCTGGACGCCCTTCTGCCGCCGGGTCCAGAACTGGAGTCCCACCCGACGGGGCCCGGCCCAGCCGGCCGCCGGGCCTTCCTGGGGCCAGAATGGGGGCGGAGGGACAGGGAAACCCCGGGAGTGATCACCAAACCCCGGGCACCCCAATGCGTGGAGTTCTTCAGTCGCGGTTTCGATGATCGTGCCCTCGCCGACCGGCTGCGGGACCTCTTCCTGCTTCGGGGCGCGTTTTCTCAGACTCAGTGAGTGTCGGGCTCCGGGTCTGGCAGGGGGAGTTCGTCGAGGTCGAGGGTGAAGGTGCGGCCGTCGGCCAGGGGGATGGGGAGTTTGCCCGTGCCGTACGCGCGCTTGAGCGCGGTGCTGTAGCCGTTCGCGGTGGGCTGGGTGTGCAGGACGACTTCCCCGGCGTAGGGGTCCACGACCAGGTAGACCGGGATGCCGTAGCGCCCGTACTTGGCGGTGCAGTCGTCGTAGTCCTTGCGGGCGGAGGAGGTCGAGACGACCTCGGAGATCAGCAGGACGTCCTCGAAGCTGTAGCGCTTGCCTTCCCTGCGGGCGTCCTCGCGCAGGATGGCGAGGTCGGGGGCCGAGTTCTCGTCGGCCGGGAAGTCGATATAGACGTCGGAGGTGACCTTCGCGTGACGGCCGAGGGCGAGAGAGTCGATCTGCATCGACCTGATCGTGCTGGAGTGCTCTTCGCTCTGCGGGGTCATGATGATCTTTCCGTCGGTGCCGAAGAACACCACGTATCCCGTGGGGAACTCGGTCTGCGTGATCACGTCGACACTCATGGACGGTGCTCCTTCCCGTGTGCCGTCATGATACGGCGGGCAGTGCCGTCTCATTGGATGGATGCCTGGGGTGCGCGCTGTGCGAATACACCGCAGGGGCGGCAGAACCGTTTTGCACGAGCGGGCGCTGAGACGCGGCAGCGCGAGGAAGGTCCCTGCTTGTCGGTATCCGACAGGTCATGTGTGGTGACTGCCGGGAGTTACGACTGCCTTCCGATGTGGCCATGGGGTGGCCGGACGCCTGTGGACGGTGCAGCACGAGGTACCGGCGCCGAGCACAGCGCACGTGCTCTGATCAGGCAGGACGGCATCCGGCGGTACCCATCGTCACGAGTTGGCATGATCGCTTGCGCCCTCGTAATGCGTAGGTCTCGGGTTCGAATCCCGAAGGCGGCTCATTTGATGCCCAGGTCAGACTAGGTCTGACCTGGGCATTTGTGTTTGGGTGGGGTGTTCGGGAGGGCGGGGGTGGTTTGTTGGGGGACTTGAGGCAACATTCTGGTGAACGGTGGGCGTCGCGCGGTCGGTGCGGGGGCGTAACCGTCGGCCGGATGGGGTGAGGACGTGGTGCAGCCGAGGATCGCCGTCGCCGTGGTGACCATGGGCAATCGGCCCGTCGAGGTCGACGCCCTGCTCGAATCCGTGGCCAAGCAGGATCTCGCCCCGGCCCGCATCGTGATCGTCGGCAACGGCTGCCGGCTGCCCGAGTTCGCCCGTCGGCTGTCCCTGCCCGGGGAGGTCACCACCGTCGACGTCGAGGAGAACCTCGGCTGTCCCGGCGGCCGCAACGTCGCCCTCGCCCGGCTGCGGGAGTTCGGCGACGTGGACGTCGTCGTCGACCTGGACGACGACGGGCTGCTCGTCGACCCGGACGTGCTGCGCCGGGTGCGCGACCTGTACGCCGCCGACCCGCGCCTCGGCATCGTCGGCTTCCGCATCGCCGACGAGAACGGCGAGACCCAGCAGCGGCACGTGCCCCGCGTCGGCAACTCCGATCCGCTGCGCGGCGGTTACGTCACCGGCTTCCTCGGCGGCGGGCACGCCCTCAGCATGGCGATGCTCGCGCAGACCGGGGACTGGCCCGCCGAGTTCTTCTTCGCGCACGAGGAGACGGACCTGGCCTGGCGGGCCGCCGACGCCGGCTGGCACATCCGCTACGCGCCCGAACTCCTCCTCCAACACCCGAAGACCTCACCCGCCCGGCACGCGATCTACTACCGCGTCACCGCCCGCAACCGGGTCTGGCTGGTCCGGCGCCGCCTTCCGCTCGCGCTGATCCCGGTCCACCTCGGGGTGTGGACGCTCCTCACCCTCCTGCGCACCCGTTCCCTGGGCGGGCTGCGTGCCTGGTTCGGCGGGTTCGTGGAGGGAGTGCGGCAGTCGCCGGGGGAGCGTCGGCCCATGCGGTGGCGGACGGTCTGGCGACTCACCCGACTCGGTCGGCCGCCTGTCGTCTGAACAATCCGGGGGACCTGAAGAGAGGGACCGAAGGGGTGCGCAGCGGCTGTGGGTCCGGAGGGACGAGGGCCCCGGTCGTTCACCTCCGACGACCAGGGCCCTCACATGTCCCCGGATCCGGCCTGCGGCGACACTCCCCCGAGCTGCGCGCTCTGCACGCGCGCCGTCGGGCCAGATCCGATGTATTGATCACATCAGGACCCGCCAACGGATCGCTAACATGTGGCCGACGGTTGTCCTCGCGGTCGCGCGCCCTTGTGGTCGCGGACCGGTTCGCGACGAGGCGGGGCGCCGTCGTGGACAAGGCGGTGATCCGCCGTGGACGGTGGGCGAAGCGCGCCCGCCATCGAGCCGGGCCGGCAGCGGTCGGGCGGGAAGACAGCGGGTTGTGTGATGCGGTGGAGCGGTCTGCGGTTCGGACTGCTGGGGCCGCCTGTGCTGTTCGACCGGCTTCCACAGGGGACAGTGCCGTACGACACTCCCGCCGACGAGCGGGCCGTCTACGACGCCGACGCGCGTACCCGCGACACCGGGGACCGGCGCGGCTCCGGGCCCGCCCCCCGCACCATCGGCAGCCCCAAGGTGCGCGCCCTGTTCGCGGCACTGCTGCTGGAAGCCGGGCGGGTCGTCTCGGTCGACGCGCTCAAGGACGCACTGTGGCGCGGGGCACCGCCCGCCTCCGCGCACGCCTCGCTGCACAACCACGTCACGCGGCTGCGCCGGCTCCTCGACGATCCCGAGCGGCTCAGGGCCGTCCCGCCGGGGTACGTGCTGCGGGTCGACGAGGGCGAGCTGGACGTTCACGTGTTCGACACCCGGGTCACCGAGGCGCGGGCCGCGCACGGGCGCCGGGACTGGGCGGGTGTGCTGCGGGCCTGCGCGGCGGCGCTCGCGCTGTGGCGGGGCAGGCCGCTGAGCGGGCTGCCCACCGACCTGGGCGGTTACGCCTTCGCGCAGCGTCTGGAGGAGGCACGGCTGCTGCTGCTCGAGTGGCGGTACGACGCCGAGCTGGCCGTCGGCGGCACCCGGCTCGCCGGGCTGGTGCCGGAACTGGCGGCGCTGGTCGCCGAGCATCCGCTGCGGGAGGCGTACCACCGTCAGCTGATGCTTGCCCTGCACCACACCGGCCGCCAGGCCGAGGCCCTCGCCGTCCACCGCGATCTGCGCTCCCGGCTGGTCGAGGAACTGGGCATCGAGCCGGGCCCCGCGGTACGGGAGGCCCACGTCGAGGTACTGCGCGGACACTCGCCTCCGGCGGATACGCGGAACGGTACGGATGCGTGGAGCGGTGCGGCCGGCCGAAGCGGTGCGGACGTCCAGAGCGGTGGGGACGTCCAGAGCGGTTGGGGCGCCCGCGGTAGGGCCGATACCCGGAGCGGTACGGATGCGTGGAGCGGCGCAGACACCCGGGGCGGTGCGGATACCGGCCGCAGTGCGGGGGACCAAGCCGTGGTCGATGCCCCGAGCGCGGTGGACGGCCGGCCCCCTGCGGACGTCCACGCCCCGCCGCACGGCCCCCCGGCACCCGTGGAATCCCTCCCGCACCCGCCCGACGGCGCGTCCGAGCCGTCGCGGACGCCCACCGGGGACGCCCCCAGCGGGGACGCCCCCACCGGGAGCACCCCCACCGGGGACCGTCCGCCCCCGCGTCCGGTCCCCGCCCAACTCCCCCCACCACCCGCGCACTTCACCGGCCGTACCTCGGAGAGGCAGGCCCTCGCGCACGTTCTCCGCCGTTCCGGCGGGCCCACCGTCGCCCTCGTCACCGGCATGGCCGGCGTGGGCAAGAGCGCCCTCGCCCTGGAGGTCGCGCATGAGCTGCGGGAACGTTTCCCCGACGGTCAGCTCTACGTCAATCTGCACGGCGCGACCCCCGGCATGACACCCCTCGCCCCCGCTCAGGCCCTCGCCGCGCTGCTGCGTGACCTCGGCACCGAGCCCCGTGCCGTTCCCGAACGCCCCGACGCCGCGGCCGCGTTGCTCCGCTCCCTGCTCGCGCCGACCCGCACGCTGATGGTGCTGGACGACGCGGAGAGCGCCGCACAGGTACGGCCGCTGCTGCCGGGCGGCGACGGGTGCGCGGTGATCGTCACCAGCCGCTCCCCGCTGACCGCCCTCGACGGCGCCCGCCGCTTTCCGCTCACCCCGCTGAGCTGCGAGGACAGTGCGGCGTTGCTGCGTGCGGTCAGTGGGCGGGCCGGAGTCGACGCCGCCCACCCGCTCGTGGAACTCACCGGGCGGCTCCCGCTCGCCCTGCGGGTGGTCGCCGCCCGGCTCGCCGCGCGGCAGGCGCTCACCCCGGACATGCTGGCGGGGCAACTGGCCGACACCGGGAGCAGGTTGACGCACCTGGAGTACGACGACCTGAGCGTCCGGCGCTCGCTGGCCGTCGCCCATGACGCACTGGCCGCCGCCGAGCGGGAGGCCGACCGGGACGCGGCGCTCGCCCTGCGCGGGATCGGCGCGCTGGACCTGCCGACGTACGGTGCGTCGCTGATGGCCCGGCTCACCGGCGTCGGGGTGCGCCGCGCCGAGGCCGCGCTGGACCGCCTGGTCGACGTGGCCCTCCTGGAGGAGACGGCCTACGGCCGCTACACCCCGCACGACCTGGTCCGCGACTACGCCCACGAACTCGCGACGGCCCCCTCCGGGGGTTCCGCCGAGAAACCTGGCGAGTCGGCGACTGGCCCCACCGATCCCGCGCCCGGCCCAGCTGATCCCGCTGATCCCGCGCCCGGCCCGCCCGGCCCGCCCGGCCCTGCCGGGGGCGAGGCCGGTTCTGTTGATGGGGTGGCCGTCTCCGCCCATGGGCGCGCGGTCTCCTCCGGGGGCGCCGGGGCCCGTGGCGTCGGCTCGCTCGCCCCCGATCCCGATGAGGAAGTCGTTGATCCCGCGTGTGGCTCCACCGGGGGCGACGTCGATTCCTTCGACGGGTCGGCCGCTTCTGCTCCCGGGCGCCCGGTCTCATCCGCGGGAGCAGGGGGCCGCGGCGAGGACACCTCTGCCCCGACCGACCCCGTCGCCGTCGCCGATCTCGTCGCCCTGCGGTGGTACGCCGCCGTTGCCGAACGGGTGCTCGTCGCCATTGTCGAGCCGGGGCTCGATCGGGACGATCGTCGGCGGGGGACCGCCGCACAGCCGGCGGAGCACGCGGCCCGGGTCGCCGAAGTGGCGCCCTTCCGGTGCGCCGAGCAGGCGTTCGGGTGGGGAGACGCCGAGCTGGAGAACGTCGTCGCCCTGGTCGGGCGCAACGTCGACGCGCCCGACGACCACCGGGTGGCCCACGTCTCCACCCTCGTCCGGCTGCTGTTCCCGTACGTGCAGCGCAGCGGCCGCGTGGCCGAGATGGAGTCGCTCGTCCGGGCCGGCCTCGCCGCGGCGCGGCGGCTCGGGGACGCGGCGGCGGAGGCGTACGCGCTGGTCGACCTCGCCCGGGTGCACTTCCTGAACGGCCGCCAGGGCGAGGCGCTCGCCCTCAACGGGGAGGCCCTGGAGATCTGGCGGCGGCTGGGAGTCCTGTCCTGGATCCGGCGCTGTCTCAACAACCGGGGACTGCTGCTCGAAGGGCTCGGCCGGTACCCGGAGTCGGAGGCCGCGCTGCGCCAGAGCCTGGAGTACTCACGGGAGTTGAACGACCCCTACGGCGAGGCCGTCACCCACAGCCACCTGGGCAACCTGTACGAGCACACCGACGCCCGGACCGCGATCGAGCACCACCGGCGCTCCCTCGCCATCGGGGACGAGATCGGCGCCGTCATCGTGCGCTACTCGGCGCACTGCAACATCGGCTACGCCCATCTCACCCTCGACGAACCGGCCGCCGCCGCACGGCACTTCGAGGAGAGCATGCGCATCCTCGGCGGGCACGGCGACTGGCACGGCGAGTCCCAGACCCGCCTCGGCCTGGTCCGCGCGCTGCACCGGCTCGGCGGTGTCGAGCGCGCGGCCCGGGAGTGCGCGGAGCTGATCGGCCGCGCCGACGCCCGCGCCGACCGCTACATAGGCGGTCTCGCCCGCCACCAGCACGGTCTGCTGCTGCGCGAACGGGGACACGAGACGGAGGCGTACGAAGCCTGGCGCGAGGCCCGCGCCCAACTGGTGGACACGGACGAGACGGCCGTCCTCGCGGAACTGGCCCGGCTCATCGAGGCCGTCCGTCCCCGGCGCGGCCACGCGGACTGACCGCCGCCCGCTCATTTCGCGTCCGCATAACACTCCACCACCGCCGTCGTGAACGGGAAACGCACCGGGGTGTCGCCGAAGGTGAGGCGGCCGGCGGTCTCGGCCGCCTCCCTGATCGCCGTCACGACGGTGTCTGCCTCCTCCTTCGGACAGTGGACGATCACCTCGTCGTGCTGGAAGAACACCAGCTCGGCGGAGAGGTCCGCGCAGGTCCGCCGCAGCGCCGCGAGCATCAGCAGGGCCCAGTCGGCGGCGCTGCCCTGGACGATGAAGTTACGGGCGAAGCGGCCACGGGCCCGGGCGTTGGTGGACGCGTACCCCGGCACCCAGCCGTCGGCGGGCGCCTCCCCCTCGTCGTCCTGCGGGATGCCCGCCTCCTCGGCGTCCCCCGCCCCGGCCGCGGGCGGGCACGTCCGCCCCAGCCAGGTCCGCACCAGCCGGCCCTCCTCACCGGCCCGCGCCGCCTCGTCGACGTACGCCACCGCCCGGGGGAAGCGGCGTCTGAGCGCGGCGAGGTTCTTCAGACCGTCGCCCGAGGTCTGCCCGTAGACCGCGCCGAGCACCGCGAGCTTGGCCTGCGCCCGGTCACCGGCGAAGGCGCGGTCGGACACGGACTGGTACAGATCGGCCTCGCGCCCGGCCACCTCCATCAGACCGGGGTCGCGGGAGATCGCCGCCAGGACGCGCGGCTCCATCTGGTCGGCGTCGGCCACCACCAGCCGCCAGCCCGGGTCGGCGACCACGGCCCGCCGGATCACCTTGGGTATCTGCAACGCGCCCCCGCCGTTGGTCACCCAGCGCCCGGTGACCGTGCCGCCCGCGAGGAACTCGGGCCGGAAGCGGCCCTCCCGCACCCAGTCCTGGAGCCAGGTCCAGCCGTGCGCCACCCAGATCCGGTACAGCCTCTTGTACTCCAGCAGCGGTCGCACCGCGGGGTGGTCGACGGACTCGATCTCCCAGCGGCGGGTGGATCTCACCTTGATCCCGGCCTGCGCGAACGCCTTGATCACGTCGGCGGGCAGATCGGGCCGCACCCGACGTCCGAACGCGGCCGACACCTCGTCGGCCAGTTCGGCGAGGCGGCGCGGCTCGCCCCCGCCGGTGTACCGCTCGCCGAGGAGTTCGCGCAGGACCTCGCGGTGGGTGTCCGCGCTCCAGGGCAGGCCGGTGCGGTTCATCTCGGCGGCGATCAGCATGCCCGCCGACTCGGCGGCCGTCAGCAGTCGCATCCGGTCGGGACGAGCGGTCCGCTCGTGCCGCCGCAACTGCTCGGCGTAGACGTCCAGGAGGTCGGTGAGCGGCAGCCGACCGGTCTGCGGCTCGAACAGCGGTGACTGCGCGCCGGGTTCGGCGGCGCGCAGGGGTGGATCGGGCGGTACGGGACCTCCGCGCAGCCGGGCCAGGGCGGCGGCGGCCGAACGCGGCTCGCCGTACCGCCCCTCGTGGCCCAGCAGGAGGGTTTCGGCGTCCTCGACGTCGTAGCACCGCTCCACTCGCACCCCCGTGGCGAGCAGACGCGGGTAGACCTCGGGGGTGGACCGCCACACCCAGCGCGTCACCTCAGGACGGTCCCGCACCGCCCCGGCGAGATCGGGCTCCCGCCGGACCGGACCGACGGGCAGCCCGTCCGGGCCGAGGGGGGCGACGTCCACGCCACCGTCCTCGGCCGGAGCGAGCGCCCAGCGGTCGGTCATGCCACGAGTCTCGCAGCAGGGTCTGACAACGCGGTCCGACCTGCGCGTTCTGCGATTTCCGCCGGTGCTCTGCGGGTCTTCTGCGGCTTCCCTGCGGGGCTCCGCGGGGTCTCTGAGGGTTCGCCGCGGGTCCGCGGGTCAGTCCTCCCGCTGTTCCGTCTTCGCGACCAGCTCCTGGAGGGCCTGGGCGATCCGGCTCTCGGTCTCGGGCTTGGTCAGGCCGAGGCCGCTGAGGAGACCCGTGCCGTTCTCGTGCTCCAGCAGCGCCAGCAGGATGTGCTCGGTGCCGATGTAGTTGTGGCCGAGCCGCAGGGCCTCGCGGAAGGTGAGCTCCAGGACCTTCTTGGCTTCCGGGCCGTAGGGGACCAGGTCCGGCGCGTCCTCGACGGCGGGCGGCAGGGCGGCGACCGCGGCGGCCTCGACCGCCTCCGGTGCCACGCCCTGTGCGGCGATCGCCCGTACGGCGAGCCCGTCCGGCTCGGTGAGCAGGCCGAGGACCAGGTGGACGGGCAGGCCCTCGGCGCTGTGGGCGGCCTGCGCCCTGCTGTGGGCGGCCATGACCACCTTGCGCGCGCGGACGGTGTAGCGGCTGAAGCCCTGGTTCGGGTCGAGGTCGGTGGACTCCTTGGGCACGAAGCGCTTCTGCGCGGCCTGCCGGGTCACCCCCATGCTCTTGCCGATGTCGCTCCAGGAGGCTCCGGAGCGCCGGGCCTGGTCGACGAAGTGGCCGATGAGGTGGTCGGCGACGTCGCCCAGGTGGTCGGCGGCGATCACCGCGTCCTGGAGCTGGTCGAGGGGTTCGCTGCGGACCTTCTTGATGGCCGCGATGAGGTCGTCGAGCCGGACGGGTGCCGCACCGGCGGGGTTCGTCGTCATGAGGCAACCATAGGTTGACACTTCGGAGGTGTCAACCGACGGTTGACAGTCGCGCCGAGGTTGCGGAGGGGAGGTTGTCCACAGGCTGTGGACGACGCCCGTCGGCCGCCGGTGGGGCATGGCACGATCGTCGGGTGAGCAGCAGCAGGACCACCAGCACCGTCGAGCGGGCCTTCCGGGCCGCCCTGTACGACGACACGGACTCCGGGCTCGACACGGGCGCGTCCCTCCTCGCGGCCGACCCCGGGGCGGACCCGGAACTCGCCGGGCGGGGCGCGGAGTTCGTGGCGGCGGCCTGGCGGCGCGGTTGGCAGCCCGCCGACGTCGTACGGATCGTGCGCCGCGAACTGGACGACGTCCACGTGCGCCTGGCCGCCGGCTTGATCCGCGCCCAGATACCCGACGACCGGCCGCGCGGACGCCGCTGGACCGAGCAACTGGACGCCCTCCCCGAGGCTCCCGCGCGCGAGGCGGACCGCTTCTCGTACGCGACCACCGTCCTGGAGCTGTACCGGCTGCTGCTGCGGCTGCCCGCCCTCGAACCCCTGGAGGAGCCCCGGCACGCGGTTCGGCCGGCCGCCTCCCGGATGCTCACCCGCATCCGCGCGCTGCTCGCCAAGGCGGAGGCGACCGGCTTTCCGGAGGAGGCGGAGGCGCTGAGCGCCAAGGCGCAGGAGCTCATGGCCCGGTACAGCGTCGACGAGGCCCTGCTCGCCGCCGGGGCGCCCGCCCCGGACGCGCCCGGTGCCTGCCGGATCGGGGTCGAGCCGCCGTACGAGCAGGCCAAGGCGGTGCTGCTGGACGCGGTCGCCACCGCGAACCGCTGCCGTGCCGTGTGGAACGAACCGTTCGCCTTCTCCACGGTCGTCGGTTTCGAGGCCGACCTGGAGGCCGTCGAGCTGCTGTACACCTCACTGCTCGTGCAGGCCACCCACGCGATGACACGGGCGGAGGCGGCGCAGCGCGCCGGCGGGCGCAGACGCACCAAGACCTTCCGCCAGTCGTTCCTCGCGGCCTACGCGCACCGGGTCGGCGACCGGCTCGCGGCCGCCGCCGAGACCCAGGTCACCCAGGACCTGCTGCCGGTCCTGGTGACCCGGGAGACGGCCGTCACCGCACGCCTGGAGAGCATGTTCCCGCGGACCACCACGTCCCGGCTGCGCGGAGTGAGCGACGAGGCGGGCTGGACGGAGGGCGCCCGCGCGGCCGACCGCGCCCAGGTCAGAGCCCGCCCCCGGCTCGACTGACCACACGGGAACGGGAGGTTCGGGAATTCGGGCGAAGTCCCGACACCCGACGTCACGACGGCGCGACCCCCGACGGTTGGACGCCCAGCGGCTCGACGCCCGAGGGCCCGATGCTCGACGCCCGACGGCTCGATGCCCGAGAGCTTGAAACTCCGACGCCCGACACCCCGGCGCCGCGCACATGCCTCAGTCGCCCGCCTGTTGGAACGCGCTCACCGAGGCGTCCGGCTTCGTCGCGTCGCCCCGGCCCGCGACCGGGCCGTACTTCCACGGGAAGCTCTCCGTGCCGTCGGCGCCGGGCAGGGAGACGACCACCGAGGTGGCCGCCATGCTCGCCGCGTCGCCGTCCTTGCCGCGCACGTACGACACGGTGAACGACGCCGAGTCGCCCTTCGCCAGTTCGAGCTTCTGCGACGTCGCGCCGTCGAGGACGGGGACCTTCGCCGAGCCGCCGGTGCCGCGCAGTTCGACACCGGGGAAGTCGTCCAGCGTGCAGGGCGCGCTCTGGTTGGTGATGCTGACGGGCACCTCGCCCGTGTCACCGGCGGCCGGCGCGACGCTCGCCGACCCGATCTGCACGGAGACCCTGCCGATCTCGCAGGCGGAGTTGTCCTTGCCCTTGGCCTTGTCCCCGCCGCCACCGTCGTCGCAGGAGGTCAGGGCGAGGGCGGCGGCGAGGACGGCGACGGTGAGCGGAATGGCGCGCATGAGGTGGGTCCCTGTCGAGGTCGTGACGGTGTTCCAGCATCATCACGCGTCCCCCGCGAGCCCTCGCGCGCGCCCCACCGAATACGTCCCCGCGCCCGCCGTCCGTGGGCCACGACCCGAGCGCCGGGCTACGACCCGAGCGCCGCCGTGGGCAGCCCCGTGGGGAACTTGCCGCCCTCGGCCTTGGTGAACGTCTCCGCGCCGAGCGCGCCGGACCAGGTCACCTTCATCGACTTCCCGTCCACCGAGTCGACCATCCCGGTCGTCCGGTCCTTGCTGCCGTCGGTGCAGGTCAGACGGATCATCCGCATCCCGGACTCCTCTTCGGCCGCCCCGCTGCACACGGACCCGCCGGTCGAGAAGAGCCCGGCCCGCGTGCCGTTGATCACCAGCGCCACGGCCTTACCGCCGGTCGTCGCGAGCCAGCTGCCCTGGAGCGGACCGGACGTGGCCGCCGTACCGCCCGTGCCTCCCGTACCGCCGGTGTCCCCGCTCGTGCCCGAGGAACCCGAGGGAGCGCCCGCGGAAGCGGTCGGGGTCGCGGAGCCGCCGCGGTCCGACGAGGTGTCGCCACCGGAGTCACCGCCACCGCTGCACGCGGTCAGCGCGAGCGCCCCCGCGAGTGCCGCGGCCACGGCCGCGCTCCGCATTCCCACAGTCGCCGAAGTCACTGGAAGCTCCCAAGCTGTAGCCGGTCGGCCGCCCGATCGCCGGAGCGACCGCAGCAAGCTATCAGTACCTATCGGGAGGAAACCGGTACACGACGTGCGCATCGGTGAAGCGTTCGAGCGCATGCGGAACCCCGCGAGGGGCCGGTCGGACGGGCGCCGGCACCCGGCCGGGGCGGTGGTGGACCCGCTCGTGGACGGGGTGTGCGGTCGTGCCGATCTTCGCGACATGGGCGCCCCGTCTCCCTGAGACCTTCACTTCCGGAAGGCGGTCAGGGGCGATTTCCAGCCGGGTTCGGACCAGTGGATTATGCCACTGGCATGATCCACCCCGTTTCTCGCTCCCCGCGGGCGCCGATATGGGTGGACCCTCGTGGGGACAGTGGAACACGAATGGCGCCGAACGCGTCTGTTACTCGTGCGCGACGGAATCGAGTCGGACGGCCCGGCGCGGACGGCGGTGTGCATGATCATTACCGGGCGGGATCGGCATGCGCCGTGGACTCCGGGGCAGACGCTGAACGACTTCTGCGAAGCGTCGCCGCGGCTGTAATCGGAGGACCACCCCGCGTGCACGTGCATATGCCCGTGCATCTGCATGTGAACGGGACTATGATCCCCGATCAGTTGACTACAGCACCTATGGCCCCATCAGCCAGTGCACCTCCAGGGAGCGACTGTGGACCACGACGTTGACGGCGTGTGCGGGGGTTACGACGTGTACAACGGCATGACTGCCACACAGCTGGACGGGGTGGCCTGGCAGAAGAGCAGGCACAGCAACTCGCAGGGGTCCTGCGTGGAGTTCGCCCGGCTCCCCGGCGGCGAGGTGGCCGTCCGCAACTCCCGCTTCCCGGACGGTCCCGCGCTCGTCTACACGCGCGCGGAGATCGAGGCGATGCTGCTGGGCGTCAAGGACGGCGAGTTCGACCACCTCGTGGCCGGCTGAACCCCCGCGCGCCGGTGACGTGCGCCGCCGCCCGCCGTCAACTCGTGGCCCGCACCCGGAACAGGGCCCAGACCACCTTGCCGCTGAGCGCGCCCGTGAGCGGGTGCCATCCCCAGCTGTCGCTGAACGAGTCGACGAGGAACAGTCCGCGGCCGGACTCCGCCGCGTAGTCGTCGGCGTCGCGGGGCATCGGGGACTCGTGGCTCGGGTCGCGCACCGCGCAGACCAGCCGCTCGGTCCAGCGCATCAGATGCAGCCGCACGCAGGACGTCTCCTCGGCGGGGCCCGCGCCGTCCTGGGTCAGGGCGTGCCGCAGGGCGTTGGTGACCAGCTCGGAGACGACGAGGCAGATGTCGTCGAAGCGGTCGTCGACCTGCCACTGGTCCAGGGTCCCGCGGGTGAAGGAACGGGCTTCGCGGACGGCTTCGTAGCGGGGAGGGAGGGCGCAGGAGGCGGCGTTGGACACGGCCGCGGGATCCAGCGGCGGAAGGCCCTGCCTTAACGGCTCGAGCATGGTCGATCCATTCGTCCCCATGCGAGGCACTCCCGGGAATTCGCGGTCGTTGCGATGCAGCGGTGGCGCGAGACCATGGTTTCGGATGCGCACAGCAGATGCAAGGGCAGATGCACGTGCACGCGACCGAATTGGGCGTTCCCGTACCACTTCTTGGCCATTTTTTCCGCCATCTTCTTGTACTTGGCTCACCTGCGTCTTGCTTCTTCCGGCGGGGAAACTTCGTCCTCTTCTCGTTTCCGTAACCGGACGAGTACTGCTCGAAGTGTTTTAGTGGCAGACTGCGGGCCCTGAAGACGGTTGGGGAGGCTGGCGGAACGTGAGCGCGGGAGAGCCCGGATCGGTGGTGCGACGCATGCTGCTCGGCTCGCAACTCAGGCGACTGCGTGAGTCGAAGGGGATCACGCGGGAGGCCGCGGGTTACTCGATCCGTGCCTCGGAATCGAAGATCAGCCGGATGGAGCTGGGCCGCGTGAGCTTCAAGACGCGGGACGTGGAAGACCTGCTGACGCTGTACGGCATCACGGACGAGGCGGAGCGCGAGTCGCTGCTCTCCCTGGCCAGGGAGGCCAATGTCGCCGGCTGGTGGCACAGCTACTCCGACGTGCTGCCCAGCTGGTTCCCCACCTATGTGGGCCTGGAGGGCGCGGCGTCCCTGATCCGAGCGTACGAGGTGCAGTTCGTGCACGGGCTGCTCCAGACCGAGGAGTACGCCCGCGCGGTCGTGCGGCGCGGTATGAAGGGCGCGAGCACGGCCGACGTCGAACGGCGTGTGGCCCTGCGTCTGGAACGGCAGAAGTACCTGGTCTCCGAGAACGCCCCCGACGTCCACATCGTCCTGGACGAGGCGGCGCTGCGCCGGCCGTACGGCGACCGCGAGGTGATGCGCGGCCAGCTCCAGCACCTGATCGAGTTCTCCGAGCGGCCCAACGTACGGCTCCAGATCGTGCCGTTCAGCCTCGGCGGCCACTCCGGCGAGAGCGGCGCGTTCACGATCCTCAGCTTCCCGGAGTCCGACCTCTCGGACGTGGTGTATCTGGAGCAGCTCACCAGCGCGCTGTACCTGGACAAACGCGAGGACGTCGCGCAGTACGAGCACGCGCTCAAGGAACTCCAGCAGGACTGCCCGGGCCCGGACGAGAGCCGTGACCTGCTGCGCGGGCTGATCCAGCTGTCGTAGCCGCGTACCGCCGCGGTGACATCCTCCGGTCCGGGAACGGACGGTCCAACTCGTGCGTGGCACACGTAGGATGACGCCTGATCAGCGAGTGACAACCTGAGAAGAAGTGATCGGGAGTCGATCGATCGCACTCCGACTGCTTCGACCGCATCGGCAGCAGGGGATCGAGGGATCACATGTCGTCCTACTTCACGGACCTGGCCCAGCAGTACATCGACGGCGAGTGGCGTCCGGGCACCGGTTCCTGGGACATCATCAACTTCAACCCGTACAACGGGGAGAAGCTCGCGTCGATCACCATAGCCGCGGTCGACGAGGTGGACCTGGCCTACCGCGCGGCCGCCCGCGCGCAGAAGCAGTGGGGCGCCACCAACGCCTACGCCCGGCGCGAGGTGTTCGAGCGCGCGCTGCGCCTGGTCGAGGAGCGCGAGGCGGAGATCACCGAGCTGATCATCGCCGAGCTGGGCGGCACCCACGTCAAGGCCGGCTTCGAGATCCACCTCGCCAAGGAGTTCCTGCGCGAGTCGATGCACCTGGCGCTGCGGCCCGAGGGCCGGATCATCCCCTCGCCGATCGACGGCAAGGAGAACCGCCTCTACCGCGTCCCGGTCGGTGTCGTCGGGGTGATCAGCCCCTTCAACTTCCCCTTCTTCCTGTCGCTGAAGTCGGTCGCCCCGGCCCTCGCGCTCGGCAACGCCGTGGTGCTCAAGCCGCACCAGAACTCCCCGGTCTCCGGCGGCACCCTGCTCGCCAAGATCTTCGAGGACGCGGGGCTGCCCGCCGGCCTGTTCAACGTCGTCGTCACCGACATCGCCGAGATAGGCGACGCGTTCATCGAGCACCCGGTGCCCAAGGTCATCTCCTTCACCGGCTCCGACAAGGTCGGGCAGCACGTGGCCACGGTCTGCGCCGCGCAGTTCAAGCGCGCGGTGCTCGAACTGGGCGGCAACAGCGCGATCGTGGTCCTCGACGACGCCGACCTCGACTACGCCGTCGACGCGGCCGTCTTCAGCCGGTACGTCCATCAGGGCCAGGTCTGCATGGCCGCCAACCGGGTGCTGGTCGACCGGTCGGTGGCGGACGAGTTCACCGAGAAGTTCGTCGCCAAGGTGCGCACGCTCAAGGTCGGCGACCCCAGCGACCCGCGCACGATCATCGGGCCGGTGATCAACTCGGCCCAGGCCAACGCCATTTCGGGTGTCGTCGAGCAGGCGATCGCGGAGGGTGCCACGGCGCTGCTGCGCGGGGCCACCACGGACAACCTGGTCGAGCCCTCCGTGCTGACGGACGTCCCGGCGGACTCCGCGCTGCTGCGCCAGGAGGTCTTCGGCCCGGTCGCCTTCCTCATCCCCTTCGACGGCGAGGAGGAGGCCCTGCGGATCGTCAACGACACCCCGTACGGGCTGAGCGGCGCCGTGCACACGGCGGACACCGAGCGGGGCGTGGCCTTCGCGAAGCGGGTCGACGCGGGCATGTTCCACGTGAACGACGGCACCGTGCACGACGAGCCGCTGGTGCCCTTCGGGGGCGAGAAGAACTCCGGGATCGGCCGGCTCAACGGTGAGACGACGCTGGACGCCTTCACCACACAGAAGTGGATCTCCGTGCAGCACGGCCGGAGCCCCTTCCCGTTCTAGACACGTCCTGCGGACCGGGCCCATGCGGACAGGATCCGACCGCATGGGCCCGTAGCTTCGGCGGTGTCGGGGACGGTCCGGTCCCCGGCGCCGACGAAAGGACACGGTCATGGTCACGCACGTACGCGCCGAGGCCAGGGGCGACGAGCGGGGGGCGCTGCTCGCCTTCCTCGCCGAGCAGCGGGGCGGGATCCGGCGGGCGCTGCTCGGCCTGACGGAGGAGCAGGCCCGGAGCCGTCCGAGCGCCAGCGAACTGTCCCTGGGCGGGCTGCTCAAGCACGTCGCCGAGGTCGAGCAGGGGTGGCTGGCCCGCGCGAAGCAGGAGCCGCCGACGGTGGTGCGGGACGCGTCGAACTGGCACGAGTGCTTCGTCCTGACGGACGCCGAGACCGTCTCGGGGCAGCTCGCGTACTGGGAGAAGGTCGCGGCCGAGACGGAGGACCACATCCGCTCGGCGCCCAGCCTGGACGACACGTTCCCGCTGCCGGACGAACCCTGGTTCCCTCCGGACGAGGCGGTGTCGCTGCGCTGGCTGCTGCTCCACCTCATCCGGGAGACGGCTCGCCACGCGGGCCACGCGGACATCATCCGGGAGTCCCTGGACGGCAGGACGGCCTTCGAACTGGTGGCCGAGGAGGAGTCCGGGTCCGGGGCCTGACCCCGCGCGGACGGGCGGCGGTCGCCGCTACGGCCCGCGCGGGAGGCGAGGATCAGTGGTGGAAGCCCGTCGCCGCCTGCTTGTCGTGGGTCAGGGGGTGCGGCTGGCGCCGCAGTTCCGGGAGCAGGCGGGTCAGGTCCTCGACGAACAGGTCCGCCAGGTCGACGGAGAAGCCGTTGCGGCACACCACCCGCAGCACGGACAGGTCCTCCCGGTTCGGCGGGAAGGTGTACGCCGGCACCAGCCAGCCGCTCTCCCGCAGCCGCCGCGACAGGTCGAACACGTCGTACGACGTCACGTCCGGGGCCGTGGTGAAGGCGAACACCGGCAGCTCGTCGCCCCGGGTGAGCAGCCGGAAGTCGCCGAGGTCCTCGATCCGCCGCGCGAGCGCCCCCGCCACGTCCCGCGTGGACTGCTGCACCGCCCGGTAGCCCTCCCGCCCGAGCCGCAGGAACGTGTAGTACTGCGCCACGACCTGCGCCCCGGGCCGGGAGAAGTTCAGCGCGAACGTCGGCATGTCGCCGCCGAGGTAGTTCACCCGGAAGACCAGCTCCTCCGGCAGCGCCTCCTTGTCCCGCCACAGCGCCCACCCCACACCCGGGTAGACCAGCCCGTACTTGTGCCCGGAGGTGTTGATGGACGCCACGCGCGGGAGGCGGAAGTCCCACACCAGGTCCTCGTCCAGGAACGGTGCGACCATGGCGCCGGACGCCCCGTCCACGTGCACCGGGACGTCGAGCCCGGTCCGCTCCTGGAGGGCGTCCAGGGCCGCGCACAGCTCCGCGATCGGCTCGTACGACCCGTCGAAGGTGGAGCCGAGGATGCCGACGACCCCGATCGTGTTCTCGTCGCACAGTTCCGCCGCGGCCTGCGGGTCGAGGTGGTAGCGGTCGCCGTCCATCGGGACCTGGCGGGCCTCCACCTCCCAGAAGTTGCAGAACTTCTCCCAGCAGACCTGCACGTTGACGCCCATCACCAGGTTGGGCCTGGCCCCGGTGCCCGGATACCGGTCCGCGTTGCGCTGCGCCCAGCGCCGCTTGAGCGCCATCCCGGCGAGCATGCACGCCTCGCTGGACCCCGTCGTCGAACACCCCACGGCGGCCGACGGGTCCGGCGCGTTCCACAGGTCGGCGAGCATCGCCACACAGCGCCGCTCCAGCTCGGCGGTGCGCGGGTACTCGTCCTTGTCGATCATGTTCTTGTCGCGGCACTCGCCCATCAGGACGCCGGCCTGCGGCTCCATCCAGGTGGTGACGAACGTGGCGAGGTTGAGCCGTGAGTTGCCGTCGAGCATCAGCTCGTCGTGCACGACCTGGTACGCCGTCGTCGGTGGCAGCGGGCCGTCCGGGAGCCGGTGCGTGGGCGGCGCCTCGACCATGCCGCCGACCGGGTTGGCCTCCCCGTAGAACGGGTTGACGGACATGGTGTGCCGGTCCTGCTTCTCGGGGCCTTTGTGGAGCGCCATGACATGTCTCCTAGGGGGTTCGGGGCGGCCGGACGGTCAGCGGACCACCGATCCGTCCGCCCGCAGCTGCATCTGCGCCCGTCCCGTCACCAGCAGCCAGGCCGGCAGCGAGGCGATGCACAGGACGGCGAGGATCGTCGGTGACGCGACGAGTACGGCGGCGGTGAACAGGCTCACCCAACCCTGCCGGGTGATGGCCAGCAGCATGCCCAGCACGCCCGCCGACACGCCGATCGCCGGATGGACGCCGGGCACCAGCGCGTGGGCGCACAGCCCGAGCGCGGAGCCGATGAAGACCGCCGGGAAGATCCGCCCGCCGCGGAAGCCGCAGGACGCGGCGACGAGCAGGGCGGCCAGCTTCACGACCGCCATCACGGCGAACTGCCCGGCCGTCCAGCCCTCCGGGTCACGCGCGAGCACCGCGACCTCGTCCAGGCCCTTGAAGAGCGTCAGATGGCCGCCCAGGGCCGCCAGCGCCCCCAGGACGACACCGCCCGCAGGCAGCATCAGCATCGGGTGCCGCAACCGCCGGAAGAGCCCGTGGACGTACGGGAAGGCGTACACCGCGGCCAGTCCGAGCAGCGCGCCCGCCGAGGCGACGACCACCGCCGCCACGATGTCGTTCCAGTGGGGGTGCCCGATGTTCGGCAGGTCCAGGTCGAAGGCCGGAGTGGCCACCAGCGTGGTCGTCAGGGCGCCGGCCGCGCCCGCCGCCAGGGGAGCGAACACGTTGTCCCACAGATGTCCGCGCATCTGCCGCCCGGCCAGCGCCTCGGACATCACCAGCGCCGCCGCCACCGGCGTGCCGAACAGCGCGCCGATCGTCGCCGACTCGGCGAGCGCCGCCCACAGCGGGCCCGGTGCACGCGGCATGAACCGGGTGCCCAGCCACACCGCGAGCCCGACGTTCACGGCGATGATCGGGTTCTCCGGGCCGAGGCTCGGCCCGCCGGCCAGCATGAGGGCGGTCGCCAGCAGCAGGCCCGGCAGGACCCGGGGCGGCAGCGCGGGCGCCTGGAGGCCCATCGTCGCGGGGTCGGGCCCGGCGTGCCCCGGCACCTTCCAGACGACCAGGCCCACCGCCAGGCCGGTCGCGACGAGCACCACGAACATCCACGCCACCGAGTAGTCGCCGACGCCCAGGGCGCCCGGCAGGGTGTGCCACAGCACGTGCTGGAGCCGCCCGGCGGCCGAGCTCACCCCGGCCAGCACCAGACCGGCCGCCACGCCCACGGCCAGGGCGGGCAGGATCAGGGGCAGCAGCGCACGCGCGGGCGTCGCCGGTGCCGGGGGCGCCTGCCGCGCGGTCTCCTGGGCCACGCGCTCACCATAAGCGGACAGAACGGGCGCAACATCCGGAGCGGAACCGACCGGGCGAGCGGCCGGCCGGGCGGCCGGGTGAGGGGTCGGGCAGGCGGTCGGGCGAGCGGTCGGAGGTACGGACTTGCACCTCACGCGGCGTGAGGGCCCACCGTGGAGCCGTACCGAGCGAAGGAGCGGAAGTGGGCTACTCCGTGGGACAGGTCGCCGGTTTCGCCGGAGTCACCGTGCGCACCCTGCACCACTACGACGAGATCGGCCTGCTCGTACCGGGCGGGCGCAGCCGGGCCGGGCACCGGCGTTACGACGACGCCGACCTCGACCGGCTGCAACGGATCCTGTTCTACCGGGAGCTCGGCTTCCCGCTCGACGAGGTCGCGGCCCTGCTCGACGACCCGGACGCGGATCCGCGCGCGCACCTGCGCCGCCAGCACCGGCTGCTGACCGCCCGGATCGAGAAGCTGACAAGGATGGCCGAGGCCGTGGAGCACGCCATGGAGGCGCGAGAGATGGGCATCGACCTGACCCCCGAGGAGCGGTTCGAGGTCTTCGGGGACAAGGACCCCGAGGAGCACGCGGAGGAGGCGGAGCGGCGCTGGGGCGGCACGGAGCAGTACGCCGAGTCCCAGCGCCGGGCCGCCGGATACACCAAGGACGACTGGAAGCGCATGCGGGCCGAGGTGGACGCCTGGAGCGCGCGCTACGCCGCCCTGATGGACGCCGGGGAGCCGTCGGCCGGGGAGGCGGCCATGGACCTGGCCGAGGAGCACCGGCAGCACATCTCCACGTGGTTCTACGAGTGCTCGTACGAACTGCACCGCGGCCTGGGCGGCATGTACGTGTCGGACGAACGCTTCAAGGCGTTCTACGACTCCCTGCGGCCGGGCCTGGCCGAGCACCTCGAAGGGGCGATCACGGCGAACGCGTCCCGTCGCGGGGCGTGAGTCCGCGCCGCCGTCGTCGACGCCCGTGGGCCCCGGCTTTGTCCCGGTCGGCCCACGGTGCATCCTGAAGGCACCGTGGAACCCGGGGCGGTCGCCTCACGTTGATAGCTTTGTGGCGCCGTCCCAGCACCGCTGTCGCCCTTCACCCCTCAGGAGCCCGGAACCGTGACGATGCTTGCCCTCGGCCCGAGCTGGCTGGACCCCAACTACTTGCTCGACACCTACAGCATCTGGGGTCTTCTGCTCATCGTCTTCGCCGAGTCCGGCCTGCTCATCGGCTTCTTCCTGCCGGGCGACTCGCTGCTGTTCACCTGTGGTCTGCTGATCACCTCCCACCAGCTGGACTTCCCGCTGTGGGGGGCGATCGGACTCATCTGCCTCGCCGCGATCCTCGGCGACCAGGCGGGCTACATGTTCGGCAAGAAGGTCGGCCCGAGCCTGTTCAACCGCCCCGACTCGCGCCTGTTCAAACAGGAGAACGTCGCCAAGGCCCACGAGTTCTTCGAGAAGTACGGCCCCAAGTCCCTGGTCCTGGCCCGCTTCGTGCCCGTCGTGCGCACGTTCACGCCGATCATCGCCGGCGTCAGCGGCATGCGGTACCGCTCGTTCCTGGTCTTCAACGTCATCGGCGGCGTCCTGTGGGGCGCGGGCGTCACCCTGCTCGGCTCGTGGCTCGGCAACATCGACTTCGTCAAGAAGAACGTCGAGGCGATCCTCATCCTGATCGTCCTCATCTCGGTGGTCCCGCTCGTCATCGAGTTCCTGAGGGCCCGCTCCAAGGAGAAGAAGAACCCGCAGGCCCCCCGGCAGCAGCCCCCGGCCCCGCAGGTCGACGAGCCGACGACCCAACTCCGCCGCGTCGAGCCGACGTACACCCAGCAGACCTACGGCCAGGAGTACGGCCAGAGCTACGGTCAGGACCACGACCAGAACCAGGGCCGGAGCCATGACCAGTACTACGGCCAGGGCCAGCAGCAGTATCCCCAGCAGCAGTACCCGCAGCAGCCGTACCCGTACGGCTACGACCAGGGCGGCAACCACCGCGCCCCGTAAGGCCGGAGCCCGCGCGGAGCGCCCCGGCCCCAGGGGCGCTCAGAACCCGCGGGTACGCTTGGCGGCGCGGCGCTTGCCGGCCGACCCCACCCGGAGGGTGAGCCGCGAGATCTCCGACCCCAGGTTGACCCCGATGGCGATGGCCATGGCCAGCGACGCGGCCTTGGCCAACGACACCAGCCCCTTGTCCACCTCGTTCTGCGCGATGGACAACAGCCCGAAGTACGTGGCCGATCCCGGCAGCAGCGGCCCGATCGCCGCCGTGGTGTACGGCAGCGCCGACGCGAACCGGTACCGCGACAGCAACTGCCCGAACAGCCCCACCAGGCCCGCCGCGACGGCCGTGGAGGCGACCGGCGAGATCCCGCCCGCGTAGTGCATCGCGCCGTACACCGACCACGCGACACCCCCGTTCAGCGTCACGGCCAGCACCGTCGAGCGCTCCTGCTGGAGCAGCACGGCGAAGGTCAGCGACAGCAGCATCGACGCGGCGATCTGGAGCAGCGGCCGCTCGCCGAGGCCCAGTGCCGCGTCCGGATTGAGCGTGGTGCCCACCTTCACGCCGAAGTACAGGACGACCAGCACACCGATGACGATGCCGACGAAGAAGTACATGACCTCCAGCAGCCGCGCCGACGCCGTGATGTAGAAGCCGGTCAGCCCGTCCTGCACCCCCGCCACCAGCGCCCGTCCGGGCAGCAGCGCGAACAGCCCACCGGTGATCACCGCGGACGCCTTCACGTCGACGTGGGCCAGCGCGAGCGCCACACCGATCGCCGCGGGCGGCATCGCGGCCACCGTGAACTGGTAGAACTCCGGCAGCCCGCGCCCCGCGCACAGCCACGCCAGCCGGTCGCCCAGCATCGCGCCCAGCGCCGCCGCGACGAACACCAGCAGATCACCGCCGACCAGCATCGAGGCCGCGCCCGCGAGCAGCCCGCTCGCCACGGTCAGCGCCCAGCCCGGATAGGGGTGCCGGTTGCGGCGGATCTCCGCCAGCCGCCGGTACGCCTCCTCCAGCGAGATGTCCGACTCCGTGTCCGTCAGATCGTCCACGAGCCGGAAGACCGCCGCGAGCCGCGTGTAGTCGGTGCCGCGCCGCCGCACCGTCCGGGACGCCGTCACCGGGTCGTCCACCAGCGACGGCTGGTGCGAGATCGACAGCAGCGTGAAGGTGACGTTCGGCTCGCAGCGGTCCAGCCCGTACGACCGGCAGACCGCGAACATCGCGGCCTCCACGTCCTCCGCGCCCTCGCCGCCCGCCAGCAGCAACTCGCCGATGCGCAGGGTCAGGTCGAGCACGCGCGGGACGGCCGGACCGCCCTCCTCCGCCGCCGGCCCCGACTCCGGCGCGGGCCGCTCGGTCACCGGCATGCGCAGCATCGTGCGCATCCGGTCCTGCCAGGGCGCGTCCTTCGTCAGCCGGACCGCGGGCAGCCCCCCGGCCGGAGTGAACGCCCAGGCGGCGTCGGCCGCGCCGTAGGTGCTCGGCGCGGTGAACGCCGACCCCTCCGGCTCCGCCCCCGGCGGCCGCGGCGTGTCCAGCCCCTTCGGCACGGCGAACTCGGACGTCGTCTCGGATCCGCCGCCCCCTCTGGGCACCGCCAGCCCCTTGGGAACCGCGAACTCGGACGTGATCTCGGGGTCGTACGTGCTCCTCGCCTCGTCCGAGCGAGGCTTGCGGTCCTCCGCCTCCATCACTCCGCAACGCTCCCTGAACGACACCTTCCGTCTGCCCTCAGTATGCGCATGGGTACGCGAACGGGCCGCACGCGTGCGCGTACGGCCCGGAGGCTGCGGGGTCAGTGACCGCCCTGCTCCTCGAGGCGCTTGTAGGACCGCTCGATCTCCGCCTCGGCGTCCGTGCGCCCCACCCAGTTGGCGCCCTCGACCGACTTGCCGGGCTCCAGGTCCTTGTAGACCTCGAAGAAGTGCTGGATCTCCAGGCGGTCGAACTCGGACACGTGGTGGATGTCGCGCAGGTGCTCCACACGCGGGTCGGTGGCCGGGACGCACAGCAGCTTGTCGTCGCCGCCCGCCTCGTCCGTCATCCGGAACATGCCGATCGCGCGGCAGCGGATGAGGCAGCCCGGGAACGTCGGCTCGTCCAGGATGACCAGCGCGTCCAGCGGGTCGCCGTCCTCGCCGAGGGTGTTCTCGACGAAGCCGTAGTCGGTCGGGTAGGCGGTCGAGGTGAAGAGACGACGGTCCAGGCGGATCCGACCGGTCTCGTGGTCCACCTCGTACTTGTTGCGCGAACCCTTCGGGATCTCGATCGTGACGTCGAACTCCACCGGTGGCTCCTCCATGATCAGCACATAGTTCTGGTGGTTAAGTGTCCCTCACGCAGGTGCGTGATCGCGAAAGGGGCTGGTGGTCGTGCCACAACTGAGGCCATGGCAGGCCGCGAGACCGCACGTGGTGCGGTTCGCGGACGCCGTACGACCGCGTCTGGCACGGACCGCGGCGACCGTCCGGCCGCGGGTCGCGCGGCTCGTACGGGCCGTGGAACCGCGGCTCGCGCGGATCCCCAGGACCGCGACCGCGCGGACCTGGCAGTACACCGCGGGGGCCGCCACCGCCGGCCTGGCCCTGGCCGCCGGCGTGGTGACCGCCGCCGGACCCTGGGACGCCACCGGTCAGCGTACGGCCGAGCGGGACCGGGCCGCCGCACTCCAACGGGCGGGTGGCGCAGATCACGGCCGTACCGTCGGGGCGGCGGCCGGCGGCCCCCGCCCCGCACCCAGCGCACAGGCCGTCCTCGCGGGCCTCGGCGGCGCCACGACCACCGTCAAGTCCGCTCCCGGGGAAAAACCCCTCGCGGACGTCCTCGGCCCCCTCCTGGACGCACCCGCCCTCGGCAAGAACCGCACCGCGGCCGTCGTCGACGTCACCACCGGCGCCCGCCTGTACGACACCGGCGGCGGCAAGGCCCTGACCCCCGCCTCCACCACCAAGATCGCCACCGCGGTCGCCGCCCTGTCCGCCCTCGGCGCCGACCACCGCCTCACCACCCGCACCGCCCTCGAACCCGACACCAGGGAGCTCGTCCTCGTCGGCGGCGGCGACCCCACCCTCACCGCCCACCCCCGGGCCGACGGCTGGGCCAGCCTGCGCACCCTCGCCACCGACACCGCCGAAGCCCTCAAGGACCGCGGCATCCGCCAGGTCACCCTCTCCTACGACACCACCCTCTACACCGGCCCCGAACTCCACCCCATCGGCGTCAACGACAACCTCGCCCCCGTCAGCGCCCTGACGGCCGACGAGGGCCGCACCGACGGCTCCAGCAGCGGACCCGTCGCACGCGTCACCGACCCCGCCGCCGACGCCGCCCGCAAGTTCGCCGGATTCCTGGAGGCCGCCGGCGTCAAGGCGTCCGCCCCCGGGCCGTCCAAGGCCACCGGCCGCGCCACCACCCTCGCCACCGTCGCCTCACCCCCGCTGTCCGCCGTCGTCGAACGCATGCTCACCAACAGCGACAACGACATCGCCGAGGCCCTCGCCCGCCAGACCGCCGTCGCCACCGGCCTGCCCGCCGGCTTCACCGGCGCCTCCCAGGCCGTCGCCGCCCAGCTGAAGCGACTCGGCCTGCCCACCGCCGGCGCCGTCTTCCACGACGGCAGCGGACTCGACCGCGCCGACCGGCTCAGCGCCGACCTCCTCACCGCCCTGCTCGCCAAGGCCGGTTCACCCACCCGGCCCGACCTGCGCCCCGTCCTCACCGGCCTGCCCGTCGCCGCCTTCACCGGCACCCTCAGCACCCGCTTCGCCGACGGCGCCGCCGGTGTCGTACGGGCCAAGACCGGCACCCTCACCGGCGTCAACGCCCTCGCCGGCACCGTCGTCGACCGGGACGGCCGCCTGCTCGCCTTCGCCTTCCTCGCCTCAGGCACCACCGGCCCCGAGGCGGCCCAGGCGGCCCTCGACCACGCCGCCAGCGCCCTCGCGGGATGCGGCTGCGGGTAGTTCGCGCCGGACGCGGAGTCCGTCACGCCCTGCCCCAAGTGCGCACGCTCACGTACCGTTGACGCATGACGAGCATCGGTGGCACGGAGATGGTCGACTGGAACCTCGCGGTCGCGACCGCGACCCGGCTGGTGCGGCCGGGCCCGGAGGTGAGCCGTGACGAGGCCCGGGCCGTCGTCGCCGAGCTGCGCCGGCACGCCAAGGCGTCCGAGGGGCACGTGCGCGGCTTCACCCGGCTCGGCACCGACGACACCCACGACACCCCGGTCCTCGTCGTCGACCGGCCCGGCTGGGTCCGCGCCAACGTCGCCGGCTTCCGGGAGATCCTCAAACCCCTCCTCGGCAAGATGCAGGAGCGGCGCGGCAACACCCCGGGCGGCGCGGTCCTCGGCGCCGTCGGCGGCAAGGTCACCGGCGTCGAGCTGGGCATGCTGCTGTCCTTCCTGTCCTCCCGCGTCCTCGGCCAGTACGAGACGTTCGCCCCCGCCACCCGCGACCTGCCCGCGGGCGAGAACGGCGGCGGGCGCCTGCTGCTCGTCGCGCCCAACATCGTCCACGTCGAACGCGAACTCGACGTCGAACCCCACGACTTCCGGCTCTGGGTGTGCCTCCACGAGGAGACCCACCGCACCCAGTTCACCGCGGTGCCCTGGCTGCGCGACCACCTGGAGGGCGAGATCCAGTCGTTCCTCTCGGAGACCGACGTCGACCCCATGACCGTCCTTGAACGCATCCGCGAGGCCGCCCAGTCCCTCGCCGGAGGACGCCCCGAGGCCGAGGAGGACGACGGCGGCCGCTCCTTCGTCGAACTCGTGCAGACCCCCGCCCAGCGCGAGATCCTCGGCCGGCTCACCGCCGTCATGTCCCTCCTGGAGGGCCACGCCGACTTCGTCATGGACGGTGTCGGACCCGACGTCGTGGCCTCCGTCGCCGAGATCCGCGAGAAGTTCCAGCAGCGCCGCGCCCGGGGCGCCTCCCGTCTCGACGCCGCCCTGCGCAAGCTCCTCGGCCTCGACGCCAAGCTCCGCCAGTACCGCGATGGCGAACGGTTCGTACGGGCCGTCGTCGACGAGGTCGGCATGGACGGCTTCAACCGCGTGTGGACCTCCCCGAACACCCTGCCGACCAAGGCCGAGATCGCCAAACCGGCGGACTGGGTCACGCGGGTGCACCGCAGGCCGGAGTCGTGAACCGGACCACCGGGGCGTGAGCCGGATCCCACCCGTGGCAGGCGGGCGCCCCGCCAATCACCCGTCCGAGGGACCGTGAGCGAAGGGTAGGCGTGCAATGCTCAGGGAACGGCCCGTTTCTGTCACCATCGACACACTCTGAGTGACCGATCTCGGGCTCACCCCCCGAAAACTTCATGAAGGGAACCGGACATGGGTCCCCATCCTGCGGTCGCGGCGATACGCCTGGCGGTCCGCCGCGTCCTCCACGACATCCTCACCGAGCACGGCTCCCCCGCCCCGGACACCGCGGCGCGACGCCCCGCGCCCCCGCTCGTCCTCGTGGCCTGCTCCGGCGGCGCCGACTCCATGGCCCTCGCCTCCGCCCTTGCCTTCGAAGCCCCCAGGACCGGCGTCCGCGCGGGCGGCGTCACCGTCGACCACGGCCTGCAGACCGGCTCCGACCGGCGCGCCGGGGAAGTCGTCCAGCGGATGCGCGAACTCGGCCTCGACCCCGTCGAGTCCACCGCCGTCACCGTCGGCCGCGAGGGCGGACCCGAGGCCGCCGCCCGGGACGCCCGCTACGCCGCCCTCGACGCCGCGGCCCTCCGCCACGGCGCCACCGCGGTCCTGCTCGGACACACCCGCGACGACCAGGCCGAAACCGTTCTGCTCGGCCTCGCCCGCGGCTCCGGCATCCGCTCCCTGTCCGGGATGGCCGCGGTCTCGGGGGCCGACGGCCGCTACCGCCGTCCCTTCCTCCAGCTCGACCGGCAGACCGCCCGCACGGCGTGCATGGCCCAGTCCCTGCCCGTCTGGGACGACCCCCACAACACCGACCCCGCCTACACCCGCTCCCGGCTGCGCCACGAGGGCCTGCCCGCCCTGGAGAAGGCCCTCGGCAAAGGAGTCGTCGAGGCACTCGCCCGTACGGCCCAGCTCTCCCGCGACGACGCCGACGCGCTCGACACATGGGCCAGCCAGGCCGAGGTCGGCGTCCGCGACGACGCGGGCCTCCTGGAGTGCGCCAAGCTCCGCGCCCTCCCGCCCGCCGTGCGCCGCCGCATCCTGCGCCGCGCCGCCATCCGGGCCGGCGCCCCCGCCGGTTCGCTGTTCGCCCGCCACATCGAGGAAGTCGACCGCCTGATCACCGGCTGGCGCGGCCAGGGGGCCATCAATCTCCCGGGCAAGGTCGTTGCCCAGCGCCAGGGTGGCAGACTGGTGATCCGGCAGGGCTGACTCCCGACCTCCGGAGGAACCCTCCGACGGCCCGGGCAGCCTGATGAAGCGGGACGACCGACCGAAAGTGATGCGGGTGGACGCGAAAGACATGGGTGCCGACCTCAAGCAGGTACTCATCACCAAGGAAGAGATCGACGCCAAGCTGGTCGAGCTGGCCTCGAAGATCGACGCGGAGTACGCGGGCAAGGACCTGCTCATCGTCGGAGTCCTCAAGGGCGCCGTGATGGTCATGGCGGACCTCGCCCGGGCGCTGTCCACCCCCGTCACCATGGACTGGATGGCCGTGTCCTCGTACGGCGCGGGCACCCAGTCCTCCGGAGTCGTGCGGATCCTCAAGGACCTCGACACCGACATCAAGGGCAAGCACGTCCTGATCGTCGAGGACATCATCGACTCCGGTCTGACCCTGTCCTGGCTGCTGTCCAACCTCGGCTCGCGCGAGCCCGCCTCCCTCAAGGTGTGCACGCTGCTGCGCAAGCCGGACGCGGCCAAGGTGGCCATCGATGTCGAGTGGGTCGGCTTCGACATCCCGAACGAGTTCGTCGTCGGATACGGCCTCGACTACGCGGAGAAGTACCGCAACCTGCCGTTCGTCGGTACGCTCGCGCCTCACGTCTACGGCGGCTGAGCGCCCCCGCGGGCGTGACGGGCCCCACACCGGCCCGTTTGCGCAGGACGATCGGGAACCCCGGCGGGCTTCGCGCCGTTGGAGCATGCAGAGACGGGCAACCAGCCGTCCGTGCGACTTCGGACAACAATGCTGGGGTACCGTCAGAAGAACTGTCTTATCAAACTCACTATGGCAGGAGGGACGGGGCGACACCGCTCCGTATGGATGGACGTGAAGCGATACTTCCGTGGGCCGGTCATGTGGATCGTGCTGGCCGTCCTTGCCGTGGTCGTGTTGATGCAGGTCGTCGGCTCGTCCGGCGGCTACAAGACGGTGGACACCGGCCAGGTCGTGGCGGCGATCAACAACAACCAGGTGCAGTCGGCCAAACTCACCACAGGTGACGAGCAGACCGTCAAGGTCACGCTCAAGGACGGTCAGAAGGTCGAAGGCAGCTCGAAGATCCAGGCGAGCTACATCGGCGACCAGGGCACGAACCTCGCGGGCGTGCTCCAGACCAAGTTCCAGGACAAGCAGATCCCCGACGGCTACACCGTGGCGCCGTCGAAGCAGAACCCGTTCCTCGGCGTGCTGCTCTCCCTGCTCCCCTTCGTCCTGATCGTGGTCGTCTTCCTGTTCCTGATGAATCAGATGCAGGGCGGCGGCTCCCGGGTCATGAACTTCGGGAAGTCCAAGGCGAAGCTCATCACCAAGGACACCCCCAAGACGACGTTCACCGACGTCGCCGGCGCGGACGAGGCCGTCGAGGAGCTCCACGAGATCAAGGAGTTTCTCCAGGAGCCGGCCAAGTTCCAGGCCGTCGGAGCCAAGATCCCCAAGGGTGTGCTGCTCTACGGCCCGCCCGGCACCGGCAAGACCCTGCTGGCGCGCGCCGTCGCGGGCGAGGCCGGCGTGCCGTTCTACTCGATCTCCGGTTCCGACTTCGTCGAGATGTTCGTCGGTGTCGGTGCCTCCCGGGTCCGTGACCTCTTCGAGCAGGCCAAGGCCAACGCGCCCGCCATCGTCTTCGTCGACGAGATCGACGCCGTCGGTCGCCACCGCGGCGCCGGCCTGGGCGGCGGTCACGATGAGCGCGAGCAGACCCTGAACCAGCTCCTCGTCGAGATGGACGGCTTCGACGTCAAGGGCGGCGTCATCCTCATCGCCGCCACGAACCGGCCCGACATCCTCGACCCCGCGCTCCTGCGCCCCGGCCGCTTCGACCGCCAGATCGCGGTCGACCGCCCGGACATGCAGGGCCGGCTGGAGATCCTCAAGGTCCACCAGAAGGGCAAGCCGGTCGCGCCCGACGTCGACCTGTCGGCCGTCGCCCGCCGCACCCCCGGCTTCACCGGTGCGGATCTGTCGAACGTGCTCAACGAGGCGGCGCTGCTCACGGCCCGCAGCGACAAGAAGCTCATCGACAACCAGATGCTCGACGAGGCGATCGACCGTGTGGTCGCGGGCCCGCAGAAGCGGACCCGGATCATGTCGGACAAGGAGAAGAAGATCACCGCGTACCACGAGGGCGGACACGCCCTGGTCGCGGCGGCTTCCCCGAACTCCGACCCGGTCCACAAGATCACGATCCTGTCCCGCGGCCGGGCCCTCGGCTACACGATGGTGCTCCCGGACGAGGACAAGTACTCGACCACGCGCAACGAGATGCTCGACCAGCTCGCCTACATGCTGGGCGGTCGCGCGGCCGAGGAACTGGTCTTCCACGACCCGACCACGGGCGCCGCGAACGACATCGAGAAGGCCACCACCACGGCCCGCGCGATGGTCACCCAGTACGGCATGACGGAGCGTCTGGGCGCCATCAAGTTCGGCGGCGACAACACCGAGCCGTTCCTCGGACGTGAGATGGCTCACCAGCGTGACTACTCGGAAGAGGTCGCCGCGCTGGTGGACGAGGAAGTCAAGAAGCTCATCGAGAACGCGCACAACGAAGCCTGGGAAATCCTGGTGGAGAACCGCGACGTCCTCGACAACCTCGTCCTGGCCCTCCTGGAGAAGGAGACCCTGGGCAAGGAGGAGATCGCCGAGATCTTCGCGCCGATCGTCAAGCGGCCGCCCCGGCCCGCCTGGACCGGCTCCTCGCGTCGTACGCCGTCCACCCGCCCGCCGGTGCTCTCCCCGAAGGAGCTGGCACTGACCAACGGGACGAACGGCGCGACGCCGGCGATCAGCACCGCCAAGTCGACGGCGGCGGAGTCCGCCCCGGTGACGGAGCAGTCCCCGGAGGACCGCCCCGAGAGCTGACCCCCCGGGCCCGGTGCGACGCACCGGGCCCGGAATGCGTGCCGCGCCCCCCGGGTTCTAGCCTGGGGGGCGCGGCTTTGTGCGGACCCGCACGTCAGACCCAAGGAACGAGGCACCAGATGACCGACCCCGTGACGCTGGACGGCGAGGGCGCCATCGGCGAGTTCGACGAGAAGCGCGCCGAGAACGCCGTACGCGAACTCCTGATCGCGGTCGGCGAGGACCCGGACCGAGAGGGCCTCAGGGAGACCCCGGCTCGGGTGGCGCGGGCGTACAAGGAGATCTTCGCGGGACTGTGGCAGCAGCCCGGGGACGTGCTGACGACGACGTTCGACCTGGGCCACGACGAGATGGTCCTGGTGAAGGACATTGAGGTGTACTCGACATGTGAGCACCACCTCGTCCCCTTCAGGGGAGTGGCGCACGTCGGCTACATCCCGTCCGTGTCCGGGAAGATCACCGGGTTGTCCAAACTGGCCCGGCTCGTGGACGTCTACGCACGCCGTCCGCAGGTGCAGGAACGACTCACCACGCAGATCGCCGACTCCCTGATGGAGATCCTCGAACCGCGCGGTGTGATCGTGGTCGTCGAGTGCGAGCACATGTGCATGTCGATGCGGGGCATCCGGAAGCCGAGCGCGAAGACCATAACGTCGGCGGTGCGCGGTCAGCTGCGGGACGCCGCCACCCGCAACGAGGCGATGAGCCTCATCATGGCGCGCTGACCGCTCCCGGTACCGGACTCACGTCGTCGGCTGGGGGCCCGAGGGGTTGTCGTCGTCGTCCTCGGGGAGTTTGCAGACGCGTTCGAGGAACAGGGCCGCCGCTATGACCGCGATGCCCGCCAGGACCGAGAAGGCGGCGTAGAAGGCCTGGTCGCGGCGGGCCGGGATGTCCAGTTGCTCCAGGAGGAAGACACCCGTGCCGCCGTACATGCCGGCGACCAGGGCGGCCACCAGGGCGCTGGCCTGGCCGAAGACGACCGCGCGGGCCGCCATCAGCGGGTCGACCCCCTTGGCGCCGGGGCGGCGTTCACGCTGGGCCCGCAGCCGGGCGCGCAGCGACACCGCCGTGGCCAGCAGGACCACCGCGATCAGCGCGAGGACGACGGGGGCGGCCAGTGGCACGCTGGGGAGCGTGCCCACCGAGTTCCACAGGCGGGCGGCCGCCCAGGACAGCACCCCGGCCACGACGAACACGCCGGCCAGCATCCGGATGCGCAGCTCTCTCACGGTGTTCCTTCAGCTCCCCCGCACGGTGGTCGTCGGCGGCCCACCCAAGTGTGCCCGTCCCGCGGCCGTCTCGACCTTAACGACTACTCGGGCAGTCGGAGTTCCAGGTCCGCGCGGGCTTCGACGCCGGCCAGGGTCACGTCTTCCAGGAGCCGGGCCACCGGTCCGCGGCCGGGCAGCTGCGCCTCGGGGTCGAGGTCGTGCCAGGGGGCGAGCACGAAGGCGCGCTCGTGGGCCCGCGGGTGGGGGAGCGTGAGCAGCGGGTCGTCCGAGACGACGTCGGCGTACGCCACGATGTCGACGTCCAGGGTGCGCGCACCCCAGCGCTCGTCCCGTACGCGGTGGAACGCCTCCTCGACCGCGTGCGCCCGCTCCAGCAGGGAGGACGGGGGCAGCGTGGTCCTGAGGACGACGACGGCGTTGAAGTAGGAGGGCTGGCTGCCGGGCTCCACGCCCCAGGGCTCTGTCTCGTACACCGGGGAGACGGCCTTGATGCGCACGCCGGGGGTGTCCTCCAGCGCGTCGATGGCGCCCTGGAGGGTCTCCAGGCGGTTGCCGAGGTTGGCGCCGAGGGAGATCACGGCCCGGCGCGGGTTCTGGAGGGTGGTGTCGGCGGCGTCGACCTTCTCGACGAGGGAGGCGGGTACCGGCTGGACGGTCGGGTCGCTGTGACGACCGTCGGTGAACGAGGCAGTCATACTCGGCTCCGGATGATGGTGACGGTCACGTCGTCGAAGGGGACGGTGATGGGCGCGTCCGGTTTGTGGACGCAGACCTCGACCTCCTGGACCCCTTCGTGCTTGAGGCAGGTCTGGGCGATGCGCTCGGCCAGCGTCTCGATGAGGTTCACCGGCTCGCCCTCGACCACGGCGGCCACCTCCTCGGCCACGATGCCGTAGTGCACGGTCTTCGCCAGGTCGTCGTCGGCCGCGGCCGGCCGGGTGTCCAGGCCCAGGACGAGGTCCACGAGGAAGGTCTGGCCCTCCTCGCGCTCCTTGGGGAACACCCCGTGGTGCCCGCGGGCCTTCAGGCCGCGCAGCGCGACACGATCCACGCGAATCACTCCTGCAGTCGTCGGTGGCGACCGGCTCCTGCCGCGCGCGGGCGACGGACCGGCCTCGGACGAATCTACCTGCGGACACGGACGGGGCCGGGCCACGGGGGCGCGGGTCCGGGAGGGTTCACCGGGCGTGCCCCCCGGGGAATCCGGCGGCTCGGGGGTCGGAAGCCGCACCTACCCCGGATGGGTGATTCGAACCACGTCCGCCCACGTCCGCCCCCGAGGGGGCCGTATCCGGCCTCAGGCGGGCGTGTCGTCGTCCTCGTCGTCCCCGGACTCGGTGAGCACGGGGGAGGCGTGGTGGGACCAGAGCTTCCAGCCGTCGGGGGTGCGTCGGAACACGTTGGTGGCCACGACGAGCTGGCCGACGAGGGGGCCGAGCTCGGAGCCGCCCTCGGGGGCCGGGCCGCCGCTGAGGATGTTCTCGGTGCAGCTCACGAGGGCGGTGTCGCCGGTCACGGAGACGTGCACGTCGGTGAGGAAGAACTGGATGTAGTCGGTGTTGGCCATGATCACGGCGTACGACCTGAGGACCTCGCCGCGACCGGTGAGCACCGGCCAGCCGGGGTGCACGCAGGAGACGACGCCGGTGTCGGCCGGGTCGTGGTACTCCTCGTCGACGCCCAGGTCGGAGGGGGTGAGCCAGAGCGAGGAGATCTCCTCGAAGTCGCCGCGCTCCATCGCCTCGTAGTAGGCGGTGTTGGCCTGTTCGACCTGCTCGACGTCGGTGTGGGGGGCGCTCACCGGGCCTGGCCGCCTCGCGTGTCGGACTCCCGTGCCTCCTCGACGGCGCGGGCGACCCGGACGGCGTCGGCCGTGGCGCGGACCTCGTGGACGCGTACGGCCCAGGCGCCGGCCTGGGCGGCGAGGGCGGAGACGGCGGCGGTGGCGGCGTCGCGTTCGCGGGCCGGCGGGGGTGATCCGCCGGGGCCGGCGAGGACACGGCCGAGGAACCGCTTGCGGGAGGCGGCGACGAGCAGCGGATGGCCGAGGGTGTGCAGGCGGTCGAGGTGGGCGAGGAGGGCGAGGTCGTGCCCGGCCTCCTTGGAGAAGCCGAGACCGGGGTCGACGACGACCCGGTCGGGGGCGATGCCGCCCTCCAGGACGGCCGTCACGCGCGCGTGCAGCTCGTCGACGACTTCGGTGACGACGTCGTCGTAGACGCCCTTGACGTTGCCGCCCTCCAGGAAGCCGCGCCAGTGCATGACGACGAAGGGTGCTCCGGCGTCCGCGACGACGGGGATCATCGCGGGGTCGGTGAGGCCGCCGCTGACGTCGTTGACGAGGGCCGCGCCCGCCGCGAGCGACTGTTCGGCGACGGAGGCGCGCATGGTGTCGACGGAGACGGTGACGCCCTCGGAGGCGAGGCCGCGGACGACGGGGACGACACGCCGCAGTTCCTCGGCCTCGTCGACGCGGGTGGCGCCGGGGCGGGTGGACTCGCCGCCGACGTCGACCAGGTCGGCGCCCTCGGCGACGAGGTCGAGGCCGTGCTTGACGGCGGCCGTCGTGTCGAAGAAGCGGCCGCCGTCGGAGAAGGAGTCGGGGGTGACGTTCACGACTCCCATGACCGCGCAGCGGTCCCATGCCGGAAGGCCCGCGACTCGGCCGCGTCCGCTCTGGTTGCTCATATGTTCAGCGTAGGCCCCGGCCGGGGCGGGCAGGGGGGCGCGGCCCGGGCGGAGGGCCCCCGGGCCGGAGGGGCCGTCTCCGCCCGGACCTGTCCGGGTCACGCCGCCCGTACGCTCCGTTCGGCCCGCGCGTGGGTGCACGGGCGGGCGGCGGGGGCGTGGCGGCGCAGGAACCGCGGCAGGGGGAGGGCGAGGTTCACGAAGCCCTCCGCCTGCATGGCGGCGAGGCCGATGCGCGGCAGGTCGCCGGAGGCGCGGTAGACGACGAAGCGTGGTTCCCAGCGGGGACGGAACTTCGCGTTGAACTTGTAGAGCGACTCGATCTGGAACCAGCGGGAGAGGAAGACCAGCAGTCCCCGCCAGGCGCGCAGCACGGGGCCCGCGCCGATCTTCTCCCCGCGCGCGAGGGCGGAGCGGAACATGGCGAAGTTGAGCGAGATCCGGGTGATGCCGAGCCTGGGGGCGGCCTGGAGGGCGGCGACGATCAGCAGTTCGTTCATGCCGGGGTCGGCCGCGCGGTCGCGGCGCATCAGGTCGAGGGAGACGCCGTCGGGGCCCCAGGGCACGAAGTGCAGGACGGCTTTCAGGTCGCCGTGGGGTCCGGGTTCCGCGTCGCTCTTGTGGGCGGTGGCGATCAGGCAGTCGCCGTCGGCGGGGTCGCCGATGCGGCCGAGGGCCATGGAGAAGCCGCGTTCGGTGTCGGTGCCGCGCCAGTCCTCCGCCGCGCGCCGGATGCGGTCGAGTTCGGTCTCGCCCAGGTCACGGATGCGCCGTACCCGGGTTTCGTAGCCGGCCCGCTCGATGCGCTTGACCATCTGGCGCACGTTGCGCATCGCGCGTCCGGCGAGCGAGAAATCCGCGACGTCGACCACCGCCTCGTCGCCGAGTTCGAGGGCGTCCAGGCCGGTCTCCCGGGTCCACACCTCGCCGCCGGTCTCCGAGCAGCCCATCACGGCGGGTGTCCAGGAGTGGGCCTTGGCCTCGTCCATGAAGCGTTCGATCGCGCCGGGCCACGCCTCGACGTCGCCGATCGGGTCGCCGCTGGCGAGCATCACCCCGGAGACGACGCGGTAGGTGACGGCCGCCTTGCCGCTGGGCGAGAAGACGACGGCCTTGTCCCGGCGCAGGGCGAAGTGGCCGAGCGAGTCGCGGCCGCCGTGCTTGTCGAGGAGGGCGCGCAGCCGGGTCTCGTCCTGCGGGGTGAGGCGGGCGGCGGGGTGTTCGGGGCGGAGGGCGAGGTAGATGGTGGTGACGGCGGTGAGGAGGCCGAGGGCGCCGAGGGAGCAGGCGACGGTCCAGGAGGTGGTGCCCTGGTAGTCGACCGGGCCCTCGAAGCCGAACAGGCCGTACAGGACGTGGGTGAGGCGTTCGGCCACGCTGGGGTCGCCGATGGTGTGCCCGGGGTGGACGCTGACGACGACCAGGCCGAGGGCGAGCGAACCGGCGCCCATGAGGACGAAGTTGGCGAGTGCGCGCCAGCGGCTGCGCGGGTCGGGCAGGGCCGCGAACTCGTCGCGGTGGCGCAGCAGGGGCACGAGCAGCGCCAGGGTGATGAAGACGCCGATGAGGGAGTGCCGGTACGTGAACTGGGCGACGGCACCGGCCGGCAGGAGGGCGACCGCGGCCCGCCAGGCCCGGCGCTTGCGTCGTTTGAGGCCGTGCGCGAGGAGCAGCAGCAGGACGCCCGTGCTGAGCGAGAGGGCGGCGGCGAACGGGCCGAGCGCGCCGGGCAGCACCTCGGCCATGGTGTGCATACGGCTGTGGCGGAAGCGCGGGAAGACGCCCGCGGCGATGTCCAGGACGCCCACGAGGGCGCACGCCCTGGCGATCAGTCCGGGGACGGCTTCGGGGCGTGGGCCGTGGAACAGGCGCCGCGGCACGTCCGATCGGTGCGGAACCCCGCCCGACATTTCCCCATCTACCCTGGCAGACATCGCATCCCGTAGTTGTGCGAGAGACCGTGGACCCGGTGCCCGATTCGGGCATCCGGCGACATTGCGCCCTCTAGGACGGTGTGTCGGGGAGAGAGGTTCACTTCCCTCGGGAAAGCCGTTTCAAAGAGCGGGGAAAGCGCCGGGCAAGCCCGCGCGACGAACGTGACGGCGCGAGGGGTGGGTCGCGTGGTGGATCGCCGTGCAATATCCGGAAGTTGGGGATCATCTGTGAGGGGATCATCGTTTTGGAGCCCGGCCCGCCCCGGGTTCGCCTCCGGGTTCGCCTCCACGTTCGCTCCCTGGTCCGCCCCCGGCTCGTCCCGGTCCGGGCCCTGGTTGAACGGACAATGGAATTGATCTTGCCGAATTCGGTGCGGGTTCGATCGCGCTTGTCGTTCCTGATGCCCTGTGAAGACTTGGGTGTGGCTGTGTTTTTACGGGGTGGGCCACCACGATTCGCCTACGCGCGGTAAGTTTCTGGCCATGCCACGTGGACGCCACCGCCATTCCCCGCCTTTGCACAAGCTGTTGCCGCTGTCGGCGATAGCGGGCATCTCCCTCGTCTGCGCCCTGGGTCCCTGGATGTTCTCGCAGACCGCGATGCTCCGTTCGCTCGCCGCGCTCGCCGCTCTGACCACCGTCGTCGGCGCCTTCGTGATGCGCCGCTGGGACGCCCAGGCCGGCAAGCAGGTCGCCGACCTCACGCGCGCGCGTGCCAGCGACGACTGGCGGCACGAGGAACGGGTCGCCGAGCTGGAGACCGACCTGGAGGAGTCGCGCGAGCTGCGCACCAAGCTCGAACAGCGGCTGCGCGCCAAGCGGGCGGAGCTGGCGGGGCTGCGCAACGAGCACGCGTCGCTGCTGCGGCGGTACGCGACCGCGGAGACCGAGCGGGCCAGTGCCCTGGAGGGCCGGCGGCTGCTGGAGATCGAGTCGGGGCCGTCCGCGCCCGCGCTGTCGGCCGCGGACACCGAGGAGATCGAGGAGACCGAGGAGGCCGGGGCTGTGGCTGTCCCGGCCGACGCCGAGGACGACGCGTCCACCACGCGGGACGACGCTCCGGACTCCCCGGACGCCCAGGACTCCCTGGACGTGGAGCCGGCGGCGCCCACGGTGTTCTCGCCCGAGGGTTCCAAGCTGTTCCTGCGGGCGAAGGCGGCGCTGTCCAGGTTCGACAGCGGTGACGACGAGGCGCCGGCGAAGACCGACGGCGCTGTTGAGGCCGGGAAGGCCGCCGAGGCCGCCGGGAAGCCCGGGAAGGGCGAGAAGCCGGAGCAGGCCGCGGTGGGTGCGGGGGCCGGCAAGGCCGCCCGCGCGGACGTGGCCGCCAAAGGGAAGCGCGCCCCGGAGGGCGTGAGCGCCGCCGCCGTGCCGTTGGCCGCCTCCCCGGTCGCCGCCTCTGGGGGCGCTGCACGCGGTGAGGGCGCCGTGGGGTCCGTCGATCAGGAGGACGACGCCGAGGGGCAGCCCGTGGCGGCCGACGCGCACGAGCACGCGGCCGCCGCCAACCCCGGTGCGCAGGACCGGCCCGCCCAGCCGACGGCGCAGCCCTCGGGGCACTTCACCGTGCCGACCGCGGTGGCCGTCGTCCCGGCCACGCCCGTGCGCCGTCCGTCCGTCGAGGGCGGGTTCGACTTCTTCGGTACGCAGAAGGGGGCGCCGTCGGAGTCCCTGGACACGGTGCACAACGAGGACCTCGCCGACGTGGTCGGCCAGGAGGCGCTCGCGCTGCACAAGGGCGCGGACGAGGCCGAGTTCAAGCCCGCCGACGAGGCGTCCCGCGGCATCGGCCAGGTCATCGACCTGACGGCCCACGACGAGACGGAACAGATCGACTTGCAGGGCCTGCGCACCGCGGCTTCCTGAACCCGCGGGTTCCCGGCCGGGTTCGGGTCCGGGACACGGTTCGTCCGGCCCGTTCGAGGTCCGGTCGGCTCGGCTGATCGGACGGGGCGGGCGGAGTCCGCCGGTGAACCCGGCGTCGGTCGTCCGGTCAGGACATCCAGCGGTCGGGGAGGGCGTCCCTGCGGCTCGTCCGGGAGCGTTCCGCCTGGCCGTGGAGCAGTTCCGCGGCCTCCTGGGCGTCCCGCAGCCGGGCCGTGACGGTCTTCCCGGCCCCCGTGTCCACGTGCACGTCGGCGAGCCGCCACAGGCGCTTCCAGGGGCCCTGGGTGAGCCGGACGCTCTGCACCTTGGCGTGCGGGACCAGGGACAGCGTCCGGCGCAGCAGCCCGTGCCGGGCGGTGAACATCCCGTCGGTGACCGCGACGCCGTACCCCCGCCACCACAGCGGCGCGCACCGTCCGGCCCGGCGCGGCGGGCGCTCGGCGGGCCGCGGCGCACCGGCCTCCGGCAGCCCTTCGGCGCCCGGCAGTATGCGCGCGACGACCGCCTCGGCGACCGCGCGCGGGGCGACCGGCACCAGTACGGAGTTGGCGGAGCCCGCCACGTCCAGCTCCACCCGCACCCAGCCGCGCCGCCGCCACAGCAGCGGCTGCACGATCCGCACGGTCTGCACCCGGCCCGGCGGCACCGTCTCGTGCGTGCGGTCCAGCAGTCCGTGGTCGATGCGCAGCCCGTCCGGGGACTCGGCCACCGTCCAGTCGTACTCCGAGACGAACCGTCCCACGCTGCTCGCGCCCGCCGCGCCCAGCAGCGGCAGGCCGGTGGCGAGGACCGTCCACACGCTCTCGGTGGCCAGCCACAGCACCGGCGGTACGACGAGCGCGGCGGCCAGCGAGCCCCAGGTGGCGCCCGTCAGCACGAGGGAGATCGCGAGGTCGCGCGGGGGCAGGCGCAGCAGCTCGCGCGCCGGCGCCTCGCCGACCTCGCGCGCCGTCTCGGGTGCGAAACCGGCGGCGCGCGCGAGCAGCTCCGCACGCAGGGCGCGCGCCTCCTCCTGCCCCAGGAACGCCAGTTCGTCCTTCTTGTCCGCGCCGACGACGTCGATCCTGAGCTTGGCGACACCGGCCACGCGCGCGAGGAGCGGCTGGGTGATGTCGACGGCCTGGATGCGCTCCAGCCGGATGTGCGCGGTGCGCCGGAAGAACAGGCCGGTGCGGATGCGCAGTTCGCTGTCGGTCACCGCGAAGTGGGTGAACCACCAGGACATGAAGCCGTAGAGGGAGGCGGCGGGGACGAGCACGGCGAGCCCGGCCAGCAGCATCGTCGTGGTCAGCCGGGTCAGCTGCTCCTGCGCCTGGTTCGGGTCGTGCACGGCCCACCCGATGAGCACGGCGACCGGCGCCCACGCCCGCCGGAACGGGGTCACGGGATGCAGCCTGCGCTCCGCGACCGCGCTCCGCTCGGGTACGCCGCTCTCGACGCCAGGGGTGGTCACAGCCCCGCCGATCGGGCCTCGCCCAGCTCGGTCAGCCGGTCGCGCAGCCGCTCGGCCTCGGCCGGGTCGAGTCCGGGGATGGTCGCGTCGGTCGCCGCGGCGGCGGTGTGCAGCTGCACGGTGGCGAGGCCGAAGCGGCGTTCGACGGGACCGGAGGTCACCTCCACCAGCTGCATGCGCCCGTACGGCACCACGGTCTCCTCCCGCCACAGGACGCCCCGGCTGATCAGCAGGTCGTCGGCGCGCTCGGCATAGCGCCAGGAGCGCCAGTTGCGGCCCAGGAGCACCCAGCCCCAGGCCATCAGCGCCAGCGGCAGCAGGGCGAACGCCGCCCACGCGGGGCCGGCGAAGAGGCCGGGCAGCAGGCCGGCGGCGAGCGCGGCCAGGCCCAGCCACACCACCAGGAGCAGCCGCCGCAGGTGCAGGAGACCCGGTGGCAGCCCCGTCCACACCGGTCCCGCGCCGGCCGTTTCCGTCGCCGTGACCTGCCGCGCGGCCCCGAATCCTGGTGAACTCCCCTGTTCCATACGGTCAGCGTACGTATGACGGGCAGGTGGGGGAGACTGTGTGCATGAGTCCCACGACGGAGACCACGGTCGGCATCGGCGGCGGCGCGGAGAGCACGGACATGGTGCTCAACATCGGTCCGCAGCATCCCTCCACGCACGGTGTGCTGCGGTTGCGGCTCGTGCTGGACGGTGAGCGCATCGTGCACGCGGAACCGGTGATCGGCTACATGCACCGGGGCGCGGAGAAGCTGTTCGAGGCGCGTGACTACCGGCAGATCATCATGCTGGCCAACCGGCACGACTGGCTGTCGGCGTTCTCCAACGAACTCGGCGTGGTCCTCGCGGTGGAGCGGATGCTCGGCATGGAGGTGCCCGAGCGGGCGGTGTGGACGCGGACGCTGCTCGCCGAGCTGAACCGGGTGCTCAACCATCTGATGTTCCTCGGGTCGTATCCCCTGGAGCTGGGCGGCATCACCCCGGTCTTCTACGCGTTCCGGGAGCGCGAGGTGCTCCAGAACGTCATGGAGGAGGTCTCGGGCGGGCGCATGCACTACATGTTCAACCGGGTCGGCGGCCTCAAGGAGGACCTGCCGGCGGGCTGGACCGCACGCGCGCGGGAGGCGGTCGCCGCGGTGCGCTCGCGCATGGACGTCTTCGACGACCTGGTCCTCGGCAACGAGATCTTCCGGGGGCGCACGCGCGGGGTGGGGGTGCTGTCGGCGCGGGCCGTGCACGCGTACGGCGTGAGCGGGCCCATCGGGCGGGGCTCGGGGGTGGACTTCGACCTGCGGCGTGACGAGCCGTACCTCGCCTACGGGGAGCTCCAGGACACGCTGAAGGTGGTCACGCGCGAGGAGGGCGACTGTCTCGCCCGCTTCGAGTGCCTGCTGGCGCAGACCCACAACGCCCTGGAGCTGGCCGACGCCTGCCTCGACCGGCTCGCCGAGCTGCCGCCCGGGCCGATCAACCAGCGGCTCCCGAAGGTCCTCAAGGCGCCCGAGGGGCACACGTACGCGTGGACCGAGAACCCGCTCGGGATCAACGGCTACTACCTCGTCAGCAAGGGCGAGAAGACGCCGTACCGGCTGAAGCTGCGCTCGGCCTCGTACAACAACATCCAGGCCCTGACCGAGCTGCTGCCCGGGACGCTCGTCGCGGACATGGTGGCGATCCTGGGGTCGATGTTCTTCGTGGTCGGCGACATCGACAAGTAGATCGACCGGCGGGGCGGGTCACCCGGGCCCGCCGCCGAGCGGGTCGCCGATCCCCACCGTCTGCACCAGCCAGCCGAAGTCCCCGAGCCCCCCGCGCGCGGTCAGCTCGGCGGCCTCCCCGGCGCTCGCGAGCGCGCGCACGTAGGCGGCGGGATCGGAGGAGGCGAGCTCCAGCGGAGGCCGTCCGCCCACGACCCCGAGCACCCCCAACGCCTCCCGCTGTCCGACCACCCGGCCACGGCGGCCAGGCCGGCCCTCACCGAATCCGGCCTCTTCACTCACCGCGCCGCGCGGGGGTTCCCCCGGGCTCGCGGACAGCGCCGTGCGGCCCGCGTGGGCGCAGGCGTCCAGAGCGACGTGGGACGTGATGTCGCAGGAGCCGTCCGGGACGGGGGGCGTTTCGCGGCCCTCGCGGAAACCGGTGAGCGTGCCGAACGGGGGGCGGGTGGTGATCGTGTGGGCGTAGTCGACGGCCACCGCGGCGCCGCGGGCCACGCGGGCGACCGCCGACGCCCACGCGAGGTCCCTCGGCAGGCCGATCTCCGCGCGCAGGCCCTCCTCCGGCGGCAGCGGCCACCAGCGGGCGAGCCAGTCCGCCTCCGGGCCCGGGACGGGGCCGCCCAGGCGCTCGGTCCCGGCGTCGTCCACCAGGACCAGCCGGGGCGCGCCCTCCGCGTCCGCCTCGGCGACGTCCAGCGGCACGTTGTCCAGCCACTCGTTGGCGAAGAGCAGGCCGGTGATCCCGGCGGGCGGCTCCCGCAGCCAGGCGACCCGCTCCGCGAGCCCCGGCGGGCGGTCGGCGACCTCGACCGCGTGCGCCCGCGTACGCGCCGCCACGTCCGCGGGCAGCGCCGCGAGCACACCGGTGACCAATTCGCCCCGCCCCGCGGCCATGTCGACGAAGTCCAGCCGCGCGGGCCGCCCCAGCGCGTCGTCGACCCGGCACAGCAGCCGGGCGACCGCGCCGGCGAACAACGGCGACGCGTGCACGGACGTACGGAAGTGTCCGGCGGGTCCCTCGGGCCGCCGGTAGAAGCCGCCGGGGCCGTACAGCGCCGCCTCCGTGGCCTCGCGCCAGCCCCGCCACGCGCCCGCGTGCCCGCCCTCGACCAGGTCTCCCGTGTCGTCCCTCACCTGAACAGACTAGGCGTACAGGTGATCACGGCCTCCACCTTGCGGAGTACGCGCACCGAATACGGATCGACCCTCCGGTTGACCCCCGCACTCACCTCGCTTCCCTACTCTGGGTTACGTGCAGCGCCTCTACGACTTCCTCCGCAGACACCCGACATGGGTCGACGGCTTCTGGGCCGTGGTCCTGTTCGGGCTCTCCGCGGCCGGCTCCGCGCACGTCGGCGAGGCGCGGAACCACCATGGATCGCTCCCCGCGGCGCTCGTCGTGACCACCGTCATGAGCGTCGTCATCGCGCTGCGCCGCCGGTTCCCGGAGCACATGCTGCTCCTGGCCGCCGGCACGGGCCTGGCCCAGCTCATCCTCGACGTCGAGACGACGGTCGCCGACTTCGCCATGCTCGTGATCATCTACACGGTCGCCGCGCTCGGGGCCCGCTGGGCCTCCCGGGTCGCCCTGGCCGCGGGGCTGAGCGCGGCGACCCTCGCGCAGATCCGCTGGCCGGCCGAGCACTCCAGCTTCCTCGGGCAGATCGCGATAGCCGTGTTCCAGACCGTGCCCTTCGCCCTCGCCTGGGTGCTCGGCGACTCGATGCGCACCCGTCGCGCCTACTTCGCCCAACTGGAGGAGCGCGCCGCCCGGTTGGAGAAGGAACGCGAGGCACAGGCCAAGGTGGCGGTCGCCGCCGAGCGCGCCCGGATCGCCCGCGAGCTGCACGACGTGGTCGCCCACAACGTGTCCGTGATGGTGGTCCAGGCGGACGGCGCCGCCTACGTCCTCGACTCCGCGCCCGACCAGTCCAGGAAGGCCCTGGAGACGATCTCCTCCACCGGCCGCCAGGCCCTCGCGGAGATGCGCCGCCTGCTGGGAGTGCTGCGCACCGGCGAGCACAAGGAGGCCGGCGAGTACGTCCCGCAGCCCGACGTCGAGCAGATCGACGACCTCATCGCGCAGTGCCGCAGCTCCGGCCTTCCGGTGGACTTCAAGGTCGAGGGCACCCCGCGCCCGCTGCCGAGCGGCGTCGAGCTGACGGCGTACCGGATCGTGCAGGAGGCGCTGACCAACACGCGCAAGCACGGCGGCCCCAACGCGGGCGCCAGCGTGCGGCTGGTCTACTTCGACGACGGCCTCGGCCTGCTCGTCGAGGACGACGGCACGGGCGCCCCGCACGAGCTGTACGAGGAGGGCGGCGCCGACGGCCAGGGTCACGGCCTGATCGGCATGCGCGAACGGGTCGGCATGGTCGGCGGCACCCTCGACGCGGGCCCCCGTCCGGGCGGAGGATTCCGCATCAGCGCCCTGCTCCCGCTCAAACCGGCGCACTGACGCCGACGCACGCCCCCGGTTGACACCTGTCACGCCCCCCGCAACCCGCGGCCCGCCCGATGGACGACCAAGAAGCGACGGAAACGGAAGAAGCCCCATGACGATCCGTGTGATGCTCGTCGACGACCAGGTGCTGCTGCGCACCGGGTTCCGGATGGTGCTCGCCGCCCAGCCGGACATGGAGGTCGTCGCGGAGGCGGGCGACGGCGTCGAGGCCCTCCAGGTGCTGCGCTCGACCGACGTGGACGTCGTCCTCATGGACGTGCGCATGCCGAAGCTGGACGGCGTCGAGACCACGCGCCGCATCTGCTCCGAGCCCGAGCCGCCCAAGGTGCTGATCCTGACCACCTTCGACCTCGACGAGTACGCGTTCTCCGGGCTGAAGGCGGGCGCGTCCGGCTTCATGCTCAAGGACGTGCCGCCCGGTGAGCTGCTGGCCGCGATCCGTTCCGTGCACAGCGGTGACGCCGTCGTCGCCCCCTCCACGACCCGCCGCCTCCTCGACCGCTTCGCGCCGATGCTGCCCACCGCGGGCAGGGAGCCCCGGCACAAGGAGCTGGAGCGGCTCACCGAGCGTGAGCGCGAGGTCATGGTGCTGGTCGCCCAGGGCCTGTCGAACGGCGAGATCGCGGCCCGGCTGGTGCTGTCCGAGGCGACCGTGAAGACCCACGTGGGCCGCATCCTGACCAAGCTGGGGCTGCGCGACCGGGTGCAGGTCGTGGTGCTCGCCTACGAAACCGGCCTGGTGAGGGCGGGCGGCGGCCACGCCTGAACGCTGACGAAGGTGAGGCGGGCCCGCCCCGAAGGGGCGCGGGGAACTGCGCGACCAGCCACGACGGCGCCGCAGGACATATCGCGGCTCTCCCAGCGGCGTGTCACCGCAGGATGCCCTCCAGGAAGTCGCTGCCCAGGCGGGCCACGACCGTGACGTCCAGCTGGTGCAGCACGTACCGGCCGCGACGGCGTGTGGTCACCAGACCGGCCTTCTTCAGCACCGCGAGGTGCCGGGAGACCTCCGGCGCGCTCAGCCCGTGCACCTGTGCCAGCTCGCCCGTGGTGTAGGCGGTGCGCGCCAGGTGGCGGCACAGGCGCATGCGCACCGGGTGGGACAGCGCCGTCATCCGCAGCGTGAGCTGCTCCACCGACGGTGGCGAGGCCGGCTCGCGGGAGCCCACCGGGTAGTGCAGCACGGGCTGCCAGCCGTACCGGTACAGCACGCTGAGGTGCGGGCGGCCCAGGCTCGTGGGGACGAGCAGGAGACTGCCGCCGGTGGTGACCGCCCGGCCCTCGTTCAGCTTGTCCACGGTGATGCGCCGGGCCGGCTCGTCCAGCGACACGGCGGGGGAGACCGCCGCCAGTGCCTCGCCCAGCCCCTTGTGACGCAGCAGTTCCGTCTTGTGCCGGGCGTCCGCCGCGAGCTGGTGGTGCAGTCCGGGCCAGGCGTCGCGGAAGAACGCCTCGTCGCAGTCCTCCAGGAAGCGGCGCAGCCACGCGCGCACGCTCGGCGGGTCGTCGAGCAGCTGCTTGGTGAAGCGGACCTGGCGCGGCCCGCGCGCGGCGGCCACCTCCAGGACCCGCCCGCGCGCGGAGGGGTCGGACAGCAGGCTCGGGAGCGCCGCGTCGTACAGCGGCACGCAGGTGAACTCCAGGGCAGCGTCCACGAACTGTTCGTCCGTCAGCTTGTCCAGCAGATCCAGCTCACCCGCCAGCGTGGCGGCCGGGAGGGCACCGGGCAGGCCCGCGTACGGCAGGAAGAGGTCGGCGTACGTCGTCCGCCACAGGAAGTCCGCCTCGCACATCCGGTCGGCCAGATGCGGGTCCAGGCGGGCGGTCACGCCGGTCACCCAGCCCTGGAGGCCCGGGTGGTGGCCCGGCTCGGACAGCGCGTGCAGCGCCATGCCGAGCTCGGCCAGCGGGGACGGTACGACGGCGACCCCCTCCGGCCGCAGCCCCGCGATGTCGATGCGTACGCCCATGCCCCCATGGTGCACGCCGCCACCGACAACGCCCCCCTCGATTGACGGGCCCCGTCAATCGAGGGGAGGTCCGCGCGCGGGTCACACCTCCCGGGGCAGCCGCTCCACGAAGCCCGCCACGGCCGCCCGCACGTCCTCCCGCGTCCACGCCAGACCCGCCGCGCCGACCGTGACCTCGGTGGCGGCGAGGCCGGGACCCCGCTCCTGCCAGCCGCCGGAGAACAGGAACACCGACGTCTCCTCGGCCTGGCGGACGGCCGCCTCGGCGAGCACGTCGGGGTCGTACGGCAGCCAGACCTGGAACTGGTGCGTGTGCGGCTCCTCCGGGTGCACCCGGGCCCACGGCAGCCCGCTCGCGGTGAACCCCTCGCGCAGCCCGGCGGCCACCACGCGCGCGTGCCGCACGTACTCCGGGAGCCGGGGCAGCTCCCGCTCCAGCCCGACGAGCGCGGACAGCACCGTCGGGAACTGCTGGAACACCATGCCGCCGTACCGGTGCCGCCAGGTCCTCGCCTCGTCCACCAGCGTGCGCGGACCGGCCAGCGCGGCGCCGCCGAAGCCTTCCAGGGACTTGTAGAACGACACGTAGACGCTGTCCGCGAGGGCAGCGATCTCGTCCAGGGGGCGGCCGAAGTGCTCCGTGGACTCCCACAGGCGGGCGCCGTCGAGGTGGACGACCGCGTCCCGCTCGCGCGCGGCGGCGACCGTGCCGGCCAGCTCCTCCCAGGTGGGCAGCACGAACCCGGCGTCCCTGAGCGGCAGTTCCAGCATCAGCGTGCCGAAGGGCTCCGCGAGGTCGCGGACCTCGGCGGGCGAGGGCAGCCGGGGCTCGGCGGTCACGTGGACCGGGCGCAGACCGCTGACCTGGCCGAGCGCGTGCCGCTCGTGCACCTCGGGGTGCGACAGCGGGTGCAGGGCGACGACGGGGTTGCCGGTGCGGGCCGCCCAGCAGCGCAGGGCGACCTGCTGGGCCATCGTGCCGGTCGGGAAGAACGCGGCCGCCTCCGTGCCGAGCAGGGCGGCGACGCGCTCCTCCAGGGCCGTGACGATCCGGTCGCCGTACATGTCCGCCGGCTCGTCCAGGTCGTACACGGTCGGGCCCGCCTCCTGGAGCAGCGCGAGCCGCTCCCGGATCGTGCCGCGGGGACCCGCGAGCACGTGCCGCGCCGCCCGGTGGGCTGCCGTCCTGCGCTCCCGTATCCGCTCCTGCGGTGACTGCTGTTCGTCCTGTACGGCCTCGTCGCTCATGCCCCGGATCATGCCGTGCCCGCCCACACGCGGGCACCCCGGTGTCCACGGCCCGTGCGACCGGGGCCCACAGCCTGTGGACAACCGGCCGGCCCCCGACCCGATCGCGTTAACATGACGAGAAATCGTCCGGTACCCCGAGCGGACTGGAACGGGAAGGCCACCCCCGAGTGAGTACAGACCAGCAACCAGACCTCCCAGACCCCAGGGACCGCCCCGCGCGGCTCACCGTCGGCGTCGTCGGCGCCGGCCGTGTCGGTCCCGCGCTGGCCGCGTCCCTGCAACTCGCCGGTCACCGCCCGGTCGCCGTGTCCGGGGTCTCCGACGCCTCCCGGCGGCGTGCCGCGCTCCTGCTGCCCGGCGTGCCCCTGGTGGCGCCCGCCGAGGTCCTGCGGCGTGCCGACCTGGTGCTGCTGACCGTCCCGGACGACACCCTGCCCGGACTGGTCGCGGGCCTCGCCGAGACCGGTGCCGTACGCCCCGGACAACTCCTCGCGCACACGTCGGGGCGGTACGGCGCGCGGGTCCTCGACCCCGCCCTGCGCGCGGGCGGACTGCCGCTGGCCCTGCACCCGGCGATGACCTTCACCGGCACCCCGGTCGACGTCCAGCGGCTCGCTGGCTGCTCCTTCGGCGTCACCGCCCCCGACGAACTGCGGCTGGCCGCCGAGGCGCTGGTCATCGAGATGGGCGGCGAACCGGAGTGGATCGCCGAGGAGAGCCGCCCGCTCTACCACGCGGCCCTCGCCCTGGGCTCTAACCATCTGGTGACCCTGGTCGCCCAGTCCATGGAGCTGCTGCGCGGCGCGGGCGTCGAGGCCCCCGACCGGATGCTCGGCCCGCTGCTCGGCGCCGCCCTGGACAACGCCCTGCGCTCCGGGGACGCCGCCCTCACCGGGCCCGTCGCGCGCGGGGACGCCGGCACGGTCGCCGCGCACGTGCGGGAGCTGCGCGAGCACGCCCCGCAGGCCCTCGGCGGCTATCTGGCGATGGCCCGCGCGACCGCCGACCGCGCGCTCGCCCACGGGCTGCTCAAGCCGGAACTGGCCGAGGACCTGCTCGGAGTGCTCGCCGACGGCGGTCAGGACGGCCGGGGTGGGCAGGCGGGCCACAGCGGACGGGACGGCCGCGACGACCAGGGCGGACCGGACGGTCGGGGCGGACCGGAGGACGCCCGATGACCCGGGCCGGGCTCCCCGCCACGACACCGGGCCGCCGCACGACACGCGCGCCCGAGGAGGGCCGCCGGACCACGCGCGCGCCCGGAAGGGGCCGCACCACGACGCGCGTGCCCGAGAACGGAGACGACCGATGACCACCGCCCTGCTGAGCACCGCCGAGGAGCTGCACGCCCGCGTGCGCCACGGCCGCCGTGCCGTGGTGATGACCATGGGCGCCCTGCACGAGGGCCACGGCACGCTGATCCGCACCGCGCGCGAGATCGCCGGGCCGCACGGCGAGGTCGTCGTCACCGTCTTCGTGAACCCGCTCCAGTTCGGCGCCGGAGAGGACCTCGACCGCTACCCGCGCACCCTCGACGCCGACCTCAAGCTCGCCGAACAGTGCGGCGCGGACGCCGTGTTCGCCCCCTCCGCCGACGAGGTCTACCCCGGCGGACAGCCCCAGGTCCGCATCTCCGCGGGCCCCATGGGCGAGCGCCTCGAGGGCGCCTCGCGCCCCGGCCACTTCGACGGCATGCTCACGGTCGTCGCCAAACTGCTGCACCTCACCCGCCCCGACGCGGCCCTGTTCGGCCAGAAGGACGCCCAGCAGCTCGCCCTGATCCGGCGGATGGTGCGGGACCTGAACTTCGGCGTGGAGATCGTCGCCGTGCCGACCGTCCGCGAGGCCGACGGCCTGGCCCTGTCCAGCCGCAACCGCTACCTCTCGGCCGACGAGCGGCGCAGCGCCCTCACCCTCTCCCGCGCCCTGTTCGCCGGCCGCGACCGGCACGCCGCACAGGAGGCGCTGCGCGCGCGGGCCCGCGAAGTTCCCGCCACACGCGCGCGTGCCGAGGCGCTCAGCGCCCTCGGGGAGTCCCGCGCGGCGGCCGACGCGCACGCGGTGGCGAAGGCCGCGCCCGGCGGACCGGCGGCCGTGCGCGCCGCCGCCCGGCTCGTCCTGGACGAGGGCGCGCGCATGGCCCCGCCCGTCGAACTGGACTACCTCGCGCTGGTCGACCCGTCCGACTTCACCGAGATCGTGGACGGCTTCACCGGCGAGGCCGTGCTCGCCGTCGCCGCCCGGGTCGGCACGACACGCCTGATCGACAATCTCCCTCTCACCTTCGGAGCCGCCTCGTGACCAGCACAGGCATACGACTGCACGCGCCCGCGCCCGGGTGGTCCATCGCCGCGGACGTCGTGGTCGTCGGCTCCGGCGTCGCCGGCCTCACCGCGGCGCTGCGCTGCGAGGCGGCGGGCCTCAGCACGGTCGTCGTCACCAAGGCCCGCCTGGACGACGGCTCCACGCGCTGGGCGCAGGGCGGCATCGCGGCGGCCCTGGGCGAGGGCGACACCCCCGAACAGCACCTGGACGACACCCTCGTGGCGGGCGCCGGACTGTGCGACGAGGACGCGGTGCGCATCCTCGTCACGGAGGGACCGGACGCCGTACGACGGCTCATCGAGACCGGTGCCCACTTCGACGAGTCCACCGAGGGCGAACTGGAGCTGACCCGCGAGGGCGGCCACCACCGCCGCCGCATCGCGCACGCCGGCGGCGACGCGACCGGCGCCGAGATCTCCCGCGCCCTCGTCGAGGCCGTCCGCGCGCGGGGCCTGCGCACGATCGAGAACGCGCTCGTGCTCGACCTGCTGACCGACGTCGCCGGCCGCACCGCGGGCGTGAGCCTGCACGTCATGGGCGAGGGCCAGCACGACGGCGTCGGCGCGGTGCACGCCCCCGCGGTGGTCCTCGCGACGGGCGGCATGGGCCAGGTGTTCTCCGCGACCACCAACCCCTCGGTGTCCACGGGCGACGGTGTGGCGCTCGCCCTGCGCGCGGGCGCGGAGGTCTCCGACCTGGAGTTCGTGCAGTTCCACCCGACCGTGCTGTTCCTAGGGCCGGACGCGGAGGGCCAGCAGCCGCTGGTCTCGGAGGCCGTGCGCGGCGAGGGCGCCCACCTGGTCGACGCCGACGGCGTGCGCTTCATGGCGGGGCAGCACGAGCTGGCCGAGCTGGCGCCCCGGGACATCGTCGCCAAGGGCATCATGCGCCGCATGCAGGAGCAGGACGCCGAGCACATGTACCTCGACGCCCGGCACTTCGGCGCCGAGATGTGGGAGCACCGCTTCCCGACGATCCTCGCCGCCTGCCGCGCCCACGGCATCGACCCGGTCACCGAGCCCGTCCCGGTCGCCCCGGCCGCCCACTACGCCTCCGGCGGCGTTCGCGCGGACGCACGGGGCCGTACGACCGTGCCGGGCCTGTACGCGTGCGGCGAGGTCGCCTGCACCGGCGTGCACGGCGCCAACCGGCTCGCCTCCAACTCCCTCCTGGAGGGACTGGTGTACGCCGAGCGGATCGCCGCCGACATCACCGAGCGGCACGCGCAGGACCGCCTCCACGCGCGGGTGCCCGAACCGGTCCCCCACCCCGAGAAGCCCGCGCACCCCCTGCTCGCCGCCGAGGCCCGGTTCGCGATCCAGCGGATCATGACCGAGGGCGCGGGGGTGCTGCGCTCGGACGAGTCCCTGGCCAAGGCCGCGGACCAGCTCCAGCGGCTGCACACCGAGGCCCGCGACGCCCTCGACGAGAACGGCAAGACGGCCGAGCCCGGCGTCGACACCTGGGAGGCCACGAACCTCCTGTGCGTCGCCCGCGTCCTGGTCGCCGCCGCCCGGCAGCGCGAGGAGACCCGCGGCTGCCACTGGCGCGAGGACCACGCCGAGCGCGACGACACGCACTGGCGGCGCCACATCGTCGTACGGCTGAATCCGGACCGGACGCTGGCCGTGCGCACCACCGACACCGCAGACTTCCCCCCGACCCGGCAGCAGCGTCCCCAGGAGCAGTGAGCGACATGAGCACCCCCGACCTTCCCCTCGCCGCGTCCGGAGGCTGCGGCGAGGGCTGTGCCTGCGGCGCCGAGGGCGACGCGGAGTACCTGGAGTGCGGGCTCGACCCCGCGCTCGCCGAACTCCTGGCCGACGCCGGACTCGACCCGGTCGAGGTCGAGGACGTCGTCAACGTGGCCGTCCAGGAGGACCTCGCGGGCGGCGTGGACGTGACGACCGTCGCGACCATCCCCGAGGACGCGGTGGCCACCGCCGACTTCACCGCGCGCGACGCGGGCACGGCGGCCGGCCTGCGGGTCGCCGAGGCCGTGCTCTCCGTGGTCTGCTCCGACGAGTTCGAGGTCGAGCGGCACGTGGAGGACGGCGACCGGGTGGAGGCCGGGCAGAAGCTGCTGTCGGTCACCGCCCGCACGCGTGACCTGCTGACCGCCGAGCGCAGCGCCCTCAACCTGCTGTGCCGCCTGTCGGGCATCGCGACGGCCACCCGCGCGTGGGCGGACGCCCTGGAGGGCACGAGGACCCGGGTGCGCGACACCCGCAAGACCACCCCCGGCCTGCGCTCCCTGGAGAAGTACGCGGTGCGCTGCGGCGGCGGCGTCAACCACCGCATGTCGCTGTCGGACGCGGCCCTCGTCAAGGACAACCACGTCGTCGCCGCGGGCGGCGTCGCCCAGGCGTTCGACGCCGTGCGCACGGCGTTCCCGGAGGTGCCGATCGAGGTCGAGGTCGACACGCTGCACCAGCTGCGCGAGGTCCTCGACGCGGGTGCCGACCTGATCCTGCTGGACAACTTCACGCCCGGTGAGTGCGAGGAGGCGGTGGCGCTCGTGGCGGGACGAGCGCTCCTGGAGGCGTCCGGGCGGCTGACCCTGGAGAACGCCAAGGTCTACGCCGACACGGGGGTCGACTTCCTGGCCGTCGGTGCCCTCACCCACTCCTCGCCGATCCTGGACATCGGCCTGGACCTGCGCGCGGCGGAGTGACGGCCATGCTCCTGACGATCGACGTGGGCAACACGCACACCGTCCTGGGTCTGTTCGACGGCGACGACATCGTCGAACACTGGCGGATCTCCACCGACGCCCGCCGCACGGCCGACGAACTGGCCGTCCTGCTCCAGGGCCTGATGGGCATGCACCCGCTGCTCGGCGAGGAACTGGGCGACGGCATCGACGGCATCGCGATCTGCGCCACCGTCCCCTCCGTGCTGCATGAGCTGCGCGAGGTCACCCGCCGGTACTACGGCGACGTGCCCGCCGTCCTCGTGGAGCCCGGGGTGAAGACCGGCGTGCCGATCCTCACCGACAACCCCAAGGAGGTCGGCGCGGACCGCATCATCAACGCGGTGGCCGCCGTCGAGCTGTACGGGGGCCCGGCGATCGTCGTGGACTTCGGCACCGCGACGACCTTCGACGCGGTGTCCGCGCGCGGGGAGTACGTCGGCGGCGTCATCGCTCCCGGTATCGAGATCTCGGTGGACGCGCTCGGCGTCAAGGGCGCCCAGCTGCGCAAGATCGAGGTCGCCCGCCCGCGCAGCGTGATCGGCAAGAACACGGTCGAGGCGATGCAGTCCGGCATCGTCTACGGCTTCGCCGGACAGGTGGACGGCGTCGTGAACCGCATGTCCCGGGAGCTGGCCGACGACCCCGACGAGGTGACGGTGATCGCCACGGGCGGTCTCGCGCCGATGGTCCTGGGCGAGTCCTCGGTGATCGACGAGCACGAGCCCTGGCTGACACTGATCGGGCTGCGCCTCGTGTACGAGCGCAACGTGTCCCGGATGTGACGAGCCGGACCTGACGCGGCGGACCTGACACGTCGGGCCCGGTGCGACGGGCCCGACGTGACGAGCCGGGGGCGCGGCAGGACCGCGCCCCCGCGCCCGCCGTCCAGGTGGGTGGGTCCTGGGCGCCACGCAGGGAACATGTGTCGGGTTTGTCTGATTAGTGCGTATCTTCGGCTCCATGCCCACGCCCTACGGAACCCGCGGCGGCATGGCGTTCGGCACGGAGGAGCTGCATGTGCTCCGCCGGGCCCTCGCCCTCGCCCTTGACCCCCGTCCCGCCTCGGCAAAGGACGTCCAGGACTGTCTGCGGCTCGCCGAGTCGCTCGACGAGGCGGTGCGCGAGGGCGCCCGGCACCGCGCCTTCCTGCTGGCCGACCTCGCCCGCTACCGCGCCGCCCTGCCCGGCACCGCGGTCGGCTACCTCGCCCTCCTGGACGAGGTCCTGAGGGCCGGACACCGCCCCACGGCCGACGACCTCGCCGCCCTGGGCGCCCTGCGGGGCAACCCCGCCGCGGCGGCCCTCCTGGAGCGCTGCCCGGGCCTCCCGACGGTGCCCGCCTCCCGGGGTCGCGCCCGGCTCACCGCCCTGCCCGGCGGCGACCCCGCCCGCGCCGCCGGGGAACGGGGTGAGCGGGGCGACAGGAAGCCCGCGGAGCGGCCTGCCGAGAAGCCGGCGGACAAGGAGCCCACCGAGAGGCCCCGACGGCCCGAGAAGCCCGGACAGCCCGCGAAACCCGCCCCCCTGCCCGCAGAGCCGAAGCCGTCCCGGCCCGTCCCCACTCCCGGCGAGGTCTTCCCGCGCCGCAAGCCGCCCGCGCCGCCCGCCGCACCCACCCCGCCCCAGCAGCGCCTCGCGGTGGGCTGAACCGCCGGGCGGGCCCCCGTCCCGGCCGCCCGCCCGCGCGTGGCTACTCTGGAGGGCATGGACTACGTCTCCGCGCTCGTGCCCCCGGTCGTGATGGCCGCGCTCTTCATCGGTGTGGTCAGGGTGATCGTGAAGACCCAGGGCGGCGCCGCCAAGGCCAAGGAGGACGCCGCCGTGGACGCCGCCCTCGCGCGCGCGGAGAACACGCGGCAGGCGTCCACCCGTTCCGACGCCTGAGCCGACCCGACGCCCCGCGCGGGCCGTCGGGGCGTACGACTCGCATGCCTCGCACTGCCGGGTCGTACGCCCTTTTTGTTCGTGTTGTAGGTGAAAGAGCACGTTCAGCACGCGATTGTTGTGATCTCCCACTATTGTTCTGAGCTGTGCCTCGCCCATTGGGAGAACTCGAAGACGCGGTCATGACGCGGGTGTGGAAGTGGAACCGCCCGGTGACCGTTCGGGAAGTCCTGGAAGACCTTCAGCGTGAACGGTCCATCGCCTACACCACGGTGATGACCGTTTTGGACAATCTCCATCAGAAGGGCTGGGTGCGCCGTGAGGCCGAAGGCCGCGCCTATCGATATGAGGCCGTCTCCACCCGCGCCGCCTACGCCGCCGCCCTGATGAACGACGCCTGGTCGCAGAGTGACAACCCGGCGGCGGCTCTCGTCGCCTTCTTCGGCATGATGAGCGACGAACAGCGCCAGGCCCTGCGCGACGCCGTACGCATCGTCCAGGGACCGGAAACCCCGGAGGACGAGAACCCCGGCTCCGAGCGGGACGGCGGCGGGCGATAGCGTCCGCACATGTCAGCAGAGCGTCCCGAAGTCTCCGCAAAAGCCGTCACGGTCCGGCGGGCCCGGACCGGCGATGTCCCCGCCGTGCGCCGCCTCCTTGACACCTACGTGCGCGAACGCATCCTGCTCGACAAAGCGACGGTGACGCTTTACGAGGACATCCAGGAGTTCTGGGTCGTGGAACGCGACGACAACGCCGAGGTCGTCGGCTGCGGCGCGCTGCACGTCATGTGGGAAGACCTCGCGGAAGTCCGCACTCTCGCGGTGAAGCCGGGGCTGAAGGGCGCGGGCGTCGGCCACCGCCTGCTGGAGAAGCTGCTGGAGACCGCGCGATGGCTGGGGGTCCGCCGCGTTTTCTGTCTGACCTTCGAAGTCGACTTCTTCGGCAAGCACGGCTTCGTGGAGATCGGTGAGACTCCGGTGGACACGGATGTGTACGCAGAGTTGTTGCGTTCCTATGACGAGGGCGTCGCGGAGTTCCTCGGTCTCGAACGAGTGAAACCGAACACCTTGGGCAACAGCCGGATGCTTCTGCATCTGTGATCGTCGCGATCGCCGGGCCTTCGCCGGGTATTCACGTGCTCCCGCCCTGCCCCGGTGCCCTATGTCCGAAACGCGCAGCTTTCCGGTCGGGTCCGGTACCCCGAGACTCCGCCAGGGGTTTGTGTTTTTCCCGCAAAAGCGGTTTGCTTTCCGACGTAGTGCAGTACTGCATATAACAGGGGGCGGCGAAACGGGGACGCCGACGGACCCCCGGCCCTCACGTTATCGATGAAAGGAAATCCGGTGGCACAGAAGGTTCAGGTCCTTCTTGTCGACGACCTCGACGGCGGCGAGGCGGACGAGACCGTGACGTTCGCGCTGGACGGCAAGACATACGAGATCGATCTCACGACCGCCAACGCGGACAAGCTGCGCGGACTTCTCGACGCCTATGTCAAGGGTGGTCGGCGTACGGGAGGCCGCGCTTCGGGCGGTCGCGGAAAGGCGCGTGCGGCGGCCGGTGGCAGCCAGGACACGGCGCAGATCCGTGCCTGGGCGAAGGAGAACGGTTTCGAGGTCAACGATCGCGGACGGGTCCCCGCGACCATCCGCGAGGCTTACGAGAAGGCCAACGGCTGAGACGACCGCGACTCCGGCGACCCGGCGCGACCGCGCCGAAGCCGGACCCGATGGCAGTGCGTGGCCAGCGTGGCCACGAGCCGAACGAGATCGGGGGCGCCCCCAACGCCCCCCATGGCCGACAGTGTCGGCAGCGAGGCCGTGCCCTCGTACCCCGCCCCGGGGGGCCGCACCCACACGGCGGCCCCCTGCGCGGCCCCCGAAGACCACCCCGGCCCCACGAGCCCGCCCGGGCCACCCCCGGGCGATCCCGGAGCCCCACCTCCACCCCGCCCCCCGATCGAGCCCGTCCCTCCGGACGCCTCGCGGAGACCCGGCGGGTCCCCCGGCCCGGACGCCTCCCGGAGCTCCCTGGGATCTGGGGCGTCCTGGTGTCCGGGCGCCTTCCGAGGACCGCCGCACGCCTCTTGGGGGCCTGCGGCCGCTTCCCGAGGCCCTGGCGCCTCCCGACGGCCGTCGATCGTGTCCGTAAGGCCGGGTCGCTCCCGGAGGGGTTCCTCGGGTGGGGCGCCTTTTCCGTCTCGAATGGCGGACGGCCGGCAAAGGGGCGGTCCGGGGGCGGTGGAGTTCCGCTCGGGAGCCGGTGAGTCGCCCCCTCCCGCGCCCCACCCCGGAGGGAACGGCGCCGGCATGCGTCCCCGCGCTCCCAGGGCCCGCAGATCGAGGGGCACCGAGCCCCACTCCAGCCACTCCAGCAGCCCCGGCAGTTCCTCCGCGCCGCCCACGGCCACGAGCAGCCGCATCCGGTCGCCCTGGAGAGCCACAGGGGACCCCGGCCCCAGATGCCGCAGCGCCGCCGCGCCCGCCTCGGCCGGGACGTCGAGCACGTCGAAGCACACCCCCGTGACCAGCCACAACGGCTCTCCGGGCGGCCCGGGCACTGTTGCCCAGCCCAGATCGTTCTCGTACCAGTGACGGATCCGGGCGACCGGATCGCCGGAACCGCCCGCGCCGCCCGGTTCGGCAGGGCGCCGGGGAGACCCGGGAGGACGACGGGGAAAGGGGACCAGAGGGACGTGGCCGGCCATGACAGAAGCAACCGCGGAAGCCGCCTCCGGGTTACGGTGGGTCGTTGAACGATCACACAGTGTGCTCGAAATGGGGGCGTCCGGGAGCCCGGAGGGGCACAAGGTTGTTCGCCCGTAGCGGAGGGAACCGGTGCGCGCGGCATGGAGTGTCAGTCCCGGCGGGTAAGACATCCCTAGTGGGAGGGGGCGACACGCAGAACGGGCCCCCTCGCGTTCGCCATCGGCGTAGTGATGGTGAGGGTAACTGCCTGGCCTGCGGGAACATCGTCTCGCACCATCGGGTTGGAGCAGATGTCGGCGTTCGGGGTCAGGAGGCAGAGTTGGTTCTCGGTCCGGTGTCGGCAGTTGGAATGAGCGGTCCCCGCTTGCGGGACTAAGCTGCGGAAGGACAGGGAGGGGAAGTTCCCCCCACTGCCTGACCGCTCTGAGGAGCGATTAACGATGTTCGAGAGGTTCACCGACCGCGCGCGGCGGGTTGTCGTCCTGGCTCAGGAAGAAGCCCGGATGCTCAACCACAACTACATCGGCACCGAGCACATCCTCCTGGGCCTGATCCACGAGGGTGAGGGTGTCGCCGCCAAGGCCCTTGAGAGCCTCGGGATTTCGCTCGAGGCGGTCCGCCAGCAGGTGGAGGAGATCATCGGTCAGGGCCAGCAGGCCCCGTCCGGGCACATTCCCTTCACCCCCCGTGCCAAGAAGGTCCTGGAGCTGTCGCTCCGCGAGGCCCTTCAGCTGGGCCACAACTACATCGGCACGGAGCACATCCTGCTCGGCCTGATCCGTGAGGGCGAGGGCGTCGCCGCCCAGGTCCTGGTCAAGCTGGGCGCCGACCTCAACCGGGTGCGGCAGCAGGTGATCCAGCTGCTCTCCGGCTACCAGGGCAAGGAGACCGCCACCGCCGGCGGCCCTGCCGAGGGCACCCCCTCGACGTCCCTGGTCCTCGACCAGTTCGGCCGGAACCTCACCCAGGCCGCTCGTGAGTCCAAGCTCGACCCGGTCATCGGGCGCGAGAAGGAGATCGAGCGGGTCATGCAGGTGCTGTCCCGCCGTACGAAGAACAACCCGGTCCTGATCGGTGAGCCCGGCGTCGGCAAGACCGCCGTCGTCGAGGGCCTCGCCCAGGCCATCGTCAAGGGCGAGGTGCCCGAGACGCTGAAGGACAAGCACCTCTACACGCTGGACCTCGGCGCCCTGGTCGCCGGCTCCCGCTACCGCGGTGACTTCGAGGAGCGCCTGAAGAAGGTGCTCAAGGAGATCCGCACCCGAGGCGACATCATCCTGTTCATCGACGAGCTGCACACGCTCGTCGGCGCGGGTGCCGCCGAGGGCGCCATCGACGCGGCCTCGATCCTGAAGCCGATGCTGGCCCGCGGTGAGCTCCAGACCATCGGTGCGACGACGCTCGACGAGTACCGCAAGCACCTGGAGAAGGACGCGGCCCTCGAGCGCCGCTTCCAGCCCATCCAGGTCGCGGAGCCGTCCCTGCCGCACACGATCGAGATCCTCAAGGGCCTGCGCGACCGGTACGAGGCGCACCACCGCGTCTCCATCACGGACGAGGCCCTGGTGCAGGCGGCCACGCTGGCCGACCGGTACATCTCGGACCGCTTCCTGCCCGACAAGGCGATCGACCTCATCGACGAGGCCGGGTCCCGGATGCGCATCCGCCGGATGACCGCGCCGCCGGACCTGCGCGAGTTCGACGAGAAGATCGCCGCCGTCCGCCGGGACAAGGAGTCCGCGATCGACTCGCAGGACTTCGAGAAGGCCGCCTCCCTGCGCGACAAGGAGAAGCAGCTCCTGGCCGCCAAGGCGAAGCGGGAGAAGGAGTGGAAGGCCGGCGACATGGACGTCGTCGCCGAGGTCGACGGCGAGCTGATCGCCGAGGTCCTCGCCACGGCCACCGGCATCCCGGTCTTCAAGCTGACCGAGGAGGAGTCCAGCCGCCTGCTCCGCATGGAGGAGGAGCTGCACAAGCGGGTCATCGGCCAGGTCGACGCCGTCAAGGCGCTGTCGAAGGCGATCCGCCGTACGCGCGCGGGCCTGAAGGACCCGAAGCGTCCGGGTGGCTCGTTCATCTTCGCCGGCCCGTCCGGTGTCGGTAAGACCGAGCTGTCCAAGGCGCTCGCCGAGTTCCTGTTCGGTGACGAGGACGCGCTGATCTCCCTCGACATGTCGGAGTTCAGCGAGAAGCACACGGTCTCGCGTCTCTTCGGTTCGCCCCCCGGCTACGTGGGCTACGAAGAGGGCGGTCAGCTGACCGAGAAGGTGCGCCGCAAGCCGTTCTCCGTCGTCCTGTTCGACGAGGTGGAGAAGGCCCACCCGGACATCTTCAACTCGCTGCTCCAGATCCTGGAGGACGGTCGTCTGACCGACTCCCAGGGCCGGGTCGTGGACTTCAAGAACACGGTCATCATCATGACGACCAACCTCGGCACCCGGGACATCTCCAAGGGCTTCAACCTGGGCTTCGCGGCCTCGGGTGACACGAAGACCAACTACGAGCGCATGAAGAACAAGGTGTCGGACGAGCTCAAGCAGCACTTCCGTCCCGAGTTCCTGAACCGCGTCGACGACGTGGTCGTCTTCCCGCAGCTGACGCAGGAGGACATCCTGCGGATCGTCGACCTGATGATCAGCAAGGTGGACGAGCGCCTCAAGGACCGGGACATGGGCATCGAGCTCTCCCAGTCCGCCAAGGAACTGCTGTCCCAGAAGGGCTACGACCCCGTGCTGGGCGCCCGGCCGCTGCGCCGGACCATCCAGCGCGAGATCGAGGACACGCTCTCCGAGAAGATCCTCTTCGGCGAGCTGCGCCCCGGTCACATCGTGGTCGTGGACACCGAGGGAACGGGCGAGGCCAAGACCTTCACGTTCCGCGGCGAGGAGAAGTCGGCGCTGCCCGACGCCCCGCCGATCGAGCAGGCGGCCGGCGGCGCCGGACCGAACCTGAGCAAGGACGCCTGACCCTCAGGGGAGCGAGCGACCGAAGGGGCCGCCCCGGGACCGATGTCCCGGGGCGGCCCCTTTTTGCCGCGCGCTAGGAGAGCTGCCCGTCGTAGTCCGGCAGCTTGAACGTCTTCTCGGCGTGGCCGCCCGAGAGGTCGCTCGCGCTGTTGCCGATGTTCGCGATGATCGTGTAGCCCTTGTTCTCGATGTCGACGCGCTGGGCGGTCTTGTACTCGGCGACGTCCTTGAACAGGTCGAACAGACCGCGGTCGTAGAGACCGGCGACGCGGTAGCCGTCGAACTCCAGGTTGAACTGGGTGGGCGCGGCGATGATGCCCGGGCGGGCCGTGACGAAGAACAGCGCGACGCCGTGCTCCTGGGCGTACTTCGCGACGTTCAGGACCGGCTTGTTGGCCGGCTGGGGGTAGCTGAAGCCGAAGTCGGTCTCCAGCGTGGTGTTGTCGATGTCGAACACGATCGCCTGCTTCTCGCCCGGACGGGCGGCTGCGATGCGGTTCTGCACGTACGGCATGGCCTGGTTCATCACGGCCTGGCAGTCCTGCTGCCAGGTGGTGTAGTCGACCGCCGCGGCGGCGGTGCCCGTGGCGGTGGTGCTCGCTCCGGAGGCGGTCGTCGCGGCCTCGGCCGGCGCGGCGAGCGCGGCCAGGGCGGCGGCGGAGACTGCGGTGACGGTGATGCGGCGCGCCAGGGGGCGTCTGGTCATCGGTGGGGGTGTCCTCTCACGTCCGTACGCGGCATGTGTCAGGTGCATGCTCTGTGGTGAGGGTGGCGTGAGGGGAACCGTAGGGTTACTGAACGGTAGGTGACCAGAGACGTGCGTCACACCGCCCTGGGTGAAGGGCCGTTTCAAGCCGCCCAAAAGATCATGGCCCACGATGTCGAGAACCCGGGACCGGCTCCGTCCCAGGGGTGAGCGCGGCCACAATGGGTCGCACCGGTACCGAGGAGACGCACGATGGCCAAGTACCTGCTGCTCAAGCACTACCGAGGCGCTCCGGCCGCGGTCAACGACGTGCCGATGGACCGGTGGACGCCGGAGGAGATCTCGGCGCACATGCGGTACATGCACGAGTTCGCGGCCCGCCTGGAGAAGACCGGCGAGTTCGTCGACGGCCAGGCGCTCGCCCCGGAGGGCACGTTCGTCCGGTACGACGGCGAGGGCCGTCCGCCGGTCACCGACGGCCCGTTCGCCGAGACCAAGGACCTCATCGCCGGCTGGATGGTGATCGACGTCGACAGCTACGAGCGCGCCGTCGAGCTGGCCGGGGAGCTGTCGGCCGCCCCCGGAGCGGGTGGGAAGCCGATCCACGAGTGGCTGGAACTGCGTCCGTTCCTGTCCGCGCCACCCACCATCACGGAGTGACCGCTTCCATGGACGAGGCCCTGCTCCGGAGCCTCACGCCCGGCGTCCTCGCGATCCTCGTCCGCCGCGGAGCCGACTTCGCGGCGGCCGAGGACGCCGTGCAGGACGCGCTGGTCGAGGCGCTCCGCCGCCGGCCCGCCGACCGGCCGTGGGACCCGAAGGGCTGGCTGGTCACCGTAGCCTGGCGCCGGTTCCTCGACGCGGCCCGGTCGGACGCCGCTCGCCGCAGGCGTGAGGAGCGTGCCGACGGGGAGCCGGTGCCCGGACCCGCGGCCGAGGCGGACGACACGCTCCAGCTGTACTTCCTGTGCGCGCACCCGTCGCTGACGCCGTCGTCCGCGGTCGCGCTCACCCTGCGGGCCGTCGGCGGTCTGACCACCCGCCAGATCGCCCGCGCCTACCTGGTGCCCGAGGCGACCATGGCGCAGCGCATCAGCCGGGCCAAGCGCACCGTCTCCGGCGTGCGGTTCGACCGGCCGGGCGACGTCGCCACCGTGCTGCGCGTCCTCTACCTCGTCTTCAACGAGGGCTACTCAGGCGACGTCGACCTCGCCGCCGAGGCCATCCGGCTCACCCGGCAGCTCGCGGCGGCGGTCGATCACCCCGAGGTGGCGGGACTGCTGGCCCTGATGCTGCTGCACCACGCGCGGCGGGCCGGCCGGACCGCGCCCGACGGCAGCCTGGTGCCGCTCGCCGAGCAGGACCGGGGCCGCTGGGACACCGGGGCGATCGCCGAGGGCGTCGGGATCCTCCAGGCGGCCCTCGCCCGCGACCGCCTCGGCGAGTTCCAGGCCCAGGCCGCCATCGCCGCGCTCCACGCCGACGCGCCCACCGCCGAGGAGACGGACTGGGTGCAGATCGTCGAGTGGTACGACGAGCTCGCGCGCCTGACCGACAGCCCGGTTGTCCGGCTCAACCGCGCGGTCGCCGTCGGGGAGGCGGACGGACCGCGCGCCGGTCTGGCGGCGCTCGCGGAACTGGACGCCTCGCTGCCCCGCCACGCCGCGGTGGCGGCGCACCTCCACGAGCGCGACGGCGACCTGGAGACGGCGGCGCGGCTGTACGCCGAGGCCGCCCTGGCGGCGTCGAACCTCGCCGAGCGCGACCATCTGACGCGCCGGGCGGCCCGGCTCAACGCCCGTCTGCGCGACCGCCCGTGGGCGTAGCGCGGGTCACATTCGGGCGGTGCCGGATCTTGTGGGCCGGTGACATGCCGCACAGGCGATTTGTCCGGTACTACACCAGATAGTGGGACATGCAATAAGGGCAAATCAGGACATTCAGTCTTGAATGGCGAGGGGGAATCCGGCGTCGTCAGCGCCCTGTTCGGCCGGAGAGGGCCTTGTCAAGGGCGGAGAAATTTTCCGGTCAATTACTAGTTTGTGTCGTACTTGGGTGGTTTGAGCGCAAGTGTGCCCCGGGGTTACCAAGGTTCAGCCCCATCCGGCGGACGGCTGTTTCGCCGGGTGGTCCTTCGTCCCCGAACCCACGAGGTACAGATGTTCCAGCGCGTCACGTCCCGTTCCGCCCTCGGGTCCCTGCTCCGCTCCCGCGCCGCCGTGGTGGCCGCCGGGCTGGGCACCTCTGTCGTCCTGGGGGCCGGGGTCGCGGCCGCCGCCGGTGCGCAGACCGCCGCACCGGCCACCACCGTGAAGGCGGCCCCCGTCGCGGCCGCGGCCAAGTCCGCCGCGGCCAAGTCCGCCGCCTCCTGGATCGACCCGGTCGCGCACTACACGCTGTCCGCGGGCTTCAACCAGGCCGGCAGCCACTGGGTCGCCAAGCACAGCGGCCAGGACTTCGCCGTGCCGATCGGCACCAACGTCATGGCCGCGCACGGCGGCACCGTCGTCAAGGCCGGCGGCAACGGCGCCGGCGACGGTCCGGCGTACGGCAACGCCATCGTCATCAAGCACGGCAACGGCACGTACTCCCAGTACGCCCACCTGTCGAGGATCGACGTGCACATAGGCCAGGTCGTCAAGACCGGTCAGCACATCGCGCGCTCCGGCAACACCGGCAACTCCACCGGTCCGCACCTGCACTTCGAGATCCGTACGACCCCGAACTACGGCTCCGCGATCGACCCCGTGCACTTCCTGCGGGCCAAGGGCGTGACCGTCTAGGCATTCGGTCCGTGGGCGCCCCGGTGCGCCTGCGTCACCAGGTCCACGGCGACCTCCAGGACGGCCGCGCGCTTGTCCTCGGGGTCGCCTTCCAGGTCCTGGAAGACGAACATCCCGGCGTGCAGCGCGAAGAGCGCGCTGACGGAGCGGACCTGGTCGACCAGGTCCGCCTCGGGGTCGATGATGATGTCCCGCAGGCCGCGCATCCGGTCCTTGAAGGTGTCGCCGATGCGCAGTTCCCGTACGGTCGCCTGGTTCTCCTGCATGAAGCGGAACAGGGGCTCGGCCTCGACGAGCGAGCGGCTGTAGCGCCGTACGATCTCCTGCTTGGTCTCCAGGGTGTGGGGCTGTTCCCTGCCCCACTCGATGAGGTCCTGCATCGGCTGCGTCAGATCCTCGAAGAGGCTGACGATGATCTCTTCCTTCGTCTTGAAGTGGTAGTAGAGCGCCGCCTTGGTCACGTCGAGGCGTTCGGCGATCTCGCGCAGCGAGGTCTTCTCGTAGCCCTGCTCGGCGAAGAGTTCGAGCGCGACGTCCTGGATGCGCTGGCGGGTGTTGCCTCGGCGCTGCTGCTTGGTGCCGTCCATGGTGCCGCCCATCCTCGTACTCCTCGCGCTCCGGCGGAAACTTACTTGCCGCCCGGCTAGCCTTCGGCAAACTTACTTGACGACCGGCTAGTGACAGGGCTACCTTCCCAGTGTAGTGAACTAGCCGGGCGGCAAGTAAGTAGCAGTTGCCGGGGGAGTGGGAGTTATGGCGGACACGGAGTCGGCCCAGGTGGGCCAAGAGATAGCGGATCAGCCGGACAAGAAACAGCGGAGCGTCCGGGTCGTCCTGATGGCGCTCATGATCGCGATGATGCTCGCGATGCTCGACAACATGATCGTGGGCACCGCGATGCCGACGATCGTCGGCGAGCTGGGCGGTCTGGAACACCTGTCCTGGGTGGTGACCGGATACACGCTGGCCACCGCGGCCGCGACCCCGCTGTGGGGCAAGCTCGGCGACATGTACGGGCGCAAGGGCGCCTTCATGACGTCGATCGTGATCTTCCTGATCGGTTCCGCGCTCAGCGGCATGGCCCAGAACATGGGCGAGCTGATCGGTTTCCGCGCGGTGCAGGGCCTCGGCGCCGGCGGTCTGATGGTCGGCGTCATGGCGATCATCGGCGACCTCGTCCCGCCGCGTGAGCGGGGCAAGTACCAGGGCATGATGGCCGGTGTCATGGCGCTCGCCATGATCGGCGGCCCCCTCGTCGGCGGCACCATCACCGACAACTGGGGCTGGCGCTGGTCCTTCTACATCAACCTGCCCCTCGGCGCGGTCGCGCTGGCGCTGGTCAGCGCCGTGCTGCACCTCCCGAAGAAGCGCACCAAGTCGCGCATCGACTACCTGGGCGCCGGGCTGCTCACCGTCGGCATCACCGCGATCGTCCTCGTCACCACCTGGGGCGGCAGCGAGTACGCCTGGACGTCCGCGCGGATCATGGAGCTCACCGCGATCGGCGTGGCCTCGCTGGTCGGGTTCGTGTTCTGGCAGACCAGGGCCGCCGAGCCGGTGCTGCCGCTGCACATCTTCCGCAGCCGCAACTTCACCCTGATGTCCGTCATCGGCTTCATCACCGGCTTCGTGATGTTCGGCGCGACCCTCTTCCTGCCGCTCTACCAGCAGTCGGTGCAGGGCGCCTCGGCCACCAACTCCGGTCTGCTCCTGCTGCCGATGCTCGGTGCGATGCTCGTCACGTCGATGGTCGCCGGACGCGTCACCACCAACACCGGCCGGTACAAGGTCTTCCCGATCGCCGGCGGTGTGCTGATGGTCGTCGGCCTGTACCTGCTGTCGCTGATGGACACGGGCACCTCCCGGTTCACCTCCGGCGTCTACATGGCCGTCCTCGGCCTCGGCATGGGCTGCCTCATGCAGATCACCATGCTGGTCGCGCAGAACAGCGTGCAGATGAAGGACATGGGCGTCGCGTCCTCGTCGACCACCCTGTTCCGTACGCTCGGCTCCTCCTTCGGTGTCGCGATCATGGGCGCGCTGTTCAACCACCGCGTCCAGGACGTGATGGCCGAGCGGGCCGGCTCCCTCGGCTCCAAGGTCACCGAGCAGTCCGCGCAGCTCGACGCGGCCAGCCTGGCCAAGCTGCCCGCCGCGGCCCGCGAGGCCTACCAGCACGCGGTCTCGGCCGGCACGCACTCGGCGTTCCTGCTCGGCGCGGCGATCGCGGTGCCCGTGCTGGTCCTGGCGCTGTTCGTCAAGGAGGTCCCCCTCAAGGGCGGCCCGCAGAAGCCGGAGCCCGCGGGCGACCAGGCCGACCAGGCCGACGTCCTGCCGGCTCCCGCGGTCGAGGCGGTCTAGGGCGTGTTTCGAAAGTAGCGCCGTCCGCCCGGAGGGCGGGGCCCGCGGCGTCTGGTGCGTGCAATCGCAAGGCGGAGGATCGCCCTCGTACTGGATGTACTTGGGCGTTGCGACAACGCAGCGAGTGTGCGTGCCAGGCGTCGCGGGCCAGGCGGGACTTTCGAAACACGCCCTAGCCCCCTCGGTCCCCGCGACCCCCTCCGCGCCCCCGGTGCGGAGCCCCTGCTGAACAGAAGGCCCCCGGCGGTGTCCGCCCCGGGGGCCTTCCCCATGTCCGCGACGGTGACCGCCCCGGTCCTTCCCCGTGCCCGGCGGCGATGTCAGTGCCGCGTGCCACCATCGGGTCCATGGACAAACTGCGCCAGTTGCGCCTGGCCAAGGACGCGATGGACCGGGACTGGGCCGACCCGGGCCTGGACCTGGACACGGTCGCGTCCCACGCGGGCTACTCGCGCTACCACTTCATCCGCGCCTTCAAGGAGGCGTACGGCGAGACACCCGGCCAGTACCTGACCCACCGCCGCATAGAGCGCGCCGAGGACCTGCTGCGCACCGCCAACCTCACGGTCACCGAGATCTGCCACCTGGTCGGCTTCAGCAGCCTGGGCACCTTCTCCGCCCGCTTCAAGACCTGGACCGGCCTCGCCCCCAGCGAGTACCGCACCAAGCACGTGGGACGCGGCACGGCGCTCATACCGGGCTGCTACGCGATGCTCTGGGCCGGCGGCTTCCGCAGGGGCCCCGGGGAGGCACGGAGCAATTCCGGAGAAGCGGACTGAGCCCCCGCCTGCCTACGGTGGCGGGGCAGGAGACGCACGCACCGCGGACAGGAGCAGACCATGATCAAGGGACTCGGGATCGCGACCGTCTGGGTTCTCGACCAGGACCGGGCCAAGGAGTTCTACACCGAGAAGCTGGGCCTGGAGGTGCGGACGGACATGACGATGGGCGAGGGCGGCATGCGCTGGCTCACCGTCGGCTCCCCGGACCAGCCCGACGTCGAGCTGACCCTGATGGTGCCGGGCCCGCCCGCCATGGACCCGGAGTCGGCGGAGATGGTCAGAACGCTGGTGTCCAAGGGTGTCCTGGGCGCGGGCGTGCTCGTCACCGACGACATCCACGGGGACTACAAGGCGCTCAAGGACCGCGGCGTGGAGTTCCTCCAGGAGCCCCAGGAGCGCCCGTACGGCACGGAGGCGCTGCTGCGCGACGACTCCGGCAACTGGTTCTCCTTCACCCAGCGCCGCGAGGGCGACCTCGACCTGTCCCAGGGCTGGGAGGGCTGACCCGCCCCGGCCGGCCCTGCCGCGGCCGGCCCAGGCCCGGACCCACAGGAGCCGGCTGGAGTCACTGGAGCATCGGATAGCTGCCCGTGTTCGTCGGCGCGTGCTCGGGCAGCCACAGCACCGCCACCGCGCCCTCGGCGGGCACGTGCTCCGGCGCCCCCGCGGGCCGTACGTTGCGGAACGTCAGCCGGGCGCCCAGCACCCGCGCCTGCCCGGCCGCGATGGTCAGCCCCAGGCCGTGCCCCTGCCCCGCGCGGTCGCTGCTGCCCGTGCGGAAGCGGCTCGGGCCCTCCTCCAGCAGGTCCTCAGGGAAGCCGGGCCCGTGGTCGCGGACCCGGACCACGCGGCCCTCGACGCTGACCTCGATCGGAGGGCTGCCGTGCCGGGCGGCGTTGGCGAGCAGGTTGAACAGCACCCGCTCCAGCCGCCGCGGGTCGGTGGTCACCTCCGACTCGTGCACCACCCGCACGATGATCGCCGGGTCCTTGGCCGCCACACGCCGGGCCACGAACTCGCCCAGCATGATGTCCTGCAACTCGGCCCGCTCGGACGCGCTGTCCAGCCGGGCCACCTCCAGGACGTCCTCGACGAGCGTGCGCATCGCCTTGGCCCGGTCCAGGACCAGTTCGGTCGGCCGGCCGGGAGGCAGCAGCTCGGCCGCGGTGAGCAGCCCGGTCACCGGGGTGCGCAGCTCGTGCGCGATGTCGGCGGTGACCCGGCGCTCGGCCTCCAGCCGCTGCTGGAGCGCGTCCGCCATGGCGTCCACCGCGCGCGCCAGGTCGTCGGTCTCGTCCCGGACGACACCCCCGATGGCCTCCCGCACCCGTACGTCCGTCTCGCCCTTGGCCACCCGGTTCGCCGCGGCCGCCGCCTTGCGCAGCCGCCGGGACAGCTGCCCGCCGATCAGCACCCCGAGCGCGCTGCCGCCCAGCACGACCGCGATCGAGCCGATGACGAGGGCCTGGTCGAGGTCCTTCATCACGTCCGTGCTGCGGTCGGGGAAGTGGGTGTGCAGCGACAGCACGTGCCCGTCCTTGACCGGGACGGCCGCCCAGATGTCCGGCACGTTCCCGCCGTGGTCCGCGACATAGGTCGCCCGCCGGCCCTCGTCGACCTTCTGCCGCAGCGGAGCCGGCAGCTCCCGGTCGTCGATCTTGATGCTGGGGAAGTTGGGGCGCCCCGACAGCTCGTAGTTGCGCTGCGCGATCTGCACCCGCTCGTCCGCGAGGTCGCGGGCGTTGTCCAGCATCGACACCCGGGCCGCGTTGTGCACGACCAGACTGAGCGCGATCGCCACCAGGGCGCCGACCAGCGCGATGGCCGCGCTCAGCTTCCACCGCAGCCCCGTGCGGATGCCGGCCCGCAGGACCCGTCCGCGGACCGGACGCCGGATGAACTCGCGCATCGCCACGGCCCCCCTCAGGGCTTCAGCTTGTAGCCGAAGCCGCGGACCGTCTCGATCCGGTCCTGGCCGATCTTGGTGCGCAGCCGCTGCACATGGACGTCGACGACCCGGGTGTCCCCGCCCCAGCCGTAGTCCCACACCCGTTCCAGCAGCCGGTCACGGGACAGGACCGTCCCGGGCGCGGTGGAGAACTCCAGGAGCAGCCGCATCTCGGTCGGGGTCAGCGCCACCGGCCGCCCGGCCCGCCGCACCTCCATGCCCTCGGTGTCGACCTCCAGCTCGCCGAAGACCAGTGGGCCGCCCGCCGCGCCCGCCCCGGTCTCGTCGGCCTGCGCCGCCCCGCCCGCGTGCCCGAACCGGCGCAGCACCGCGCGGATGCGGGCCACGAGCACGGCGCCGTCGAACGGCTTGGTGACGTAGTCGTCCGCGCCCGCCTCCAGGCCGAGCACCACGTCGATGGAGTCGGCGCGCGCCGACAGCATGATCACCGGCACCGTCGACTCGTCGCGGATGCGCCGGCACAGGCTCACCCCGTCCAGCCCCGGGACCATGACGTCCAGGAGCGCGATGTCCGGACGGTCGGCCCGGAACGCCTCCAGGCCCGACAGTCCGTCGGGCATCGCGGTGACCGCGAAGCCGTCCCGTTCCAGGGCCAGCTGGGTGGCCTCGCGGATGACGTCGTCGTCCTCGACGAACAGGACGTGGGTCTGGTCTGCCATCCCGGTGCTCTCAGTCCTCGTGTCGTTCCGTGCCGATGCGTTCCGTGCCGGTGCGTGCCGTGCACGTCGTACGGATGGTGTCACTCCAGTGACGTACGGGGCGTCCACCGGGTTGCCGGCACCCCCCTCGCGCGCCCCGCGCGCCCCCCTGTGGGAGCCGTCAGCCGGCCGGCGCCGGGGACGGGATGCCGCCGACCGCGTTGCCGTAGTCCGTGTGGTGGTACGACTCCTGGACGAAGTGCCCCGACGTCCAGCTGTACGTGATCACGTTCTCGCCGGACGGACTGGAGACCGGGTCGCCCCGCTCGTACACCTGCTTGGTCACCATCAGGTCGCCGCGGTCGATCTCGGCGTACACCGGCGACTCCTCGGTCCGGAACACGTTCACGTACCGGCCCGCGCGCTGCCGGTACACATACGCCCCGACACCCACCGCGTCACCGCAGGTCAACACGTTGACGACGATGTCCTCGACGGCCGAGCCGGTCAGGTCGCCGTACGACACGTCGACCGGGTACTCGTCGCCGACACAGGGCTTCAGGTCGTGCTTGACGGCGGCCGAGACCTTCGGGTCGGCCTTGATCAGCCGGACCGCGTCCACGGGCCGGTAGCTGTCGGAGGGGGCGGGCTCGGCGGAGGGAGCCGCGCCCGCCACCGAGTCGGCGTGTGCCGGGCCCTCGTCACGGGTGCCGGTGCCGCCCGTGGCGCACGAGGCGAGGAACACGCCGAGAGCGGCGACCAGGGCCAGTGCCGTGGTCGCCGCCCGAACGCCTCCCCGGGCCCCACCGGGCCCGGAGCCGGTCACGCCGCGCAACGCTCCCGCTCCTCACGCTCCAGCGCGCGTGCCTCCGACTCGCGCGCCTCCAGCTCCTCACGGAGCCGGGCGAGCGCCCGGTGCAGCGTGCTCTTGACCGTGCCGGCCGACATGCCGAGGGCGGCGGCCGTCTCCTCCGTGGACATCTGCTCCCAGTGTCGCAGGACGACAACACTGCGCTGCTTGGGAGCGAGGACCTTCATGACGTCCATGAGGAGCGCGCGGTCGGCGTGCTGCTCGGTGGAGTCCGCCACGGAGGCGTCCGGCAGCTGCTCGGTGGGGACCTCCTCCAGCTTCCGCGCCCGCCACCACTCGGTGCGGGTGTTGATCATCACCCGGCGCAGATAGGCGTCCGCGAGCCGCTTGTCGGCGATGCCGTCCCAGCGGCCGTACGTGCGCACCAGGGCGGTCTGGAGGAGGTCCTGGGCGTCGACGGGGTCGGGGACCAGTCGGCGGGCGCTGCGCAGCAGCGCGTCCTGCCGGGTGCGGACGTACTCCTCGAAGCCGAGCACCTCGCCCTGCGACGCCATACCAACCGCCTCCGCTCCCCGTTCTTCTTCCGGCCCGTGCTGTCGTTCCCGTGCTCGGGTGGTCGTCCCGAGCACGGAAGAGAAGCTACGGAGCGGTTGTCACGGGGCTGTGCGCGGCAGACTGCGGGAAGCGCGCGGCTGTCCGTCGGTTGTGTAACGGAAGTAGGTCCGGGGTAAGGAGGGGGAGGTTTTTGCCCCGGTCGGGGGTGATTCGGTGCGCGGGGTCGCCGTGCGGAACCGGCCCCGCGCCGTGATCCGACGGTGTGTCAGCCCAGCGGAAGCCGGTACAGACCGCCCGCCAGCGGCTCCACCAGACCGTCCGAGACGAGGCCGTCGAGCGCCCGCGCCCGCTGCACCGGCTCGTGCCACACCCGGTCGAGCGCCGCCTGCGGCACCGGGGTGTGCGCCTCGCGCAGCACGGCGAGCAGCTTGCCGCGCACCTGCCGGTCCGTCCCGGCGTACGTCTGGCCGCGGCGCGGCGGGCCCTCGTGCTCCGGCTTGCCCGCGAGCCGCCACGCGCACTGCCCGGCGATCGGGCAGCGGTGGCACGACTCGTTCTTCGCCGTGCACACCAGGGCGCCCAGCTCCATCGAGGCGGCGGCCCAGCGGGCGGCGGTCTTCTCGTCGTCCGGCAGCAGCTCACGGGCCAGCTTGCGCTCGGCGGCCGTTGTGGCGTTCGGCGGGAACCGCACCCCCGTCACCGCCCGCGCGAGGACCCGGCGCACATTGGTGTCCAGCACCGCGTGCCGCTGCCCGTACGCGAAGGAGGCCACCGCCGCGGCCGTGTACTCGCCGATCCCGGGCAGCGCGAGCAGTTGCGCGTGGTCCGTCGGTACGTCGCCGCCGTGCCGTTCGGTTATGGCGACCGCGGCGCCGTGCAGTCGCAGTGCCCGGCGCGGGTAGCCGAGCCGGCCCCAGGCGCGGACGGCCTCGCCGGGCGGTTCCTCGGCGAGGTCGGCGGGGCGCGGCCAGCGGGCCAGCCACTGCTCGTAGACCGGCAGGACCCGGTTGACCGGGGTCTGCTGGAGCATGAACTCACTGACCATCACGCCCCACGGCCCCGCCTCCGGGCGGCGCCAGGGGAGGTCGCGGGCGTGGAGGTCGAACCAGGTGATCACGGGGGCGTGAAGCTTCTCAGTCATGGCCCTCCCGATCCTGCCACGGCGGGACCTGACGCGGCCCCCGGCACCGCCGGTACACGGCCGGAGGGGGGCCGGGGAGGTGAAGAACGGGCATCGCGGCGGCAGTTGCCGGAATGATGATCCGGAAAAGTTGGCTCGAGGGCGGCGGGTGGCGCAAGCAAGCGCGCCGATCTCTCGTACAGTTTGCGCCGTGGGATCTCTGCGCAATCCGATCGGGCCGCTTCCCTCCTCCATCTACTGGCGACGGAGGGTCGTCATCGTGTCGGTGGTCGCCCTACTGGCGCTGCTGGTGGTGTGGATCGTCACCTCGGGCGGCGGCGGAGGCGGCAAGAACGACGCCGGAGGGTCCAACGGCAAGAACCCCGTGCCCACGATCACGCCGGGGCCGTCCGGGTCCGGCCCGGCGATAAGCCAGCACCCGGGCGGGCGCGACGAGTCCAGCGGCGGGGGTTCCGGCGGTGACGACACCGGGTCCGGCGGGTCCGGCGACGACGAGGGCTCCGGCTCCGGCTCCGGTTCGGGCGGCGGCAGCGGTTCCGCGGGCGGCGACAACGGCTCGGGCGGCGGTGCCGGAGCGGGCACGGGTGCCGGGTCCGGCGGTGGGGTCAGCTCGGGCGACCAGGTGCCGGCGTCCTCGGTGCTGCCGGGCTGCACCGCCGGATCGGTCACCTTGAGCCTGCGCAGCGTGCGCAACTCGTACTCGCCCGACCAGACGCCGGAGTTCGTGCTCACCGCGAAGAACACCTCCGGGAGCGACTGCAAGGTCGACCTGGGCCCCAAGCGGACGGTCCTGACGATCACTCAGGCCGACAGCAGCGACGACTACTGGTCCTCCGCCGACTGCCCGCGGACCGAGGGCAGCCAGATGTACCGGGTGCCGGCCGGTACCAGCATCACGTACACCGTGAAGTGGGACCGCAAGCCGAGCGCCGCGCAGTGTGCGACGCCTCCGGCGGGGGTGGCCGGGGCGGGGACGTATCTGCTGGAGGTGTCGGCGCCGGGATTCTCGAAGACCCAGACGTCCTTCGTCCTGACCGCCGACTGAGCTTCCAGCCGGTTGCCGTCTGCGGGACGCTGGAGCCGCGGTTCGGCAGCGCCCCGAAGGGGCGCGGGGAACTGCGCGACGAGCCACAGCGCACCCGCAGACGACAGACGGCGCGGGCGTGTCGCGGCACAACCAGCGGAGCTACACGTAGCGTTCCAGGATCGACGACTCGGCCAGTCTCGACAGGCCCTCGCGGACGCTGCGGGCTCGGGCCTCGCCCACGCCGTCGACCGTCTGGAGGTCGTCGACGCTGGCCGCCAGGAGTTTCTGGAGGCCGCCGAAGTGCTCGACCAGGCGGTCGATGATCGCGCCGGGCAGACGGGGCACCTTGGCCAGGAGGCGGAAGCCGCGCGGGGAGACCGCCGAGTCCAGGGCCTCGGGGGAGCCCGTGTAGCCCAGCGCACGCGCCACCGTGGCCAGTTCGAGCAGCTCCGCGTGGGACAGCGCGTCCAGTTCGGCCAGCGCCTCGTCCACCGTGCGGGAACGCTTCGCCGTCGGCTCCGGCACGTAGTCCCGCACGACCAGCTCGCGCTCCGGCTCCACGCCCGCGATCAGCTCGTCCAGCTGGAGGGCGAGCAGCCGCCCGTCCGTGCCCAGCTCCACCACGTACTCGGCGATCTCCGTGGCGATCCGGCGCACCATCTCCAGCCGCTGCGCCACCGCGGAGACGTCGCGGACCGTCACCAGGTCCTCGATCTCCAGAGCCGACAGCGTCCCCGCGACCTCGTCGAGCCGCAGTTTGTAGCGCTCCAGGGTCGCGAGCGCCTGGTTGGCGCGGGACAGGATCGCCGCCGAGTCCTCCAGGACACGGCGCTGCCCGTCGACGTACAGCGCGATCAGCCGCATCGACTGGGACACGGAGACCACCGGGAAGCCGACCTGCTTGGAGACGCGGTCCGCCGTACGGTGCCGGGTGCCCGTCTCCTCCGTGGGGATCGTCGGGTCCGGGAGCAGCTGCACACCGGCCCGCAGGATCTTCGACAGGTCCGACGAGAGCACGATGCCGCCGTCCAGCTTGCACAGCTCGCGCAGCCGGGTCGCCGTGAACTCCACGTCCAGCACAAAACCGCCGGTGCACATCGCCTCGACGGTCCGGTCGGAGCCGAGTACGACGAGTCCTCCGGTGTTGCCGCGCAGAACCCGTTCGAGGCCGTCGCGCAGGGCCGTGCCGGGAGCCACGGCGCTCAGCGAGGCGCGCATCCGGCCGTCGGAACCGGCACTCCCACCGGACTTTCCGGGAGCCGCCGCCCGGTCGTTGGCTGCCACTGCTCTCCTCCGGTCGCAGGTTCTGAGGCGCTCCCGGCGCGTACTCGGTTCGTACGGACGGGCGAGACCAGGGCAAAGTCTACCGGCGGTCCTCGTCCTCCCGTGGGGCCTCTCGCCGACGGGAGCGCGGAAGGACCCTCAGCGCGTCCCCTATGTCGGCGACCTCCAGGACCTTCATGCCCGGAGGGATCTTGCCCGGGTCGCCGGGCACGAGCGCGTGCGTGAAGCCGAGGCGGTGCGCCTCGGCGAGCCGGCGCTGCACGCCCGTGACCCGTCTGACCTCGCCCGCGAGGCCGACCTCGCCGATCGCGACGAGGTTCTTCGGCAGCGGGGTGTCACTGGCGGCGGACGCCAGCGCGAGCGCCACGGCGAGGTCCGCGGCGGGCTCGGAGAGCTTCACGCCGCCGACCGTCGCCGAGTAGATGTCCCGCTTGCCGAGCGCGCTGATCCGGCCGCGCTGCTCCAGCACCGCCAGCATCATCGACACCCGGGACGTCTCCAGACCGGACGTCGTGCGCCGCGGGGAGGGGATCTGGGAGTCGACCGTGAGCGCCTGCACCTCGGCGACCAGCGGGCGGCGGCCCTCCAGGGTGACCGTGAGACACGTGCCCGGGACGGGTTCGGCGCGCCGGGTCAGGAACAGGCCGCTCGGGTCGGCGAGGCCCGTGATGCCCTCGTCGTGCAGTTCGAAGCAGCCGACCTCGTCCGTCGCGCCGTACCGGTTCTTGACGCCGCGGACCAGGCGGAGGCGGGCGTGCCGGTCGCCCTCGAAGTGCAGGACGACGTCCACCAGGTGCTCCAGCAGGCGCGGGCCCGCGATCGCGCCGTCCTTGGTGACGTGGCCCACCAGCAGCGTGGACATGCCGCGGTCCTTGGAGGCGCGGATGAGGGCGCCGGCCACCTCGCGCACCTGGGCCATGCCGCCGGGGGCGCCGTCGATCTCCGGGGAGGCGACGGTCTGCACCGAGTCGAGGATCAGCAGGGACGGCTTCACCGCGTCCAAGTGCCCGAGCACGGCGGCCAGATCGGTCTCGGCCGCCAGATAGAGGTGGTCGTCGAGCGCGCCGATGCGGTCGGCGCGCAGCCGGACCTGGCTCGCCGACTCCTCGCCCGTGACGTACAGCGTCGGGTGCGCCTCGCTCGCCGACTTGGCCGCCACGTCCAGCAGGAGCGTGGACTTGCCGACGCCGGGCTCGCCCGCGAGGAGCACCACCGCGCCGGGCACCAGGCCGCCGCCGAGCACCCGGTCCAGCTCGGGCACTCCGGTCGAGCGGGCGGTGGCCTGCCGTCCGTCGACCTGGCCGATGGGCAGCGCGGAGGTGGTGACGCGGCCCGGTGCCGTGGTGCGCACGGCCGGGGTGCCGTACTCCTCGACCGTCCCCCATGCCTGGCACTCGGCGCACCGGCCGAGCCACTTGGCCGTCTGCCAGCCGCACTCCGTGCAGCGGTAGGACGGGCGGTCCTTGGTGGTCTTGGTACGGGCAGCCATGGACGAAACCGTAGCCCCCGGCACCGACAACGCGGACCGGGGGCGGTCGTCGACCGGGCACCGCGCGTCACGATCGAGCCATGGGCACAGGGGTTCGTGTCCCCTTATGAGGGATCGTTTCACCCGTACGGATTAAAAGTGCTCAAGCCGCCGGAAGTGCCCATCCGGGGCCGCCTACGGTCGCACGGGTGATGAGCAGCAGTCCGCAGACCTCGACCCGCACCACCGGCGCACACCGGGCGCATCGGGAGGCGCGCGACCGCGCTGCGGCGCGCACGCTGGCGCAGCGCACGCCCGCGCGCTACGAGCCCTACCTGGACGGTCTGTTCACCTACTGTCTCTCGGTGCTGTGCGACCACGACACGGCGACCGGGGCCCTGGGTGACGTCCTGGCGCTCGCCGAGCGGCGCGGCCAGCGCGTGCCGGAGGCGGTCGGCGACCGCAGGGCCTGGCTGTACGCGCTCGCCCGCTGGGCGTGCCTGCGCAAGCTGGCCGAGGCCAAGCAGAAACGTCAGGCCACCCACGCGGCGGGGCGCGCCGCCACCGGCCGCCCGCACGTCCCGCGGCCCGCCGAACCGCCCGTCTCCGACGCGGTCCAGGAGCGGCGGCGCGAACTCGCCCTGCTGGCCTGGCCGGAGGCCGCCGGCACCACCCCGGAGCAGCGCGAGGCGCTCGAACTCGCGGTGCGCCACCACCTGGCCGCCGCCGAGGTCGCCGCCGTGCTCGGCATGGACGAGTCCGCCGCCCGCGATCTGCTCGCCTCCGCCGCCTGCGAGGTGGAACGCACCCGGGCCGCGCTCGCCGTGGTCGAGCACGGCACCTGTCCGGGTGTGGCCAGGCTCACCGGTGACCAGCAGCTCGTGCTCAGCACCACCGTGCGGCGCGAACTGGTCCGGCACGTGGACGACTGCCCGCGCTGCCGCCGCACCGCCGAGCGCGCGGTCCCCGGCTCCTGGCCCGGCGCCGCCGTCACCCCCGACCAGCTGCCCGTCATCGAGGCCCCGCGCGCGGCCCTGCACATGGCCCTCGCGCACGCCCCCCGCGCGCGCGGGGCGGCGATCCCCCGCTTCGACCGGCGCGGCTTCCCCATGGACCCCAAGGACCGCGCCGCCCGCCGCGACCGGCTCCGCGCGCGTGCCGTCACGACGACCGTCGTCGCCACCGTGGTGGCCGCTCCCGTGCTCGCCCTCTGGGCCGCCTACCGGGGATCGCCGGGCGGCGAGGGCACCGACGGGCCGAGCGCCACCGCGCACGAGACCGACGGCCGGGACGGCATCGGAGGCGGCACGGTCGGTGGTTACCAGAACGCCGGCAATGCCACTCGTCCGGGCGCGCACACCGGCGAGGACGGCGGGCCCGACGTCTCCGTGGAGGTCGTCAGCGTCTCCGGGGCGGGGGAGAAGGGGGCCGCGCAGCTCGACGTGTCGGCGTCGAACATCGGCGACACCACGCTGATCACGCTCACCGCCTCCGGTTCCGAGCCGGTGCGCTGGTCCGCGGCCACCGCCGCGCCCTGGCTCTACCTCAGCCGCTCCTCGGGGACCCTGCGCCCCGGCGAGTCCTTGACGATCAAGGTGTACGTCGATCCGCTGCGCGAGCCGTCCGGCGCCTGGCGGGCCCGGGTGGCCGTCGCCCCGGCGGGAGCGGTGGTGACGATCAGCGGCTACGGCACGGTCCCCACGACCCCACCCCCGGCCGACACCCCTCCTCCACCGGCCACGGATTCCCCGGACCCCACACCCACGACCTCGCCCCCCTCACCTCCCCCGTCCACGACCCCACCCCCATCGGACCCACCCCCGACCACCCCCACGTCCCCGCCGGCCACGGATACCCCGCCCCCCACGCCCCCACCCCCGACCACCGCCCCACCCGAACCGACCCCGAGCGAGGGCTAGGGCGGGCCCGGCAGCCCCCCTCCGGGGTCCGGGCCGCCGGACAGGTCCGCCGGGCCGGCTGGGCACCCCGCTGCGTCGAGCCGCCGGGCAGACTCGCTGGATCGAGGCGCTGGGCGGACTCCTGGGGTCGGGCCGCGGGGTCGGGCCGTCGGACAGAATCGCTGGGCCGGGCCGCAGGACAGGCTCGCCGGGTCGAGCGGCTCGACGGATTTGCCGGGCCGAGCCCCCGGGGCGGGTCGCCGGGCAGACCCGCTGGGTCGAGGCGCTGGACAGGTCGGCCGGGCCGACGCCGGCCACCCCGCCGGGCCGAGGCGCTGAGCAGGCTCGCCGGGCCGGTCTGGGCACCCTGCCGGGCCGGGCCGCTGGGGCGGGTTTGCTGGGCGCCCCGTGGGGTCGGGCCGTTGGGCAAACTCGTGGGGCTGAGGCGCTGGGCACCCTGCCGGGGGCGAGCCGCTGGGCAGGTTCGCTGGGCACTTGGTCGGGCTGGGCCGCTGGACAGGCGCCCGTCGGGTCGGCTGGGCACCCCGCTGTGTCGAGCCGCCGGGCAGACTCGCTGGTCGAGGCGCTGGGCAGGCCCACCGGGCAGACTTCGTCGGGCCGGGTCGCCGGGCTGATCCCGGGCGGCAGGCTTGCCGGGCTGGGCCGCTGGGCGGGTGTCCGGCGGGTGTTCTTCCGGTGGGTGCCGGGGTGTGACGGCAGGTGGGTGGGGCAGAGCGGGCGGCGCAAGCTGTGCGGCGCCAGGCGCAGGTCCGCCCGCGACAAGGTCCGCCCGCGACAGGGTCCTGGCTTCAGTGCGTCCAGCCGTGCGGCGCCGAGTCCAGCCGTGCGGTGCCGAGTCCGGCCGTGCGGTGCCAGCGCCCGTCATGCGGTCCGGTACCGGCCAGCGGCTGTCATGCGGTCCGGTACCGGCGTCCGGCGGGCGGGCCGATACCGGACGTGCGGGTGGCTCAGTCCGTCGGGTCGGTCGGAGCGGTCGCCGCGTTCCTCTGATCGGCCGCGTCGGTCGGACCTGCCGTGCTCTTCGGACCAGCCGTGTCGGTCGGGCCCGCCGTGCTCTTCGGATCAGGCGTGTCCGCCGGGGCCGCCACATGCTTCGGACCAGCCGTGTCGGTCGGACTCGCCGCATGCTTTGGACCAGCCGCATCGGTCGGGTCCGCCGGGTGTGGGGCCAGTACGGGGAGCTGGGACGTCAGGCGTTGTTCGCAGAGTTCGGACAGGCGGTCGTAGCCCGCCTTGCCCATCAGTTCCGTCAGTTCGGGGCGGTAGGAGACGTAGACCGGGTCGCCCGCGCCGTGCGCCGACGTGGCCGACGTGCACCACCAGTGCAGGTCGTGGCCGCCCGGACCCCAGCCCCTGCGGTCGTACTCACCGATCGAGACCTGGAGGACCCGGGTGTCGTCGGGCCGGTCGATCCAGTCGTACGTCCGCCGGATCGGCAGCTGCCAGCACACGTCCGGCTTGGTCTCCAGCGGCTCCCGCCCCTCCTTCAGCGCCAGGATGTGCAGCGAGCAGCCCGCCCCGCCCGCGAAGCCGGGCCGGTTCTGGAAGATGCACGAGCCCTGGAACGGACGCGTCTGCCGGGACCCCTCCTCGTCCTCCGAGACCCAGCCGTGCTCCATGCCCTCGTCATGGTGCTGCCAGATCTCCGGAGTGAGCCGCGCCACGTGCTCGGCGACCCGCTTCTCGTCGTCCTCGTCCGAGAAGTGCGCACCCAGCGTGCAGCACCCGTCGTCCGCGCGACCCGCCTGGATGCCCTGGCAACCACTGCCGAAGATGCAGTTCCAGCGCGAGGTCAGCCAGGTCAGATCGCACCGGAAGACCTGCTCGTCGTCCGCCGGGTCCGGGAACTCCACCCACGCGCGGGCGAAATCCAGCCCCTTCTCGTCCGCCACGCGGGCCTCCCGCGCCCCCTTCGCCTTCTTCGCCGACTTCACCTGCGAAGAACCGCTGGAGGATTTGGCAGTCTTGTGGTCCTTCGCCTTTTTCGTCTTTGGCACGCGTCCAGGGTAAGACGCCGAGAACCGCTCCGGCGACGGCCGACGGCCCAGGTGGCAGTAGCGTGCCGTACATGAGACTCGGTGTCCTCGACGTGGGATCGAACACGTTGCACCTGCTGGTGGTGGACGCACACCCCGGCGCACGCCCGCTGCCCGCGCACTCGCACAAGGTGGAACTGCGACTCGCCCAACTCCTCGACGGGGACGGCGCGATAGGCCCCGACGGCGTCGACCGCCTGATCGGGGTCGTCCACGAGGCGCTCCAGGCCGCCGAGGACAAGGGCGTCGAGGAACTGCTCCCGTTCGCCACCTCCGCCGTGCGCGAGGCCCGCAACGCCGACGACGTCCTCGCCCGCGTGCGCACCGAGACCGGCGTCGAACTCCAGGTCCTCAGCGGCGCCGAGGAGGCCCGTCTCACCTTCCTCGCCGCCCGCCGATGGTTCGGCTGGTCCGCCGGGAAGCTGCTGGTCCTGGACATCGGAGGCGGCTCCCTGGAGATCGCCTACGGCCTGGACGAGGAACCGGACGCCGCCGTCTCGCTGCCGCTCGGCGCCGGCCGGCTGACCGCGGCCCGGCTGCCCGGCGACCCGCCGGACCCGGAGGCGATCCGGTCCCTGCGCCGCCACGTACGCACCGAGATCGCCCGTACGGTGGGCGAGTTCACCCGCTTCGGCGCCCCCGACCACGTGGTCGCCACCTCCAAGACGTTCAAGCAGCTGGCCCGCATCGCCGGGGCGGCCCGCTCCGCGGACGGCCTGTACGTCCAGCGCGAGCTCAAGCGCGAGTCCCTCCAGGCGTGGGTGCCCCGGCTGGCCGGCATGACCGCCGACCAGCGCTCCGAGCTCCCCGGCGTCTCCGAGGGCAGGTCCGGCCAGCTCCTGGCGGGCGCCCTGGTGGCGGAGGCCGCGATGGACCTCTTCGCCGTGGAGAACCTGGAGATCTGCCCCTGGGCCCTGAGGGAGGGCGTGATCCTGCGCAGGCTGGACCACATGGGCACACCGTGAACCCCGCGCGGAGGAGCGCCCCGAAGGGCCACGGGGAACCGCGCGAGCAGCCCCGGCGCACCCGCACTCCCCGACGATCCGATCCCCCCGAGACGAAAAGGGCCACCGACCCCCCGACCGATGACACCCCGTAACCTTTCCCCCGTGGCCAACCCAAGGGACGCAAACGCGAAGGTCGCCCTCTCGACGGCCTCCGTCTATCCGGAGTCGACCGCGACGGCCTTCGAGATCGCCGCGCGCCTCGGGTACGACGGCGTCGAGGTCATGGTGTGGACCGACCCGGTCAGCCAGGACATCAACGCCCTGCGCCGGCTGTCCGACTACCACCGCATCCCGATCCTGGCCGTTCACGCCCCCTGTCTGCTGATCACCCAGCGGGTGTGGTCCACCGACCCCTGGGTCAAGCTCCAGCGGGCCCGCGCCGCCGCCGAGAAGCTGGGCGCGAGCACCGTCGTCGTGCACCCGCCCTTTCGGTGGCAGCGGCAGTACGCCCGGGACTTCGTCTCCGGAATCTGGCGCATGGCGAACGAGACGGACGTGCGGTTCGCGGTCGAGAACATGTACCCCTGGCGCTACCGCGACCGCGAGATGCTCGCGTACGCCCCCGACTGGGACGTCACCAAGGACGACTACCGGCACTTCACGATCGACCTGAGCCACGCCGCGACCTCCCGCACCGACGCCCTGCGGATGGTGGACCGCATGGGCGACCGCCTCGGCCACGTCCACCTCGCCGACGGCAAGGGTTCGGCGAAGGACGAGCACCTGGTCCCCGGCCGCGGCGGACAGCCCTGCGCCGCGCTGCTGGAACGCCTCGCGCGGACCGGCTTCGACGGGCACGTCGTCATCGAGGTCAACACCCGGCGCGCGATGTCCGGCGCCGAGCGCGAGGCCGACCTCGCGGAGGCCCTGGCCTTCACCCGCCTCCACCTGGCCTCCGCCGTGAAGGTGCCCCGGCCGTGACCGACACCGGCGCGCGGCGCCGCGGCCGTCCCCCGCGCACGGAGTCCGCGGACACCCGCGACCGCATCCTGACGGCGGCCCGCGAGGAGTTCTCCGAGCGGGGCTACGAGAAGACGTCCGTGCGCGGTATCGCCAAGTCCGCCGGGGTGGACTCGGCGCTGGTCCACCACTACTTCGGCACCAAGGACCAGATCTTCGAGGCGGCCATCGAGGTCGCCTTCGCACCCGCCTTCGACGCGCCGGCCGCGGTCGCCGAGGGGCCGATGGAGGGCGTGGGCGAGCGGTTCACCCGGTTCGTCCTCGGCGTCTGGGAGAACCCCGCCACCCGGACGCCCCTGCTGGCGATCGTCCGCTCCGCGCTCACCAACGACAACGCCGCCGCCGTCTTCCGCCGCCTCGTCGCCGCGCAGCTGCTGCGCCGCATCGCCGCCCAGCTGGACCGGCCGGACGCCGAACTGCGCGCCGAACTGGCGGCGGCCCAGCTGGTGGGCTGCGCGCTGCTGCGCTACGTCATCAAGATCGAACCCCTGGCCTCGGCGGACCTGGACCAGGTCGTCGCCCGGATCGCCCCGGTGGTGCAGGGGCATCTCACGGGGCCGTGAGGGTGGGGGCCGGGTCCTGGCGGCCGGGGGCGGTGGATCGAGCGGGTTGCGCGGCGCGGACCGGGGCCGGGGCGGAGCCGGTGGGGCCGTGCCCGGTGGGCCGTCGGGAGGAACCGGTCGGCCCCGGGCGTCGGCCCCGTGGCCGTCGGGCGGCGGTGGGATCCGGGCCGGTCGCGGGCATCGGCCGGCAGCCGTCGGGCGGTGGTTCCCGGGCCGGTCGCGGGTGTCGGAGGTGCGAGATGGGTGTCCCGCATTTCGGACACTCCGTCCCGGCCCCTGGATGACCGGCGTACGCTCGGGAGAAATCAGAAGTCTCCCCGACCGAGTCTCTCTGGCCGCGGTCCTGCAGCGCGGTCTCCGAAGGAGCGAGCGACGATGCCCGAGCTGAGGTCCCGCACAGTCACCCACGGCCGCAACATGGCGGGCGCCCGCGCCCTTATGCGCGCCTCCGGTGTACCCGGTGCGGACATCGGCCGGAAGCCGATCATCGCGGTCGCCAACAGCTTCACCGAGTTCGTGCCCGGCCACACCCACCTCCAGCCGGTCGGCCGGATCGTCAGCGAGGCGATCGTCGAGGCCGGCGGCATCCCGCGCGAGTTCAACACCATCGCCGTGGACGACGGCATCGCGATGGGCCACGGCGGCATGCTCTACTCGCTGCCCTCGCGCGACCTGATCGCGGACTCGGTCGAGTACATGGTCGAGGCCCACTGCGCCGACGCCCTGGTCTGCATCTCCAACTGCGACAAGATCACCCCGGGCATGCTGATGGCGGCGCTGCGCCTCGACATCCCGACGGTCTTCGTCTCCGGCGGCCCCATGGAGGCCGGCCGCGCCACGCTCGTCGACGGCACGGTCCGTACGCTCGACCTGATCGACGCGATGGTCGAGGCCGCCAACGACAAGGCGTCGGACGAGGACGTGCTGCGCATCGAGGAGAACGCCTGCCCGACCTGCGGCTCCTGTTCCGGCATGTTCACCGCCAACTCGATGAACTGCCTGACCGAGGCCATCGGCCTCTCCCTGCCCGGCAACGGCTCGGTCCTCGCCACGCACACCGCCCGCAAGCAGCTGTACGTCGACGCGGCCCGCACGGTCATGGACATCACCCGCCGCTACTACGAGCAGGACGACGACACGGTCCTGCCCCGCTCCATCGCCACCTTCGCCGCCTTCGAGAACGCGATGGCCCTGGACATCGCGATGGGCGGCTCCACCAACACGATCCTGCACCTGCTGGCCGCCGCCCAGGAGGCGGGCGTCCCCTTCGGCCTGGAGCAGATCGACGCCGTCTCCCGCCGGGTCCCGTGCCTGGCGAAGGTCGCCCCCAACGTCGCCAAGACGCGCACGTACTACATGGAGGACGTGCACCGCGCCGGCGGCATCCCCGCCCTCCTCGGCGAGCTGCACCGCGCGGGCCTGCTCAACGAGGACGTGCACGCCGTGCACAGCCCCTCCCTGGGGGACTGGCTGAAGACGTGGGACGTGCGCGGCGGCTCCCCCTCGCCCGAGGCCGTGGAGCTCTGGCACGCGGCCCCTGGCTGCGTCCGCTCGTCGGAGGCGTTCTCCCAGTCGGAGCGGTGGGAGGCGCTGGACGACGACGCCGAGGGCGGCTGCATCCGCAGCGCCGAGCACGCGTACTCGAAGGACGGCGGCCTCGCGGTCCTCAGGGGCAACCTGGCGGTCGACGGCTGCGTGGTGAAGACGGCGGGCGTCGACGAGTCCATCTGGACGTTCGAGGGTCCGGCGGTCGTCTGCGAGTCGCAGGAGGAGGCCGTCGAGAAGATCCTCAACAAGCAGGTCACGGACGGTGACGTGGTCGTGATCCGCTACGAGGGTCCCAAGGGCGGCCCCGGCATGCAGGAGATGCTCTACCCGACGTCCTTCCTCAAGGGCCGCGGCCTCGGCAAGACCTGCGCGCTGATCACCGACGGCCGCTTCTCCGGCGGCACGTCGGGCCTGTCGATCGGCCACGCGTCGCCCGAGGCGGCGTCCGGCGGCACGATCGCGCTCGTCGAGGACGGCGACCGCATCCGCATCGACATCCCCGGGCGGACGATCGAGCTCCTGGTCGACGAGACGGAACTGGCCCGCCGCGAGCGGGAGCTGGACGGGCGGTACGCGCCGAAGGACCGCGAGCGCAAGGTCTCGGCGGCGCTGCGGGCCTACGCGGCGATGGCGACGAGCGCGGACCGGGGCGCGGTCCGGGACGTCACCAAGCTGGGCTGACACCGGTCACGACCGCCGCGTCACGGGGCGGCGACATCAGCCGGGTCATGACCGCCGGGTCACGAGGGCGGCGACATCAGCCGCGTCACGATCGCCGGGTCATGACCGCGGAAGCACGCTGCTGTGTCACCGGCCACCGCCACGGCACCACTCGGGCCGCCGCCACTCCGTGGGGGCGGCCCTCCGCCGTCCCCGCCGCGCTCACCAGCCCGACGGATCCCGCCCGTCCACCGCGAACACGGTGCCGTCGGGGGCGGCGGCGTAGACGTGGGTGGGGGTGAGGAGAGGAGCGGGGAGCGTACCGGGCACCCGGCCGGCGTCCGAGCCGAGCCGCGGCGGAGTCTGCCCGACGAGCCGACCACTACGGGCGTCGACGGCGATCAGACGACCGTCCGCCGCGGTGAAGAAGACGTGGTCACCGTCGGCCACCGGTGCCGATCCGCGGGCCACCGACGTCTGGAGCACCCACAGCCGCTTGCCCGCTCCCGGGTCGACGGCCTCCAGCGCGCCCCCCTCCGACAACAGGTACACGACACTGCCGTGCGCCGTGGCCTGGGGCGTCAGGCGCGGAACGGACAACGTGGTCCGGCGCGTCGCCCCGGAGGCCGGGGTGTAGCGGACCACCGCCGTCACAGCGCTGGAGGCGTTGTCGTAGGACAGCAGGAACACGGACCCGTCCTGACTGCCGACGGGCTCCAGGCTGCCGCTCAGCCGCGCGGTCCAGCGCTCGGCGCCCGTGGCCGGGTCCAGAGCGGCCACGCGCGTGTGGGTCGCGTCCGCGGACACGGTGGTCGCGTACGCCAGCGGGTCACCGGCGAACGCGACCAGACGCGGAGTGACCCCGCCGGTGAGCCGCCTGCTCCAGACCGTGTCACCGGATTCGCCGTCCACGCCGGTGACCAACCCGTCGGGGCCCGCTGCGAGGATCATGCCGCCGGCGAACAGCATGCCCCCGCGGGCGGGCACCTCCCGCTCCCAGCGGGTCTCACCCGAGTCCGGGTCGAGTGCCGTCAACCGCTGTCCGTCGTGCGTGGGAACGAGCAGGAGACCGCCCGCCAGGCCCGGCACCGGGGCCGTGCGATCCCGGGCGACCGTCTTCCGCCACAGGACCTTGCCGTCGGCCGGGTCCAGCGCGAACGCCCACCCGGAGCGCAGACACAGCAACGTGCCCCCGCCGTCGGCGCACTGGGGCACCCCGGAGCCCTTGCCGACGGGCATGGCATGCCAGGCGCGTACTTTCGCCGCGGCACCGGCCGACGCCTCGTGCGGCGCTTTGTTCCCACCGTCCAGCCATTGCATGGCGGCGAACACACCGACCAGGCTCAGGGCGAGCGCGCCGGCGGTCAGCGCCACCCGTCCGGGCAGCCGCTTCCTCGCCCCGGCCCCGCGCACCGGGTCGGCGGCCGGGGATTTCGGTTCGGGTACTGCGTCCGTCGCGCGCTGCGTCGGTATGAACGCCTGCGTGTCGAACGACGCCGCGACCGACCGCAGCTCCCGCATCAGCTCGTCCGGGGTCGGCCGGTCCTCCGGTTCCTTCGCCAGACACCGCAGCACCAGCGGCGCGATGCTCTCCGGCACCCCAGTCAAGTCCGGTTCGTCGTGCACCACTTGATACGCCACGACATACGGGCTGTCCGAGTCGAACGGTCCCCGCCCCGTCGCCGCGTGCACCAGCACCGCCCCCAGCGCGAAGATGTCCGCGGCCGGCCCCACCTCCCGGGGCCGCCGGAACTGCTCCGGCGCCATGTACGGCGGCGAGCCGATCAACTTGCCCGTCTCGGTGCGCAGTTCGCTGTCCTTCGGCCGGGAGATGCCGAAGTCGATGACCTTCGGCCCGTCCTCCGCGAGCAGCACGTTGCTCGGCTTCAGATCCCGGTGCACCACACCCACCCGGTGGATGTCCCGCAGCGCCTCCGCGAGCCCCGCCATCAGCCGCCGCAACTGCGCGGGCGGCATCGGCCCGTCCCGCTTCACATGCTCCGACAGCGTCGGCCCCGGGATGAACAGCGTGGCCATCCACGGCCGTTCGGCCTCCGGGTCCGCGTCGACGACGGACGCGGTGAACGCACCGCTCACCTTGCGCGCCGCCGCCACCTCCTGTCTGAACCGCCCCCGGAACTCACGGTCCTTGGCGTACTCGGCGTGGACCACCTTCACCGCGAGCCTCAACCCCGAGGTGCTGCGGGCCAGATGGACGACACCCATGCCACCGGCGCCGAGGCAGGACTCCAGGCGGTAGTGACCGGCGTACTCGGGGAGTTCCGCTTCCGCGCCCGCTCCGGTGTTGCGCTGTGGCGTCATGGAACCACCCCCGTACCGTTCATCCGCGCGCGCGACGCACGGAGCCTAGTCGATGAAACGTACGAGACAGAGGAGGCTTGCGGTGCCTCCCTGTGCGAGTCGCGCACACGTGTTTCAGCCCCCGATCCGGGGGAATCAACGGGACCCCATGGTCGTCATGGGGATCAACGGGGGAGGAATCTCATGTCAGTCGACGATGTGGAAGAAGCGGCGAACACACCCGAGCCCGAGGCGTTCGCGGCGGCGAGCGTGCAGACGTACCCGGTCGCCCCGGGGGTCCGTCTCAACGTGCGCAGCGGTCCCGGTACCGGCTACGGCATCGTCCGGGTCCTTCCGGAGGACACCCGCGTCTCGATCTTCTGCCAGACGCCGGGCACCAGGGTGACGGGCACGTACGGCACATCGAACATCTGGGACAACATCGCCAACGGTCAGTACGTCTCCGACGCCTACGTCCACACGGGCAGCGACGGCTATGTGGCCGACCGCTGCGCCTGAATTCGTGAGGGGGACGGGAATGACATCACGCAAACGGATCTTCGCCCTGCTCGCGGGCATGGCCGGGGCACTTCTCCTGCTCCTGGGCTCCGCGGCCACGGCGTCCGCGGCCACCGCCTCCTCGGCGCTGAGGTACTACCCGGTCGCCCCGGGCGTGCAGCTCAGCGTGCGCAGCGGCCCCGGCACCAACTACGGGGTCGTCCGGGTCCTGGCGATCGGTGCCCAGGTGCCGATCTTCTGCCAGTCGCCCGGCACGACGGTGACGGGCACCTACGGCACATCGAACATCTGGGACAACATCGCCAACGGCGAGTACGTCTCCGACGCCTATGTGCAGACGGGCAGCGACGGCTACATCGCCCCGCGCTGCTCCTGACCCACCTCCGCCCACCACCCCGCCCACCCCCATAATCGTCGGATGAGCGACGAACCCGGCACCCAGGACACCCCCGCGGGCCCCACCGGTGGTGAACCCGGTGGGCCCCGGCCCGAGCCGTTGCGTTTCTTCGGTACCTCCTGGGTGGACCACGACGGCGGCTACGCGGCCCGCAGGGCAGGCGTGGCCGTCGGTTCGCTCCTCGCCGCCGCCGTCTCCTGCCTGATCCTGCGCGCCGCCTACCAGGGCCTCCAGATCGCCGACACCGGCGCCTTCGTGACCGTCCTCGTCGTCGCCATGTTCGCGATCTGCAGCGCGCTCGCCCTCCGCACCACCTGGACCGGCTTCGCCAAGCGCCCCGACCCCGACCGCCAGGCGTCCCTGCGTGGACTCCTGGCCATCGGCTTCGTCGGCTCCCTCCTCGCCTACTTCCTGCGTTCCCTCACAGAGGCCCCCGGCGAAGGACTCCACCGCGCCGAGTACGAGGAGGCCCGCCGGCAGTACGCGTCCCGCACCGCCCGCCGCACGGGCAACCCGTCGAAGAAGCGCCGTAAGAAGTAGCGCCGCAAGAAGTAGTGCCGCGAGGCCGGACACCCGCCCCGCGTCGACCACCATGTCCCCATGACCAGCCGACCCACGCCCCCCGACCCCGCCACCCGCGCCCACTCCTTCAACGCCGCCGCCGCGCAGTACGCCGCCGGACGGCCCTCGTACCCGCCCGCCCTCTTCGACGCCGTCGAGGACGTCGCGGGCCGCTCCCTCACCGGCGCCCGGGTCGTGGACGTCGGCGCGGGCACCGGGATCGCGACCGCGCGACTCCGCGAGCGGGGCGCCGACGTCGTCGCGGTCGAACCCGGCGCCGGCATGGCGGCCGAGTTCCGCCGTCACCTCCCCGCCGTACCGATCGTGCGCGGCAACGGCAACGCCCTGCCGTTCGCCGACGACACCGCCGACTTCGTCACCTACGCCCAGGCGTGGCACTGGACCGACCCGGTCCGTTCGGTGCCGGAGGCGCTGCGCGTGCTGCGGCCCGGCGGCGCGCTCGCGCTGTGGTGGAACACCGACGCCTTCGACGTGGAGTGGATCGCGGAGGCCAACCGGCGTGCCGCCCGCTTCGTCGGCATCGACGTCTCGGAGGAACAGTACAAGGCCGCCGAACGCATCCGCCGGGCCGACCCCGGCGGCCGGCTCGACTTCACCCGGCGCACCGTCCGCTGGTTCCGCCGCGTCCCCGTCGACACCCATCTGGCCAACATCGGCAGCCACTCGGCCTTCCTCGTCCAGCCGCCGGAACGCACGGCCGCCTTCCTCGACGAGGAGCGCGCCCTCGTCCTGGAGATCTTCCCGGACGGCATGGTCGAGGAGACGTACGACGTCGCCCTGATCGTCGCCCGCAACAGCCCCGGCACCTGACCGGTCTCCGGCACCTGACCGGTTCCCGGGAACCTGACCGGTCCCGGCTCACCCACCCCGCGCGGCAGCCCGCCTCGCTCCACCGGGCTGCCGCGCCGTCATGTCCGTAGCCGTCATGTCCGTACCCCGCCCGGCACTTGACGCCTCCCCTCCCCGCGCGCAATATTCATCGCATGATGAATTATTCGCCCGGTGCTCCTCCCGACAACCCCCACCCCGACGACACCCCGGCCGTCAGCGCCTCCGGCCTCACCGTCGTGCGCGGCCCCCGCACCGTCCTGCGCGCCCTCGACTTCACCGTCCCGCGCGGCCGCATCACCGGACTCCTCGGCCCCTCGGGCTGCGGCAAGTCCACGCTGATGCGCGCGATCGTCGGCACCCAGGCCAAGGTCAGCGGCACCCTCGACGTCCTCGGCCGCCCCGCGGGCCACCCCACCCTGCGTACCCGCATCGGCTACGTCACCCAGGCGCCCTCCGTCTACGACGACCTGACGGTCCGGCAGAACCTCGACTACTTCGCCGCGATCCTCGACCCCGGCCGCCCCCACCGGCGCGGCCACCCGGACGGGGACACCCGCACCGCAGCCGAACGCCGCCGCGCCGACGTCATCCGCGCCATCGCCGACGTCGACCTCACCAGTCACGCCGACGCCCTCGCCGGCACCCTCTCCGGTGGCCAGCGGGGCCGTGTCTCCCTCGCCGTCGCCCTGCTCGGCGCCCCCGAACTCCTCGTCCTCGACGAACCCACCGTCGGCCTCGACCCGGTCCTGCGCCGCGACCTGTGGCAGCTGTTCCACCGCATCGCCGCCACCCGGGGCACGACCCTCCTCGTCTCCTCCCACGTCATGGACGAGGCCGAGCGCTGCCACCGGCTGCTGCTCATGCGCGAGGGCGAGATCCTTGCCGACGGTGCCCCGGACGCCCTGCGCGCCCGTACCGGCTCCCATACCGTCGAGGACGCCTTCCTGCACCTGGTCGACGAGGCGGTCGCAGCCGGCCGCGCCAAGGAGACGACACGATGAGCACGGCCACCACCACCCCCGACACGACCGCCCCCGTCGCACCCGCCGCCCTCAGCGTCTCCCGGACCACCGCCACCGCGGCCCGCGTCCTGCGCCAACTGCGCCACGACCCGCGCACCATCGCGCTGCTGATCCTGATCCCCTGCCTGATGCTGGTCCTGCTGCGCTACGTCTTCGACGGCAGCCCGCGCACCTTCGACACCATCGGCGCCTCCCTGCTCGGGATCTTCCCGCTGATCACGATGTTCCTGGTCACCTCCATCGCCACCCTGCGCGAACGCACCTCGGGCACCCTCGAACGCCTCCTCGCCATGCCCCTGGGCAAGGCCGACCTCATCGCCGGCTACGCCCTGGCCTTCGGCGCCCTCGCGATCGTCCAGTCCGCGCTGGCCACCGGCCTCGCCGTCTGGCTCCTCGGCCTCGACGTCACCGGCTCGCCCTGGCTGCTCCTCCTGGTGGCGCTCCTCGACGCCCTGCTCGGCACGGCACTCGGCCTGTTCGTCTCGGCCTTCGCGGCCTCGGAATTCCAGGCGGTCCAGTTCATGCCCGCGGTGATCTTCCCCCAGCTCCTGCTGTGCGGCCTGTTCACACCCCGCTCCGACATGCACCCCGTCCTCGAAGCCATCTCCGACGTGCTGCCGATGTCGTACGCCGTCGACGGCATGAACGAGGTCCTTCGACACACCGACATGACCGCGGTCTTCGTCCGCGACGTCCTGATCGTGGCGGGCTGCGCCCTGCTCGTCCTGGTCCTGGGCGCGGCCACACTGCGGCGACGGACGGCGTAGCGACCCGTGGCGTCCGCCCAGCGGACAACCGCCCCCTCCTCCCCACCCCGGTGCGAGACTGAACCGCATGAGTCAGAAAGTCGCCGTCCTCGGCACCGGCAAGATCGGTGAGGCCCTGCTCAGCGGAATGATCCGGGCCGGCTGGGCCCCCGCCGACCTGCTGGTCACCGCCCGCCGCCCCGAGCGGGCCGAGGAACTCCGCGCCCGCCACGGCGTCACGCCGGTCACCAACGCCGAGGCCGCCAAGACCGCCGACACCCTCATCCTCACGGTCAAACCGCAGGACATGGGCACCCTCCTCGACGAGCTCGCCCCCCACACCCCCGCCGACCGCCTGGTCATCAGCGGCGCCGCGGGCATCACCACCGCGTTCATCGAGGAACGCCTCGCCGCCGGCACCCCCGTCGTCCGCGTCATGACGAACACCCCCGCCCTCGTCGACGAGGCCATGTCCGTCGTCTCGCCCGGCACCCACGCCACCGAGGACCACCTCGCCCACGCCGACGAGATCTTCGGCGCCGTCGGCAAGACCCTCCGCGTCCCCGAGAACCAGCAGGACGCCTGCACCGCCCTCTCCGGCTCCGGCCCCGCGTACTTCTTCTACCTGGTCGAAGCCATGACCGACGCCGGCATCCTCCTCGGCCTGCCCCGCGACAAGGCCCACGACCTCATCGTGCAGTCCGCGATCGGCGCCGCGGTGATGCTCCGCGACAGCGGCGAACACCCCGTCAAGCTCCGCGAGAACGTCACCTCTCCCGCGGGCACCACCATCAACGCCATCCGCGAACTGGAGAACCACGGCGTACGGGCCGCCCTCATCGCCGCCCTCGAAGCCGCCCGCGACCGCAGCCGCGCACTGGCCTCGGGCACCAAGGACTGACCCCCGGTCGTCGCTGAGGGCGATCGCCGGTGATCGGTGCGAGGTACGCGCCCACGAGCGCGTGGCCACCGGCGCGGGGACACCGCCGCGCCGGGTTCGACGGCGAGGTCACGGTACGCCGGTATGGCGCACGCATCGCGCCTCGCCGCCGGACCACGCTGCTTACGAGGTCGCGTTACCGGGACCGTCCGTGACGGACGTGTCAGGGGCGGACGTGTCCGGGGCGGTGGCCGGCAGCAGTCCGATCGCCCGGTAGGCAGCGTCGACGGTCGGCCGGGCCGTCGCCCGCGCCTTGCCCGCACCGTCCCGCAGCACCCCCTCCACATGTCCCGGGTCCGCGCACAGCTCCCGATGCCTGGCCTGGACGGGCGCCAGCACCTCCACCACCGCCTCCGCCGTGTCCTTCTTCAGCGCGCCGTACGAGTCGTACGCACCGGCCAGCGCCGCCGGGTCCCCACCCGTGCACGCCGCGAGGATCTCCAGCAGATTCGCGAGCCCCGGCCGCGCCTCCCGGTCGTACACGACCTCCCGTCCGCTGTCCGTCACGGCCCGCATCACCTTCCTGCGCACCACGTCCGGCTCGTCCAGCAGATAAACGACGCCCGGCCCCGAGTCGTCCGACTTCCCCATTTTCGACAGCGGGTCCTGAAGGCTCATCACCCGTGCGGCCACCCGCGGACGGGTCGCCCTCGGCACCACGAACGTGTGCCCGTACCGCTGGTTGAACCGCACCGCCAGGTCCCGCGCCAGCTCGACGTGCTGCGTCTGGTCCTCACCCACGGGCACCTCGTCCGTGCCGTACGCCAGGATGTCCGCCGCCATCAGCACCGGATACGTCAGCAGCGACAGCCGTACGCTCCCGCCCCGCTCGCGCTCCCGCACGGACTTCTCCTTGTACTGGATCATCCGCCGCATCTCACCGTCGGTCGCCACGCACTCCAGCACGTACGACAGCCGCGCGTGCTCGTCCACATGGCTCTGCACGAACAGCGTGCACAACCGTGGATCGAGGCCGGACGCCAGCAGCAGCGTCGCCGCCTGTCGACTGAGCCTGCGCACCCGTGCCGGATCGTGGTCCACGGTCAGCGCGTGCAGGTCGACGACGCAGAACAGCGCGTCCGACCGGTGCTGGTCCACGCCGGCCCACTGCCGGATCGCGCCCAGGTAGTTCCCCAGCGTCAGGTGTCCGGTGGGCTTGATCCCGCTGAAGACCCGTGTCATCTCGGCTCCATCTCCTCGGTCGGGACCGCCGCCCCGGGCGGCCGGCCCTCGGGAGCTCCGGAGGGAGAGACGAGAACGGCCGCCGAAGCGGCGGCCGTTGAGTGCATACGTGAGTACGGCCGCCGTCAGGCGGCCCACCACTCCTGGGTGCACGTACGCGTCATCACGGCTCCCACGGTACGCCTCCGGACGGACGCCCGGCCGTGAGTTGACACACCCCGACCTGCTCCGTAGTGTTCTCCGAGTTGTCCGACGTGAGCGCCGACTCCGGTCGGTCCCCGGACAGCCATTCCGCAGGTACCTACCGAGCAATCGGCGATACGTCGTCGTGTCTTTCGGTGTGCGTATTTGCGAAATGAGGAATCCGCGTTCGAAAGGGCGCAGACCCCGATTGGCTTCGGGGGCAGGGAATCCGCTAAAGTCTCACTCGTCGGAACGGCCCAGCGGCCGGGAGGACAACCCTCTCTGACGGGGAATCAGACACCGAAAGGGATCTGATAGAGTCGGAAACACCGAAGGGAAGCGCCCGGAGGAAAGCCCGGAAGGGTGAGTACGAAGGAAGCGTCCGTTCCTTGAGAACTCAACA